>NZ_JBMOGV010000132.1:0-4761 GCF_049318185.1 Flavobacterium sp. | reverse complement strand
AGAGCATCAAGTTTGTTCCATTGGATAAATAAATCGTCGCGAAATTGTTTTGGATTTTCAATTTTGGCATACGCATAGAAAGACAAAGTAAGTCGTTGTTTGCCGGCTTGGTCAATAAGTTCGGCTCTTTCTTCTGCGCTTAAGGTGTTATACAGTTGCATGCTATAAACGTTTAAGTGAGAAATTATTGTGAACTCTAAATGGAAGAATTCGAAGCAAAGATAATTTGAAAATTTGAAAATGAAAAAGCCTTCCGAAAATTTCAAAAGGCTTTTGTAAAATCTTTTTTCTGATTAACAGAACTCTGCGTAAGCGTCTTTGAGGTTTTCAGCTATCATTTCGGCTGGTCTTCCTTCAATGTGGTGACGCTCTAACATGTGAACCAATTCGCCGTTTTTGAACAAAGCCATGCTTGGTGAAGAGGGAGGAAAAGGGAACATGTGTTGACGCGCTGCATCTACTGCTTCTTTGTCAACTCCTGCAAAAACTGTTACTAAATGATCAGGCTTTTTTGCGCCATCTAAACTCATTTTTGCTCCTGGACGTGCGTTTCTTGCTGCACAACCACAAACAGAATTTACCACAACTAAAGTTGTTCCGTCTGCTTTGATTGCGTTTTCTACATCGGCTGCGGTATATAATTCTTGAAAACCAACTTGTGAAAGCTCTGCACGCATTGGCAATACCATTTCTTCTGGGTACATATTTTTAAATTTTAGATTAGAAATTTTAGATTTTATTTCGATACGCTCCATACAATTTGGCTGTGCCTCGGGTTAAAATCAGCTACAAAGATAAAGAGAATTCTAATGGTAAGTTTTAAAGAAATCATAAAGATTTATTATGTTTACATTTCAAAAATAAATTTTATGGAATTTTTTGAACAACTAGATAGGTTTTACATTCAGTTTGGATTGTTACTTGTATTTGCAATTGGCTATTTCTTTGTGCAAAGAAAAAACAATTTCAAGTTAATGTTGCATTACCTTTTATTTGTTTATGGCATAGCTATTATGTTATTGTCGCTTACAATTCCACATGTTTTTTCAGGATTTCCATATGATGTTTCTGATTTAGAAAATAAAAAAAGATTGTTATATCATTTACAAAGAAATAATGAAGCACTTGTTCAAACCACAGAAGCTTTTCGTGAATTAGTTTTTATAACATTTATGATTTTAGTTACGGTTATTGCTAAAATTATCAAACATTTTAAAATTGATAATTCGGTGGAATAATGCTTTTAAAAATGGCAAAGATGGACATTTTGACATTATAACAACATCTTCCCACAACGTTGTTTCTTCATCTAAAAATTTAAAGATCATGGTGGGATTTCCTTTTTTGAAGAGCGAAGAAAATATCTTTGACCCTAATTCATTATTTTTATGTAAAACGTCGATAAAGAGTAAATCATAAAGCCAAAATTTATCCATTTTATGGAATTTTGTGAAACTTCTATTGACCGAAGTCGAAGTAGTATTATCGTCTTGAAGAAAGTTGACTAACGCTTTCGATTTTTTGATGACATTTTTAAATGTAAAACCAGTGCTCGCTTTTGTCCAACCACCAGCAGAACCGATATTAATGATGTTTTTGGTGTTATGTTTCCAAAATTTATAACAAGTCATAGGGATATTTCCCTTTTCTTTTTCGACGATTTCGTAATCAGTAATTCCTAATTTTTGAATGTATTTTTGAATTTCTGTTTCATATTCTTCGGTTGCAAGCAAGTCAGCTGAAAAAAGTGTATATTCCAATAATGCTTCGGTTGAAGAAGTAGGCAAAATATACATAAAACGGGTGTTTCCTCTTTGTTCTACAGAAAAATCCATAAAAGTTGCTGCATTTGGATTAAAAACAGCTTCTTTACTTTTAATGAACCAGCCAATAAAATGTTGTTGTAGCAATGGATATTCCGACTGTTTTTTTACTAGTTCTGGGTTGAAAATTGAATTAAAAATTCTATCACAAGTGTAGCTTTCTTCCAAAACGTTTGAGCTTGTTTTTACTTCGCAATAGTCTTCAAATTCTTGAAAATGAATTACTTTTTTGTGGGCAAAATGGATATTTTTATTTTTAGATAGTAAATCAAAAATCATGTTGTAGAAATCCAAGCCACGCAACATTTTATATTGATAATGTTTCAGGTCAAGATTTCGTTGAAAATTTTCATTGGCAAAAAGGGCGTAATCCCATTTTTTTGATAAAATAGAATCAAACATAGAGGTATCGTCCCAAAAACACCACGTTCTGTCATTGCTCTTTTTTGGGTCTTGATCAATCAATAAAATCGATTTATCCTGAAATTTATCAGATACTATCATTTCATATACAGTCATTAGTGCTGATAAACCCGAACCGGTAAAAATGTAATGGTAGTGTTTCATTTAAATTCGGAACGAAAAACCGAGCGCCACATAATGGTCTGGTGCATTATCGGTAATGCCTATTCCTGAGGACAAATCTAACATAAAATTATTGTTTATCAAATAGGTAATACCGCCATCAAAACTGTGATTGGCTTTGTTATTTTGAGGAGCAAAACCAAACAATTCAATATAAGAACCTAATTTTTCTGAAATAGAATATCCAGTTGTTAAAGTATATAAAAAGGTAGGTTCTGCCGAAAATCCATCCCATTCTGCACCCAAATTATAACTTAAACTCATTTTTTCCGACAAGGTATGTTGCATTACAAAGCGAAATTCAGGGGCATAAAATTCATTTTTATATTTCGCAGAAGCTGCACTTGGCAAACCAATATGCGCAATTATAGAAGTTTTTGGAACAATACCTTTTTCTTCGGCAAGTTTTGCTTTAAAACCGACATAAACTGGAAGCAATCCATCTTGTTTTTCATCGAGTACTTTTTCATAAACATACTCGGTGATCAATCGCAATTCAAAGTTATCATTTACGCCATATTTCCATAAAACGGTTGGTAAAGTATTGGTATTACTTAATTCATCATTTTTCTGAAAAGTAAAACCTGCTTCTACTTGGAACATTCCTTTTGGTACCAATGCTGGTGTTTCAGTTTGATCCGGTCTATCGGCTTGAATGGGTTCGGTATTTTGAGCTGTTATTAATTGGACAATCAATAAGGCAAGTATTGTAAAATATATTTTCATTGAAATTAATTTTTTAGACAAAACTAAAAATATTTTTATAAATAATTAAATATTTAATTAAATTTGTCAATATGAATTTCATTTTATGACTACATCTGAGGAAAATTATATAAAAGTTATTTATCATTTGTCATTGGTTTCACCAAAAGGAGTGAATACTAATGCTATTGCTGGAATGTTAGTAACCAAAGCGTCATCAGTAACGGATATGCTAAAAAAATTGGCTGATAAAGATTTGGTTTCCTATCAAAAATACCAAGGGGTAACATTGACAGAAAGTGGTTTGCTTTCTGCCAAAATGATTGTGAGAAAGCACCGCTTGTGGGAAGTTTTTTTAGTTGAAAAACTAAATTTTTCATGGGATGAAGTACACGAAATAGCTGAAGAATTAGAGCATATACAATCGGAAAAACTCATTAATAAATTGGATGAATTTTTAGATTTTCCAACTTTTGATCCGCATGGTGACCCAATTCCTGATAAAAACGGAAGTGTCAAAAAAGTGGATAAATTATTGTTGTCTGAAGCAAAAATTGGGCAAGATTATCAATGTGTTGGTGTAAAAGATACTTCGGTTTCTTTTTTGCAATTCCTTGACAAACAAAAAATTTCGTTAGGCTCCAAAATAAAAATTATTTCTAAAGAAGATTTTGATGCTTCACAAACCATTCAACTAAATACAAGAACTTTAGTTATTTCTAACAAAATTGCTGAAAATATATTTATAAAAATTCAAGTTAAATAGCAACAAAAGTTTAAATCCAACTATATATGTATCAATCTATTATCGATTATTTTACGAGTATCAATCCAATACTAGCAGCATTTTATGCTACCATGTTTACTTGGTTTTTAACAGCATTTGGCGCATCGTTTGTTTTCTTTTTTAAGAATATGAATCGAGTTGTTCTTGATGGAATGTTAGGTTTTACAGGTGGCGTAATGATTGCGGCTAGTTTTTGGAGTTTATTATCGCCAGCTATTGAAATGAGTGAAGGCGAAGGTTTTGTAAAAGTAATTCCAGCCGCAGTTGGATTTGCTTTGGGCGCTTTATTTATTTTTGGATTGGATAAATTGCTTCCTCATTTACACATTAATTTTAAAGAAACGGAAGGTGTCAAATCACCTTGGCAACGCACTACGCTTTTAGTTTTAGCCATTACATTGCATAATATTCCAGAAGGTTTAGCGGTTGGAGTGCTTTTTGGCGGAGTTGCCGCAGGCATTCCCGAAGCATCAATTGCAGGTGCAGTAACCTTGGCTATTGGAATTGGAATTCAAAATTTTCCCGAAGGAATTGCCGTTTCTATGCCATTGCGCAGAATGGGAATGAGTCGTTGGAAAAGTTTTATGTATGGTCAGTCTTCGGCCTTAGTTGAACCTATTGCGGGTGTTTTGGGTGCTGTTGCCGTTATATTTTTTATCCCTATTTTGCCTTATGCTTTAGCATTTGCTGCTGGTGCGATGATATTTGTAGTAGTAGAAGAAGTAATTCCCGAAACCCAACAAGATAAAAATACCGATATTGCTACTTTAGGTTTAATCGGTGGTTTTATTGTGATGATGACTTTGGATGTAGCTCTGGGTTAGTGACAGCCACAATCATTGTCGCCACAATTCTTTTTTG
>NZ_JBMOGV010000131.1:0-4772 GCF_049318185.1 Flavobacterium sp. | reverse complement strand
ATAACCGAAAACCCATAACCGAAAACCGATAACCGAAAACCGACAACCGAAAACCGATAACCGATAACCGAAAACCGATAACCGAAAACCGAAAACCGAAAACCGAAAACCGATAACCGAAAACCGACAACCAACAACCGAAAACCCATGAAAGAAATAAAAACACTAGCAGAATTAAAAAAGTCAGGATACATTTCAAGAAGTATTAAAGATGAATTGCGAGATAATTTACGTGAAAAACTAAAATCGGGGCAACCTGTTTTTGAGGGAGTTCACGGATTTGAAAATACCGTAATTCCTGAACTAGAGCGTGCCATTTTATCGCGTCACAATATTAATTTATTGGGACTTCGCGGACAAGCAAAAACCAGATTGGCGCGAAAGATGATTGAATTGTTGGACGAATACATTCCGGTGGTAGAAGGTTCAGAAATTAATGATGATCCTTTTAACCCCATCTCTCGTTTTGCCAAAGATTTATTAGCCGAAAAAGGCGATACAACGCCTATAACATGGTTGCACAGAAGCGAACGTTTTTCAGAAAAACTCGCTACTCCAGATGTAACCGTTGCTGATTTAATAGGAGATGTTGACCCGATAAAAGCAGCCAATCTAAAATTGTCTTATGCTGATGATAGAGTTATTCATTTCGGAATGATACCAAGAGCTAATCGTTGTATTTTTGTTATCAATGAGTTGCCAGATTTACAAGCCAGAATTCAGGTGGCTTTATTTAATATTTTGCAAGAAGGGGATGTGCAAATTCGTGGTTTTAAACTGCGAATGCCCCTTGATATGCAATTTGTGTTTACGGCAAACCCCGAAGATTATACCAATCGTGGAAGTATAGTAACCCCACTGAAAGATAGAATTGGTTCACAAATTTTGACACATTACCCAGAAAGTATTGCGGTAGCCAGAACCATTACGCATCAAGAGGCCAAATTGAATGACCAACAAACAGCGAGTGTTCATGTTCCATCACTTGCCAAAGATTTATTGGAACAAATCGCTTTTGAAGCCAGAGAAAGTGAATTTATTGATAACAAAAGTGGTGTAAGTGCGAGAATGACCATTACTGCTTTTGAAAATTTAGTAAGTACCGCCGAAAGAAGAGCGTTGTTATCGGGTGTCGATAAAACGACTATTAGATTGTCTGATTTTATGGGAATTATTCCCGCTTTGACAGGAAAAGTAGAATTGGTATATGAAGGCGAACAAGAAGGCGCAGCAGTAGTAGCAAAAAATTTAATAAGTAATGCTATTTATACGTTCTTTCCGGCGTATTTTCCAAAAATTGAAAAGCTAGAAAAAGACATTGATGCCAGTCCGTATGCTAAAATTCTAGAGTGGTTCTTTGCTGAAACAGGTTTCGAATTACTAGACGATGCTTCTGATGAAGAGTATAAAAAACAATTGGATGCAGTTGAACCTTTAGAAGACTTAATCCAAAAATACCAACCTCAAATACCTGCTGAAGACAAATACTTTTTAAAAGAATTTGTACTGTGGGGTTTGGTAGAATATGAGAAATTAAGTAAAGATAGGGTAGACGTGGGCTATCAGTTTAAAGATTTATACAGCAGTTATATCAATAGATTATAATGGGATAACGTAGATGCCTGATTGTAACAAAAAGGGATTGTATTAACTTTGGTCTTCCATCATAGCTTCGCTATGCATTACATTGGATTTTGCTTTGTAGTAATCATAAAACAATTTGGATCTTGCTTCGCAACATCCAGCAAAGCTCTGCCATACAAATCACTGGACTTTGCTTCGCAACATCCAGTAAAGCTCTGCCATACAAATCACTGGATTTTGCTTCGCAACATCCAGTAAAGCTACGCTTTGAGAATAAAACCAACAAAAAAACGCTCAAGCAAGCTTGGCGTTTTTTCTTATGATTTTATTCATTCGTGACCTCGACTGGATTCAAACCAGTAACCTTCTGAGCCGTAATCAGATGCGCTATTCAGTTGCGCCACGAGGCCTTTTTTGTGGGTGCAAATATAAGTATTAATGTCTAATATGCAAACTCAATATACTTTTAAAGCACTATTACTAATTCTTTAAAGCACGACTAGTAACATAATAACGCCAACCTATTATAGCCATTTGCCATTTCTTGGCTTTGGATATATCTAATCCTTGCTTGGTAAAACTAGGCAACAGAAGTTTGTTGATTTTGGCTAAGAGTGGATACATCATTGTTTTATTTGCTACAAAAATAGAACAAAACCATCGTAGATACGGTTTAATTACATTATGCTTTTTGAGTTTTTAAAATTGTTTTGGTCTTTTCTAACTCTTGCTTGGCTTTTTTGAGTTCCTCTTTGGCCTTTTCTAGTTCTTCCTTTGATTCTCGTAGTGACTTATAGCTTTCCTCAGTTGGATTGTTATCTTGTTGTTTTTGCATTAACTGATTGAGTTGTTCTTGCATCTTTTTCATTTGCTCGGCCATATTGCCTTGGTCATTAAAATTGAAATTAGGAAAGGCATCTTCGGCAGAGCGTTCTACTTTATTATTTTTTTGAACTTCTTCTAATTCTTCTTTGGTATAATCATCGCCACCTTCAACTACTTCACCATCTTCAATGACCAATGGTTTTTTGCCGTCTTTTTGGATAAAAGTTCTTGACTTGGCTGAGGAATTATCATCGCTAAAACTATAACTATAAGACTTAGTATTTTCATCATCATCACCCTGACTAAAATTGAATAATTGCATAGGGTTTTGTCCGTTTAAAAATCCATTAAAACCATTAGCACTAGATAAAAAGTCATCATTAACAGGTTCACCAAATCCAATATTCTCTCCTTGTTTAAAGAACTTAATGGTAGTAATCGGTTTTTGATTATCCATATCTAAGGAACCTTTATTTCCTTTTCTATCGGCATAAGTTACTTTGATAGCGGTTATTTCTCCTTTGCTGTTTCGTTTTACGGCATCATAGGTAATAGTTACACCATGATTGGCTAAAGCTTTGATGTCGTCTTTCATTTCTTGCTCTGGTGTATTTGCTCTCCAGGTCATCACGATATCGCCTTTGTCATCATTTGGTTTTATAACAAATGGTTTTTTGTCTTGTGAAAAGCCATTAGCTATAGTGATAATAAAAGCCACTAACATTGAGTTAAATTTTGTTTTCATAAGAATAATAAGTTTTAATTTTAAGTATAGCAAACTTAAAAAAAGATGTTTTTCAGTAAAAATAATTTAAAATTTATTTAACTATTTTGTAAGTAACTAGTAATGTAATAGGGATAGTTACTTTATGCCTTATATTCTCGCTGGATAAGTCGAAACACATAAACTCCAGCTATTGCACCTAACAATCCAAGTGTCCCCATAACCAACCAATTGATTTGGTAACCGAAATACTCAATAATTTCCATACCCATTTTAGTACTAAGAATGTGTGCTGAGCTGAAACTCATCGTGTATATTGCCATATAGCGCCCTTCATGTCCCTTAGGTGCTCTGCTAAGTGCCACCGAATTGGAGAAGGGGAATGAAAACATTTCACCAAAGGTCATAAATAACATCATAATAATGAGTACACCAGCCCATGTATTGATAAGCAGTAAGAATAGACTAATAGCCATTAGCAACACACCTGTGGCAACGACTTTCACTTTACTAATCTTGTGGCGTTCCACATAGCTAACAAGCGGCATTTCTAGGAAAAAAATCATTAAACCGTTCAGGGTTAAAAGCAAGCCAGTTTGCAACTCGGTTAAGTTAAATTGCTCTTTGTGATAGAGTGGGATAGTAGTAAATAATTGAAAAAATAATATACCCGAAATGAGACAAGTAAAAAGAAAAATCATAAAGGGCTTATCTTTGAAGACCGAGTGGGTAAACACTTCGCCGGGGTGAACTTTATCGCGATAAGCCGTTTTTTTCTTCTCTTTTACTTTTAGCCAAAAGATAAGAATTGCAATAATACACGTTGCACCATCAGCCCAAAACAATCCACGATACCCAATATTCATAATAATAAATCCCCCTATCGCAGGACCAGCAGCAAAGCCAAGATTAATCGCTAGTCTAACTAAAGTGAGGGCACGCGTTCTGTTCTCAGGTTTGGCATAAGCACCCAGTGACACAAACATCGCAGGACGATACATATCAGCAACTGTCATAATCAAAAACATACTGATACAAAGGCCAATAAAACTGGTGATGAATTGAATAACAAAAAAGAGAAGCCCACTTACCAGTAAACTAAAAATCATGATGCGGTAGAACCCAATTTTATCCGAAAGTTTTCCACCCAACCAAGAACCTAATAGGGAACCAATACCAAAGCAAACCATAATCCAACCTACCTCGCCATAAGTGAAATGCAAATCTTCTTTCAAGTATTTCGATAAAAAAGGCAATACCATTGTCCCAGCACGATTGATAAACGTTATGAGGGTAAGTATCCAAATCTCTCTCGAAAAACCTCTGAAATTATTAATATAGCGTTGAAAAGCAGTTTGCAGCATGTAGTGAGGATTGATTGGTCAAAGTTACAAAGTTTAGTTATAAGTTTCAGATGGAAAGTTTATACTTCCAGAACAAATAGTAAAAACCGCTACTCAAATCCCAATTCCCAATTCCCAATTCCCAAATCCCAATTCCCAAATCCCAATTCCCAAATCCCAAATCCTAAATCCTAAATCCCAAATCCCAATTCCCAAATCTTAAATCATAAATCTTAAATCATAAATCATAAATCTTAAATCATAAATCTTAAATCATAAATCTTAAATCATAAATC
>NZ_JBMOGV010000130.1:0-4828 GCF_049318185.1 Flavobacterium sp. | reverse complement strand
GGTCGAATGGTTTTGTTATTCAAACCCTAATTATAGGAATTGGAACTTGGATTGCAAGTAATTTACCCTGGCTTGTAACTAAATTTGGCGTTTCTAATGAAGCTGCAGCTGGTGTAATTCCTCCATCGGTTGTTGTAGCGTTTTCAGTGGGTGCATTTGTGTTTTTTGCAAGTATATTATTCACTATAGTAACAACTAAAGAAGATCCGCCTTCAGATTTAGAGAAATTTAAATCAGAAAAAAAAGAATCCCGTTTTTTAACAGATTTGATATTAAGTCTTAAAGAAATGCCTTCAACGATGAAAAAACTTGGATTAATTCAATTTTTCAGTTGGTTTGCTTTTTTTACAATGTGGAGTTTATCAATGCCTGCTTTAACTGAGCATGTTTTTAATTCACCTAAACCAGATGTAAAAGAATATGCTCAATTAGATAAAGAAGGTAATGCATTAAAAAATGACAAAAAAGAAGTTATTTATCTCAATACTGACAAAAAAATAGAATACGAATCTAAAGATAAAGTTTATAATGATGCAGCCGATTTGGTGGGTTCAGCAACAGGAGTTTACGGATTGTCCTCAATGGCTTTTGCATTATTACTTACTTTTTACACAATGAAAAACAAAATAAATAGAAAATATATACACATGGTATCATTGATACTTGGTGGTTTAGGTTTTATTTATATGTTTTATGCAACACCTTCAACTTTAATGTATTCCTTTATATTAATAGGTTTTTCTTGGGGAAGTATCCTATCCATGCCATACGCAATGTTATCCAGCTCTGTAAATCCAAATAAAATGGGTATGATGATGGGGCTATTCAATATGTTTATTGTTATTCCGCAAATTATGGCAGCCCTAGGAGGGATTAATTTTCTATATAAATTAATTGGAGAAGCACACATCAATGCTATGCTTTTAGCAGGTGTTTCATTAATTATTGCAGGCTTATGTAATTTCTTTATTACAGATAAAAACGCAATTTCAGGTTAAAAAAATCAAAATGACAATCAAAAAAGCATTTATTTTCGATCTTGACGGAGTAATTGTGGATACTGCCAGATACCATTTTTTGGCTTGGCAGAAATTATCCCAAGAACTCGGAATCGAATTTACACCCGAACATAACGAACAATTAAAAGGAGTTAGCCGCGTTCGATCGTTGGATATCATTCTAGAACTTGGAAATATCCAAGCATCTCAAGAGGAAAAAGACAAATGGCTTATTCAAAAAAATGAAGAGTACTTGTCGTATTTAGTAAATATTGACGAAAGTGAAATTCTTCCAGGGGTATTGCCTGTTTTGCATTATTTAAAAAACAAAAATCAACTTATAGCTTTAGGGTCAGCAAGTAAAAATGCGCGTCCTATACTTGAAAAAACTGGCGTTATGCCTCTTTTTGATGCAATAGTAGATGGTAACGATGTTTCGAATGCAAAACCAGATCCGGAAGTATTTCTTCAAGCCGCAAAAAAACTGAATGCAACAAACGAAAATTCAATCGTTTTTGAAGATTCTGTTGCGGGTATTCAGGCTGCAAATACTGCCAATATGGTTAGTATCGGTATTGGAGATGCTGCTACTTTACATGAAGCAAAACATCTATTTAAAGATTTCACATTTATTGATGAAGCCTTTTTAGATACTTTAATAAATTAAAATTAGTTACAATTTTTCAAGCTGAATTTTGCTTGAAAGCCTTTTTATAAAATAATAAATAATGAATCAAGATTATATAAAACCAGATAATTGGTCGATAATTGAAGAAAGTTTTGATAAAGAAAGAGTAAAATCGTCAGAAAGTTTATTCAGTATTGGAAACGGAGCCATGGGGCAACGTGCCAATTTTGAAGAAACCTATACAGGCGAAACATTTCAAGGAAGCTACATTGCCGGAATTTACTATCCAGACAAAACTAAAGTGGGTTGGTGGAAAAATGGCTATCCAGAATATTTTGCAAAAGTGTTGAATGCTCCAAATTGGATCGGTATCAATATCGAAATCAATGGCGAAAGCTTAGATTTAGCTAAATGCATATCGGTGGCAAATTTCCGTAGAGAGTTAAATATGAAAGAAGGTATTTACTACCGTTCTTTTGAAGCAACTTTACAAAACGGAACAAAAATTGCGGCTAAAATTACCCGCTTTCTTTCTTTAGATTTAGATGAATTGGGTATCATTAATTTTGAGATTGTACCATTAAATGGGGATGCTAAAATTACTTACCAACCCTATCTAGATGCTGGAGTTCAAAACGAAGATGCTAACTGGGAAGAAAAATTCTGGGAACCATTAGATGTAAATCACTCTAAAAATGAAGCTTTTGTAACTGCAAGAACTTTTAAAACGAATTTCATAGCAACTACTTTTATGCAAAATACAATTTTGCTAGAAGGGAATAATCTTAATTGTACTCCATCAGAAGTTGTAAAAACTTCAGATAGAATTCAACTCACTTATGAAGTTGCGGTTGCAAAAGGAAAAACTAGTGCAATTCAAAAACTTGGTGGATATACGGTTTCATTAAACCATCAAGACACCATCGCTGCTGCTAAAAAAGTAATAGCTAAAGGTCTTGAAATTGGCTACTCAAAATTGGCTGAAGACCAAAAACTTGCTTGGGCAAAAATTTGGGAAATGAGTGATATTACCATTGATGGCGATGTAAAAGCGCAACAAGGAATACGTTTCAATATTTTCCAATTGAATCAAACTTATTTAGGAAAAGATTCCCGATTGAATATTGGCCCTAAAGGATTCACTGGCGAAAAATATGGTGGTTCAACTTATTGGGATACTGAAGCCTATTGCATCCCGTTTTATATGGCAACCAAAGACCAACAAGTAGCAAGAAACTTATTGACTTATCGCTATAATCAATTGGATAAAGCCATTGAAAATGCAGCCAAATTAGGCTTGAAAAATGGCGCTGCTTTATATCCAATGGTCACTATGAATGGTGAAGAATGCCATAATGAATGGGAAATAACTTTTGAAGAAATTCATAGAAATGGAGCGATTGCCTTTGCCATTTTCAATTATTATCGCTATACAGGTGACTATTCGTATATTCCAGAAAAAGGGTTGGAAGTTCTAATTGCAATTGCGCGTTTTTGGCAACAAAGAGCCACTTACTCTACTTACAGAAATCAATATGTAATTCTAGGCGTGACGGGGCCTAACGAATATGAAAATAACGTAAATAATAATTTCTACACTAATTATTTAGCGAAATGGAGTATTAATTATGCAATAGAACAAATTGATAAAATAGAAAAAGAATATACTTCCGATTTTACTCGAATAATGAATAAGGTGCATTTAAATAAAGCCGAAATAACTAATTGGAAAGCAGTTGCTGATAATATGTATTTCCCTTATTCAGAAGAACATGAAGTATATTTGCAACAAGACGGATTCTTAGATAAAGAATTAATTAAAGTAAACGATTTAGATAAATCACAACGCCCTATAAACCAAAAATGGTCTTGGGACAGAATTTTGCGTTCTCCATATATCAAACAAGCCGATACTTTACAAGGCTTTTATTTCTTTGAAGATGATTTTACTAAAGAACAATTAGAGAAACATTTCGATTTTTACGAACCATTTACAGTACATGAAAGTTCTCTTTCACCCTGCGTTCACTCTATTCAGGCAGCAACTCTAGGAAGAATGGATCAAGCTTATACCTTCTATTTAAGAACCTCTCGTTTGGATTTAGACGATTATAATAAAGAGGTGGAAGAAGGTTGCCACATTACCTCTATGGCTGGAACCTGGATGAGCATTGTAGAAGGTTTTGGTGGAATGAGAGTTAAAAATGACACCTTACATTTTGAACCTAAAATTCCAAAAGAGTGGGAAGGGTATTCTTTTAAAATAAATTTCAGAAATCAAATTATAAAAGTAGCGGTTAACCAAAAACAAACCTCTTTCTCTCATGAAGGTGATAAACAAATTAACGTTATTGTTAATGGGAAAGAAATTATAGTGGAGCCTTATGGTTTGATTATAGTTTAACTTAACTCAAATTTTAAAGACAAAAAATGTGAAAAAAATCTTTTTCTTTTTACTAATAACTACAATATCATTTGCTCAAATTGACAAAATAGAACCACCTTTTTGGTATAGCGACATGAACCTTTCTGATGTTCAAGTTATGTTCTATGGAAAAAACATTGCTCAAAATGAAGTATCCGTTTCCAAAGGACTTATTATCAAAGAGGTACAGAAAACTGAAAATCCAAACTATGTTTTTATAACCATCGACACTAAAAATGCAGCGGCTCAAGATTTTGTTTTCATTTTCAAAAATAAAAATAAATCGTTTAAACAAAATTATTCACTTAAAGCAAGAAAAGAAAATTCTCGCTTACGCAAAAGTTACGATAGTTCCGATTTGATTTATCTTATAATGTCCGATCGATTTGCAAACGGAAATCCTAACAACGACAGTACTAAAGAAACCAATGAAAAAGCAGATAGAAATAAAATAGATGGTCGTCATGGTGGGGATATTGAAGGAATTATAAAGAATTTAGATTATATAAAAAATCTTGGAGCAACTGCGGTTTGGCCAACGCCACTTTGTGAAGATAATGACAAAGAGGGTTCCTATCATGGTTATGGGCAATCAGATGTTTACAAAATAGATTCTCGTTTTGGAAGCAATGAAGATTATGTTAGTTTGAGTTCAGAATTGCACAAACGAGGTATGAAAAACATTATGGATTATGTTACCAATCATTGGGGATATAAACATTGGATGATGAACGATTTACCAACCTACAATTGGATTCATCAATTTCCAGGCTACGG
>NZ_JBMOGV010000129.1:0-4841 GCF_049318185.1 Flavobacterium sp. | reverse complement strand
TCATTAATAGACAATTGTTAATTTTAAATTTCAAACTATGCAACCTCTTTCGCAACGAAACAGCCCCATGGAACGCTTCCTAACTGCTAATAATAAAGCAGCAAGCGTATTGGTATTATTTTTTGTTATACTTATTTCTGCTTGCCAGAAAAAAATGGATGTAATAAACGATTTGTCCCCCCTTTCTCAAAAGCGAATTGAGGTTACCGAAATTAAAGAATGGGTAAACACGCTGTTGCCAACGCTTGTAGACCAACCAACCCTTTTATACGCAAGGGCCGAGCAATCAACAATAAACGGAAATCATTTTGTTCGTATTCCTACAACAGGCAAGGGATCAGATGGAGGATCTTTCTACTTCAAGAGGCGGCCAGATGGCAGTATGGAAGTGAACTATGTGGTACGCTTAGTTTCGGATTCTATCAAAGGAAATGGGCTAGTGGGTTTCGCTAATCTGGACGAAAAATCGTTTCGGGTTAATCTATATGAAAACAACAAACTTGTTCAATCAAAAATTGTTCCCGACTCGCTGGGACTATTTAATAATGCTTTTCTTTCTTCTGCTCCACAAACAAAGAAATATGACTTTGGATGTGAGATAGAAACTCGCATAATTCTTCCGGATGGAAGGGACTCAATTGTTATAGTTAAACGGTTGGGCGATCCTATTACGCCTTGCGGCAACGAGTATGACAGTTTTTGGTATAAGGTTAAGAAATTTTTTAGTTTTGAGTGGCTTGCAAATTTATTTCCTGGAGGAGGAGGAGGAAACGGTGGTGGAAACGGTGGTGGAAATGGTGGCGGGAATTCAGGAGGTGGAGATAGCCCGGGTTTTGGGTTCTACGATTGGAGATTATTTAATGGAAGCGGCAGTGGAAACGGATCCGGTAATTCAGGAAGTGGCGGTAAAGGCGGATCTGGCGGAGGGGGGGGCTCGCAAAATGGGCCAAGTAATCCGTGGAAGCCGTTTCCAATTTCTGACGGAGCTACTCGACCCGCACTTAAAACCCCTTGTGATAGCATAAAGGATTTAGCAACCAAAGCAGGTGAGGTCTTTGTAAAGAGTCAAGCAAATATTAAATTAGAAAGTATTCCCAATCTTGCCAGTGAAAAAAAGGAAAAGGGTTTTCCGATTTTGCATAAGTTCTCAATTAATCCTACTAATAAATACGATACTACCTTCACATCAATGTACTCTGGAAACATAGAAACTGGAACCGATTCAACATTTGTTTTTAATGGCTCAGTTGGAAGACTAGAAGTGCTTGTTGCGCTATTACATACCCACCCACCTATAGGGTATTCGGCACCCTCTCCATATGATTTTTTTGCAATGATTAATGAAGCATCAAAAAACCCCTATTTTACCCACTCTTTCATTGCTTCCTCAAATGGTGATATTTATGCAATTACTATTTCTAACTATTCAAAGGCTATCTCTTTCATGCCAAAGCTAGAACAAAGCCTACAGGGCTCAACATTTAATGATGATGATCCACTAGGAATAGCTTTCAAATCGGCAAGACAGAAGCTACAAGACCAAAAGATTAATGATTTTTTGGCATATGAAAGAGCTCTTTCGGTGGTCTTCAATGATTTTGATGCCGGACTAACGCTAAACAAAAGAGGTCCCGACGGAAATTTTTCTCCTGTTTCATATAAATCTATCCCAGACCCAAAAAGACCAAAGAAAAAAATTATTATCGAAGATTGCAAATAAGCTTTTACCTAAATCAATTTAAAAATGAAAAAAGTATTATTAATTCTCGTTTTGTTTTTTGCATGCAAAAATACAACTGCCATAGCACAGGGTGTTCCAGATACGCTTCAGTATCTAAAAACAATCGTTCAAAATAAAAGTCAGTATATAGGACAGCCCTTTTCAAAATTACTGGCGGACTTAAAAATTGAAATAATATATTTTAATTATAATATTAGTCCTGTACCATATGACAGATCAAAGGAAAGATCCAGTGCGTTCTCTTTTTATTTTCCGGCGAGAAATGAAGACTTTAACTTAGCCTATCCCTTTCTCGAAATAATCTGGAATGAGCCACTTAATGCTTTGCGATCCGGCTCAATTTATGACCAAAGCGGTGGAAGGTTTTCTTCTGAGGCTAGATTGTTTTACCTGTCAGGAATTATTGAGGACATAAAGATTTTAGAATAAATATAAGGATGCAAAAAGACACAAAATACCGCCAGGATTTAAATCCTAGTAGAGTAAATATATTTTGGCCCTTAAAATGTTTTCTATGAATACTATAACTTTTTCTACGCAGATTAAGCTTTGCATTAAATGATAGGTTTGTACAAACGAACCAATCAGTCATCAACAAAGAAAAATAATTATTCTACTTAACATAAGAATAATTATAGGCGCAATAGATTGATTGTCAGTTTATTATGAATTTGTTTAAATTTTAGTTTGTAATAGAATAATTTTAAATATTTTCTAAATTTGAAAAAGAAAAATTTTATTCTTCTTGACGTAACCGATGTTAGGGGAGCTGACAGTAGGATGGATGTCAAAACTATCACATGGACTCATGCTAATGTCTACGATAGAAGAACAGAAGTATTTCTGTTGATAGTATTCAACAAAAAAGCGGTTCAAACCTGAACCGCCTTTTAAGATGTCGCAAACTAGTAATACTGTTATTTCAACATTATTCATTTATTTTTTTCTTCGACAAATAAAGAAAAGAGGTTATTCCGCATCTAACACCCATAAGCCATCCTCTTACTTTATTTTAAAGAAATAAACATAGGAACCAACGAACGGCATCCGAAGTATCATTAAAATTAAATCGGCTTTTTTTCGCTCCGACAGCGAATGATTTTTCACAATATCAATATATGTAATGAAGATGCATAAAAATGCCGAAATTAAGAATATGCTAAATACAATTGGGATTACATAATTTAGAAACATAAAAGAGGAATTTAAAGTCTAAAATTAATATCTGGCAGACACATAAACGCAAGCAGCACCAACAGAAACAACGCAACCTCCCCACCAAGGAGCCCAGGTGGTACCAATACTAGAAATACCACATACAAATATTGCAAAACCGTCTGCTGCTATTGCATTACTAGCACATACTACACATTCACTCCAAGATATATTACTATTATGATCAGAGTCACACAAACCATAAATTGCCTTTGGTTGTGAAAGCGGAGAAGTCGGGTTACTGGTTCCACTTCCAGAAGAAATACTATTGGTAGCTATTTTTTGTGATGATCTGGGATATTTATCAGAAAGAGCTTGAGGTAATCCTGTTGCCTTCCAACTTTTAATTTGATTATTTTCAACTACTATGTTTGAGTGAATATAATTATCATAATTCATATCAACCATTCGCAGTTTCCCAGATAAGGTTGAATAATTGAACTCTTTAGCGTCCATGTAGTTTAACGCATACAAATCATTATTTGGTAAAATTCCACCGATTCCTAACTCAACCACCTGTAATGTTCCTATTATTGTTTTATTTTTCATAATTGGAACGAAAATCAAATTGAAAGAATCTCGATTATTATTAACTGCCAGCTTCGTTGTTGCGGCATTCTTATAATCAATTGTTCCAAAATTTTCAAGGTCAGATTTATGTCGCAAAAAAGTAGCAGATTCGAAAAAAGTCTGAACTATTTTATTTGAGTTAATTATTTCAGAGCTGCTCTTTGAACATGAGTTAAGAGTTAATGAAGTAATAAATACGATCAATGTTAGGCTTAAAATAATGCCCTAGTTAAATTTTTTCATAATTAGATAAAGTTTTTTTGTATAAAAATAATACTTCCTACTAACTCCCCAAATTTCAGACCAGAGGCCAAGTTAATTTTTTGTTAATTTAAACCTTAATTAACCTTTTAATTTCCTGCTAGTGACATACTCAATTATCGTATTATAGTTGCATTTTTCTTCAATAAGGGGAGCCAAATTGAACATAACATTTGTATTATTACTCTGCGTGAGGAAAACACCTCCTGAGTTCGGTCAAAATCGGTTGATTTCGGTTTTGTGAAAACGTAACGCATACATATCAACGCCTTCATTTTTTCAAAAAATCTTCATAACCCTGAGGCCATGGGTTCAAGTCCCATTCTCGCACATGAAAATCAATTATTGTTAGTCTTCCAAATTTCTAATTGCTATTTTTAAACTTACGCCCCAACTGTTCTGATAAGGTGAAACACCGGTCACCGTTTTAAGCGGTACCAGGTAATGAAAATCCATCCCCCAAGCTTGGTCATTGAGTATCCCGGAATATCCCACCCCAAATCCAAGGAAATTTCTGTTCCCCTTTGTAACATTTTCAATACTGACCCCTCCACGGAGGCTGAATTGCTGATAAAAGGTGTATTCTAGCCCGCCAGAGAAGCGTATTTCACGCAATTCTTCTTTCAGTCCTCCGGGAGCGTCCGCAAATGAGCTAAAAAGAGCCCTCAGAACGCCGATATTCGGGTCTTTACCTGCCAAAATCTGCCTGTTGCCGTCATAATTTGGCGGTGTGGGTACCAATAGCTTGTTTATATCTATTTAGGTCTTAGGAAAAGACCATTTTCGCTATATGGTCTTAGATTTAGATTACTACCTATTGGAATTGTCGCAGTATTGGTTGGTGTAATATTAATGTTTAGGTAAATGTATCAAATTACCTGCTTCATATTGACCCCTAAAAGCAGCTTACATATTTTGTAGTGTCACCCATAGTGTCACTTATAGAAAATAAAAAAGCTTCTATTAAACTGATAATCAATCTAATAGAAGCTTTATACAGCTGTAGGGGGAGGGATCGAACCTCCACGAGGTGGTTAGCTATAGCGCAAAGTTT
>NZ_JBMOGV010000128.1:0-5030 GCF_049318185.1 Flavobacterium sp. | reverse complement strand
GCCTCAGCAGGAGTTGTACCCACACCAGGTACAAACCCTAAAGTTGCAGCTCCAAATGCTCCTCCATAATCAGCAAACCATTGTGAGTCTGACTTCCATAATCTATTGATGTTGATTCCGGTAAAAGTCATATCATATGATTTCCCACCATCTTCATTTATTGTATACCCTCTTAGGAAGAAATTTTTCCCTTTAAGCTCCAATTTATGTTGCTGCATAAAAAAACCATTTAGATTATATCTACTAGCTCCTTGATAAATGGAATTTCCAAATCCAAATTTAGACTGCCAGATGATTTCAAAATCATTTGCCCACGGTTTAAAGTGAAGTGAAAAGTCAATTTTTGCATTTCTAACCTTACTTTCTGTTAAATCGGTTTCGTTATATCCTGTTCTGGAAATATCTATGTTTGGCAAAAGATTATAGGCTGAAGATCCAAAAGCATTTCTACTTTTCAAGTTAACAGCAACCTCATCTCCGTAGATGTTTATACCGTTGTAGCTTGGGTTATTTCTATCTACTCCTGAAACTTCATCTCCATTTGCGTCAATACCGTTATAATTAGTAGCATACCAGTCAGTCCCTCTCATAAAAGTGAAGTTCGCTTTGGCGGCAAAATGTTTGTCAAATACATGAGCCACTCTAATTCCATAATCATAAAAATTATTAGTTCCGGCTGCTTTTTGATTTGTTTGTCCAAATTTAGCATAGGCAGTAACCCCCTGATGATTCCATGGGTCTTGGCTGTTCATGAATAAAATTCCGTTGAATGCATTTGCACCATAAAGTGCCGATGAAGCTCCTGGAAGCAATTCTACATTTTGTACATCAATTTCTGAAACCCCGATAAGATTTCCTAAAACAAAGTTTAAAAGAGGAGAAGAATTGTCCATTCCGTCAACTAATTGAAGAAATCTAGTATTTGCTACTGTGGCAAACCCTCTTGTGTTGATTGATTTGAAAGACAAACTACTCGTGTTCATTTGAACCTCTTTTAGATTTTCCAATCCGTCATAAAAGGAAGGCGCTGCCGCTTTTTTTACATCTTTTACAGTAAATCTTTCAATGGTAACTGGGGATTCCCTAATTCTTTCTGGAGCTCTTGTAGCAGAAACTACAATCTCGTCTAGTTTAGTTTCTTCATTTGATAAGGCAACACTAACTTTTTGATTGTTTGATGAAACATTAACTTCCTTTGTTTCATAGCCTACACTTGAAACTTCAAGATTGAAAGGTGGCTTTTTTGCAGTTGATAAGGAAAAATTCCCGTCGCTGTCAGTCACTGTTCCAGCAGAATCGCCTATTACTTTTACATTGGCTCCAGGAACAGGTTCGTTTTTACTGTCTTTTACCGAACCCGAAACAGAAGTTTGTGCATAAGTAATGCCGCAAAAAAACAATGAAATAATAAATAAATAAATTTTCATTTGGTTTTAAATTTTTTGGTTATAAGAAGCCAAAGTAATTTATTTTTTTATAATATCAAAAAAGGAAACGTAAATTTATTAATAATTGAATTTTAGAGCTTACTTTTGATAAATCAATATTTTTGTGTTTTTATCAACAATTAACAGAAATCGCTATTAAAAAAACTATAAGTATATATAAAAAATCATTTTCTTTAAATTAATCATAAAGAATTAACCATAAAAAAAGCGAGACAAAATCTCGCTTTTAAATAATATATTTAGTGAATATTTATTCTACAGTTACTGATTTTGCCAAATTTCTTGGTTGATCAACATTACAACTCCGCATTACTGCAATATGATAAGACAACAATTGCAAAGGAATGGTAGTAATAAGTGGTGATAAAGCGTCAGAAGTTTCAGGAATTTCTATTACATGATCAGCCAGTTCTTTTACTTGTGTGTCACCTTTAGTAACTACAGCAATAATTTTACCGCTTCTTGATTTGATTTCTTGAATATTACTTACTACCTTATCATAGTGCCCTTGCTTTGGGGCAATTACAACAACAGGCATTTGCTCATCAATTAATGCAATTGGTCCGTGTTTCATTTCGGCAGCTGGATAACCTTCCGCATGTATATAGGATATCTCTTTTAGTTTTAATGCTCCTTCTAAAGCCACAGGGAAATTATAGCCTCTTCCTAGGTAAAGACAGTTTGGGGCGTCTTTAAACATAGCAGCAATTTCTTTTGCTTTATCATTACATTCTAATGCCTCTAAAACCTTTTCTGGAATAACTTCTAACTCCTGCAAATATCTATGGAAATCAGAATTTGACAAGGTTCCTTTTGCTTTTGCTAAACGCAAAGCTATCATTGTCAATACGGTTATTTGAGTAGTAAAAGCTTTAGTAGAGGCTACGCCTATTTCTGGCCCGGCGTGTGTATAAGCACCTGCATGCGTTTCTCTTGAAATGGAAGAACCAACCACATTACAAACACCAAATACAAAAGCTCCTTTTTCCTTAGCTAATTTAATGGCTGCTAAAGTATCAGCCGTTTCTCCTGATTGCGAAATAGCAATTACAACATCTGAATTATTAATAATTGGGTTTCTGTATCTAAATTCAGAAGCATATTCTACTTCAACAGGAATACGTGTAAATTCTTCAATAATGTATTCGGCTACTAGCCCAGCATGCCATGAAGTTCCACAGGCAACTATTAAAATTCTTTGAGCATGAAGAAATTTTTCAAGATTATCTTCAATCCCAGCCATTTGTATAATTCCTTCATTAGCGTGGAGTCTTCCTCTGTAGGTATCTTTAATTACATTGGGCTGCTCATAAATTTCTTTTAACATGAAATGGTCATAACCTCCTTTTTCAATTTGTTCCAAGTTCATTTGGAGTTCTTGAATGTAGGGATCAACCAAAGTATCGTCTTTAATTTTTCTAATTTTTAATGGCTTATGTAATCTTATAATTGCCATTTCTTCATCTTCCAAATAAATAGCATTAGAAGTATATTCAATAAATGGTGAAGCATCTGATGCTACAAAAAATTCTTCTTTGCCAACACCTATTGCAAGTGGGCTTCCAAGTCTTGCTACTATAATTTCATCTGGGTTTTCTTTATCAAATACACAAATTGCATAAGCGCCAACTACTTGGTTAAGTGCAATTTGAACTGCTTTTCCTAACTTTCCTTTTTCTTTCTTTTTAACGTCTTCTATAAGATTTATTAATACTTCAGTATCAGTATCAGAAGTAAAAGTATATCCTCTTTTTGACAATTCTTTCTTTAATGGTTCATAATTTTCAATGATTCCATTATGGATAATAACTAAATTACCAGAATTAGAAACATGAGGGTGAGAATTAACATCATTAGGTACTCCATGTGTTGCCCAACGAGTATGCCCCATTCCTATTGTAGCTTTTGAAGTGGCAATCGATTTTGATTTTTCTTCTAGGTCTGAAACTTTGCCTTTGGTTTTTGAAATTTTAAGTTCTGAGTTTTCGCATAACATTATACCAGCACTATCATAACCTCTGTACTCTAATCTTTTCAACCCTTTTATTACAATTGGATACGCTTCTCTGTGACCAATATAACCAACAATTCCACACATAATTCTATATATTAATCAGGTTTTGTATAATAAATTTCGAGTTTCAATCTTTTATCATCTGGTACTACAGGACTAGATCCATATAAAATAGTTCCTAATGGACTTGCCAGAGACATAGTTGGTGCTGATGTTGAATAACTGTTTGGTGTTTTCAATTTAGAAAGTCCTACATTATTGATACTTTCTGTTACAGACAATCCTAATCTAACATTAGTAGAGTCATTTTTAATTAAATTTCTAACATGATTGGTTATTCTAATCTTATATTTTAATCCTCTACCATTATCAACATCTTCTTTTTGAATTATTCCTCCAAAAATAGATTTGTTTAATTTTGGATTAGCACTGTTACTTGTAAAATCATAAATATAGTCAGCCAAAACTTTTTTATTAGTTAAATCATAAAGAAAAATGCGATTTGGCTCTATGGTTCTAGAATCTGACATGGCATTTTTGTCAACATAAAAAATAAGATTAGCTTCATTGATTAACCAACCATTTGCCTTGATAGCTTCAACTTCATCTGCTGTACCGTTATTATCTGCATCAGGGCCAAAAATATCTATAACTGCCATTGATCCTTGCCCGCCTTTTAGGTATAGTTTAGATGCTTCTTGCGAAGAATTGTTGGTTGCTGTTAAATAATCCGTGCTTTCGTTTGAATTATCCAATAAACTAACTGTATTTCCAGTTAAGTTTAAAGTAAAAGTTTTATTTTCCCTTGAGAAGGTAACTGCGCCTTCAGCATTTGTTGATTTTTTATCTTCGTTATAATAAAGAGTTATTTTTCCTCCTCTGAAATTAATGTTTGCCATATTTCCAGGGTTTCCGTTTTCAACTTTAAAATATAACCCTCTAAAATAATTTTTAAAAACACTATTATTAGCTAATTGACCACTAGGTGCAGTTAGTATTAAATTAGAAAAAACCGTTTTGTTCAGATGTAATCTCATTGATGGCGGTGTTCTTGTAACCACATCTTCACCTCCAGCAGTTTCGTTTGGAGCTGTTGTTTTGTGTTCTCTTTTATCAAAATAGAATTGTACATTTTCATGACCATCACTATTTCTTGTGTCAGATGTAGGTAAATCATTCAATAAAACTGGAATTTTATTGTTATTAATTTCAGCATCTTTATCAGTATAAAAAAGTTGTGTTTCCCCTAAGGATTGAGCAGGATCTAAATCTCTTAAAAAATAATTGGATTGATAAACACTTAGCTTAAATTTTGATTCATCAACACCATAAATTGAATCTAATTCATAGGTTGTATGTTTTTCTTTTACTCCATTTACTGTTACTTCTTCAACTGATTTCTGAGTTTTAAAATAGGGAATATCTAAAACTACACTATCAAGAACAGTTGGATTTACATCATATTCTTCAGCATCGGTATTGTTAAACGTTGGGTTGGTAGTTGCCATTTCAACTTGTGTAACAAAATTCGCTTGAGTAGTTCCAAAAGCTGGATTGTAATAAAATCC
>NZ_JBMOGV010000127.1:0-5055 GCF_049318185.1 Flavobacterium sp. | reverse complement strand
CAATAAATAAGGGAATGACCAGTTTCAATTTTGTATTTTAAAATACCCTTTATTTTTAAATAAAACGTTTCATCTATTAATGTGTCTTTGCGTAGAATACTTTGACAAAGCCCTAGGTATAGTTGATTATCCATACATATGCTTTCAGAAAACTCTAATTCTTTTGGTGCAAGAATTAATTCAGGAACATTCATAAACATCCTGACTATTTTATTCTCTTTATTTATCGGATATTGTTGTAATATTTTGTTGTTTTTATAAATGTATTTTAATTGCCAAACAGGATCGTACCCGGTTAACTTTGCTAGAAATCGTTTAGGCGATGTTATATTTTTGATTGATTTCAATATTGGAGAATTCTTTTTTATATCTTCATATAATTCACCATTTACACTGGGATAACCATTGGACTTATTTGTATTTAGCATTGGATTAAAAAAGACAATTTTGATATCTGGGAATAATGGTTTAATTATCAGAAAATCTGTAGATGAAAAAACATCAATTATTATTAGCTTAGGCTTAATTTCTGTTATCACCTTGCTTAACTCAGCCTTTCTCTTTTTATAGGTTGTCATTTTTAATCCGTTTGTAATTGCACTAAGCAAAAAGCGAATAGACATTTTTTGCCCATGTTTCTGCCAACATTCAACTGGGTCAAATCCAAGTGCAAATCTTACTGATTTAATAATCATATTTTTAAACCCGTTTGATTGAACTAACTCTGCGAGCTCTCCTTCGTAACAGGCATATACTATTTCGTAATTTTTAGAAAACAATACTGCCAAATAAAACGAAGGAATCACATGACTTCGTATTGGGGCAGGAATAATTAAGCACGTTTCCATAGCACCACGAGTTTTTGATGTAGTAGAAAGGCCCATTTTGCGAGTAGTTTAAAAAGTAAATACAAAGCAAAAGAAATGAAGAGTATCTGATAAGCTTTGCTTATAATAACAGACACATCCCAGTTATTGAAGAAGAGGACCTGCTTTAAAGCATATAAGAATTCATTGATATCAGTAATGATTGTTTTCGATTGAATCAAAATACTTTGAATTATAAATAGCCAAAAACATGTAGTTGCAATACCATAAATGAGCAAAGGTATATTTGGTTTCCAATTATTATTTGTCTTAAAAGTTATCAATCTTTTGAAAAAAAGTCTTACCTCTATCGACGAATTATCGTTTAAATTCGGTTTGTCTAAAGAATCTGAAATTACCCAATATGCATCTGATCGGATAAACGGATTTAAATTGTAAAATGTTTTTGTAAAGAGGATTATTTGAATCATGAGGAATAGACTGTTGGTAGTAATAAAAAAGAGAAGTCCAAAGCCCAATCCAATAAGATAATCAAAAAATATACCTGATAGATTAATGATTATTCTATCTTTCTTTTGAATATTCCATGTATCTGATAAATCAACAAAAAATACAGGAAGAACAAAATAAAAACCAAAGCCAATATTTCCAGGTGATGATTGCTTTGCCTTAGCTGCCATAGCGTGACCAATTTCATGGAATATATGGCAGATAAATAAAATGGAAAAAACGAACCCTGATTTTGTATTTAAATAAACACTTTTATGGGTTAAAAAAACAACTAAGTTTGCTGAAAACAAAGTAAATAACAGACTGTAAAACATTTTGGTTTCAAAAATGAAATTTAGATGACGGGTATAAATTTTTTCTAGTATTCCAGTTTCCAGAATTATAATTTTTGCTTTTAAAATGCTTTGACTGTTTCTAGGCTTTAACTTTTCATAGCCTTCGATAAAACCACATTTAGAAAGTCTTTCTCTAATAAACTCTTCTAAAGCATCAACAGAAATTGTACGGCCAAAATATTTTATATATTCATCTTGTAGCTGTTCAATTGTTCTGCTACCGTCCATTAATGATAAAAACTGTTGGAATTCCTTTTTGAGCTTTAACTGATAACCAAACTCTTTTTGATTTAAAACAATATAATCGCCATTTTCGATAATTAGCGTACTGCTATTTAATATTGGTTTACACTCATTAGTCATTTATTTCGGATAAAGATTCAGAAAACTATTTAAGGAATTTATTGTTACAGCTGTCGTAAACAATCTATTGAATTCTATCGCCCTTACATTACAGCCCTGCTCTGAAGCTGGCCACTCTCTAATCTCTAAAGGGTTTAATACTTCGGTATCGGGAAGCCTCATTGCATTTGTTGCATTCCAAGAACCATCCATATATTGTTCGGATAGTAACTCTTTAACCAAGTCAAGTATTAACGTTTTGCTGTTTATAATGTTTAATGATTTTAAAGCTATACAAATATTTAATTGTAGTGCAGTATAAAATATACTTCTGGTATTGTTAGTGTCAGGGTTCAAGAATGGCTTATAGTTGTTGACTGAGCTGACAAGTTTAGTCTTTATAATATTTTTTAATTCGAAATTATTAATTTGCCTAAAGGCAAGAGAAAGCCAAAAGAGACTGTATGTTTCATTTGTCCACCAATAGGCAATTTCATTTTTTGAGTTTAAGTTTTCAACTAAAAATGCTTCTATTTTCTTAATATAGTCTTCCTCAATGTAATTCTTATTGCATAACAACAGATAATATGTTACAGCAGAAACACATAAGTGTGATTGAGTCCAACCGATGTATTTACTCTCTTTGGGATATTTCATGTACTTTCTTAATTCCTTAATTTCCTTTTCGGCATATGTAGGAAATCCTCCGTCAATATTCTGACGTTGGACAAGTCTATCAAATTTACTTTTTGGTGCTGCTTCTAATCCGAGTAATGCAAAATTTGAAGAATCAGTATCGTTTAGATATGATTGTTTGTAGCCCCAAAGCGGGTGTGCATCCTTTAGTAATATATTTTTTGCTTTTTGAATATTATCTTTTGGGATAATATTGTTGCAAAAGAAGGTAATGAAACCGGTTGCCCATATATCACTTGCACCTGCCGATGAAAGATACTCAAACCAGCTGCCGTCAGTTCTTTGTTTTTTTACAATAAAATCTATCCCCTTTTGAATACTCTTGTGTATTGATGGCGCTAGATTATGTCCGTCAATAAAATTATTCGCTTTAATTTCTGAATGTCTAACCTTCGCTTTAATTATTTCCAAATAGACCTCTTTTTGATTTAGAACACCTTTAAATATTTTGCGATTGAAATTTATTACTTCTATCCATTTGGTTACTTTAAAATCTTTTGCAAAAAATTCTGAATTTTCTAGATGAAGCAATGCTTTTTGTAACATTTCATTTGCTATGCCTGATAAGAATAAATGCTTTTCGATTTCGTTTGAATCCCTTAATACTTCATCTAGACTATTTTCTTTAAGAAACTTACGCACATTATGAATTGCCAAATTAAATTGTTTGTTTTTAAAATCTTCTTCAACATCAAAAAGATCATCAAAAAGTTGCATCGCAATCGAAAATTCACTATGCGATTTGGTTAAAGCATTATGGGCTTCCTTATTCTTTTCCTGCGATAAAACATGTAATCCATCTATTGCTAATTTTGCAAAAGCTGATTTATTAGAAGCAAATGTCTCATATTGTTCTCTATCAATATTTTCAAGTTGATATAACTTATCAAGTTCTTCAGTGCTGTCAAGTTCTAAATTTCTTTTTTGCCAAAAAACCCAAAATGTTGATTCTTCGCTAAATAATTCAAGAAGTATTTTTTTTGCTTGATTTAGAAAGATGCGGCTTATTGCAACTTTTTCTATGTCAATATTATCCGGATTGATTTTGTCAATATAATCGTCTCTTAAAACTATTGCTTTGTAGCATAAAAATCCTGCAATATTTAATGCTTCCAATTTCTTTCTGTCTATGTTATCAAACGCCTCTAGAAAAAGATATGGGTAACAATTATAAAAATATGCATATTCATTAAAATCTTCGTTTTCTAATAATGCATCTATTTCGTTATATTCAATTTTTTGCTTTACATAAGAAATTATTTTTTTCTTGTACCTGCTTGTTTTCATAATTGTTTTATTTAAAAGAGGGGTATAGAAATACCCCCCCGAGAAGTTTTAAAATTATCTTTACCACAATTTAATTTTTGCTCCTCCTTCTCCCCCAACTGCTTTACCATCTTTGACTATAACTTTTGCAGTAGGCTTAACTTTATCCTTTTTCCACCCTGCTGCTTCCGCAGCCATGTCAAACTCCAAACGTTCTTTAAGTTCCTCAACTTTAAAGTGTTCGAGTAAGTCCATGTAATTGTCTTGTATTTTCATAACAATTAAATTATCTTTACAAATGAGCCTACTTCGGTCAGGCTGTTACCGAGTAACTGTTTCTTTGAAATGGTCAGTTATCAAACCATATTGTGCTTATTATAAGGGACTTCGAAATAAATTATTGTTTATAATTCTTTTATGAAACTATCTCGGTTTTTTCAGAAATTGTTATTATAAATTGTGGACACGTATGTAGTTTTTTATTCGACAAGCTTTTTATCTGCCCCGAAGATTATGCCTAATGAAGAAGTAAAGATGTTTTTGCGCAATCAATTATCTGTACCTTAATTTTGATATAGTTACCCATCTCCCCTCACCTACAAATAAGCTTTTTACCGATTTTTCATTAATTCCTCTTATGCTTTCTATAAACAAAGTTTTATTACGCAACAGTAAGGAACCTATATCGCATTGTGCTCCTGCGTTCCGATGCAGGAACTACTTGTGCGCCTCTGGCGTAAGACTATAATAATGAAAGTTCTGACGATCCTCCTGTGGCGTGTGTTAGCTTTATAAAAATTTCAAATTATACACGGTTTATAACGCATTTAAAAAAACTGCCAATAAAGTATAGGGTTTCATTAATTTTTCAAATACCTCGATAATTACATTAATAATCAATCCCTTGAATACTTTTACTGAGATAATTGTATCGTTTATATATTAAACAGGGAAACGGAACCTTTATATAAAGATAAATTTATAAAAATGAAATATTTTATACCCATCCTGGTAGCAAACTTTTTTAACAAGCATACTGTTATCTCAAAATAATAAGCATACAACAGTTGTTATTATTG
>NZ_JBMOGV010000126.1:0-5090 GCF_049318185.1 Flavobacterium sp. | reverse complement strand
TAATTCAATTTCCTTCCTCGCATAGTCTTTCGACGTAGGAGGAGAATGCGAGAAAGGAAAAAGATAAATAAAAAGATACTTTTCATAGTGATAATTTAAAGATGTATTTATTCCTTCCTCGTATAGTCTTACGCCTAATGGCCTATGAGACTATGGCAAAGGAATTTTATTGTTATTGAGGAACTAAATCATTCCAATATTTACTATACAAATTATCACTTAAGAGAAGCGTATCATGGTTTCCTGAAACAGATGTTTCCCCATTTTGTAATATATATATTCGATCACAAAAAGATTTTAAAACATGTAATCTATGCGTTATAAATATAATACCCATCGAGCTTTTCAATTGTGTTAATAATTTTAAAACGAATTGCTCGGAATCCCTATCCATTGAGGCGGTTGCCTCATCTAAAATTAAAAGTTGAGGTTTATGGTACAACGCCCTTGCTAATGCTATTAACTGCTTTTGGCCCCCAGACAAGTTGATACCCTCTTCACCAACAATTGTCATAAATGATTGAGGAAGACTTTCAATAAATTCATTAAAGCCATACTCTTTCAAAAAATCAATTACTTTATGTGGATTTTTTGCTTCATCATCAAATGCAATGTTCTCTAATACTGTGCCATTAAAAATGTGAATCTGTTGAGGAACAACTGAAATGCACTTTCTCCACTCTCTAAGCGAAATCTCCTTAAGTTCATATTGATTGTTTATGCATATACTTCCAGATTCGGCGTTATAATTTTGTTGAATTATTTGTGTAAGCGTACTTTTACCGGATCCATTTTCTCCCATTAAAGCTATAATTTCTCCTTTATTTACTGCAAAAAAAATATTTTGTAAAAGCTGTTTTCTACCAGGGAAACGAAAGGCAAGTTTTTGAATTCGCAGGTTCTCAAATGTTCGGAACAAATTGGCGTCAATTAATTGTTCTGGAGGTGTTCCCGTGAACTCAAACATCCGCTCAAAAGCAATTTTTGCCTCATTAATTGGAATGATAATTAATGCCAAGTTACTAACACTAGGAAGTAAAGAACCCGCCATTCCCAATAAGGCAATTAATTCCCCGAGTTTTAGATAATTATTCAATACTTGATAAGAAGCAAATAATAGTACCCCAGTCAAAAAAGCAGTAGCAAAACTATTTGCAGTAAAAGCAAGTCGCATTTGGGTTTTACCTAAAGAAAAAATGTTGTCTTGGAATTTTTTATAGATGTGGGCGTTGCTTTGTTCATATATCACTTGTTTATTATAATTCTTAATGGGTTCAATACCCTGTAATGTAGAAATATAATTTGCTTCGGTTTGAGCATAACTACTCATAATAGATCTTTGTCCAGCTGATATTTGACTAACATTTTGGTAAACAAGTAAAAAGAAAAGAGGAATAAAAATAACACTAAACAAACCTATCTGCCAAGAGTACAAAAAAATAAAGATTGATGAAACAATCACTATTAAAATATCTATAATTACATTACCAGCCAATTGACTTATCACTCTTTGAATACGTGATGTATCATTTAATCTAGCAGTAAGTTCACCAATTTTTCTAGTGTCGAAAAACTGCTTGGGTAATCTAAGTAAATGAGAATAAAAGAAATCAATAATACGAATATTAAAATCTTTGCTTTGACTAATTAGAAAATATTGCCTTAAGTATGAAAAAACCTCTTTAATAAGTAAAAGCAAAAAAACAAGTGCTATACCAATATTAAGTTTAATAAAATTTCGGTTAGGCAAAATATCATCTATTAACCTTTGCGAAAAAACAGCCATTACCAAACCCAAAACTGCAATTACTATTCCTAAACCAGCTGCAATTAAAAGTAAAGGGGCATCTGATTTCACTAACTCGAATATCCAGTTTCTCTTTGCCTTACCGATATCTATTCCTTTTTTAAATGATTCATTGGGCGTAAGTGTTAGGCATGTTTTAGATTGCCAAATTGTATCTAATTCATTACGGCTTAAATAAAGAATACCTTTTGCTGGATCACCTATAATAAAATTAATCTCTCCGTTCTTTTGGGTTACCCCATAATAAACCACATAATGTTGTAGTTTATTATCGACAATAACATGCAAAATGCATGGGCTTTCGTGTTTAATTAAAGCGGCTATATCAGCTTCACAACCTTCGGCATTAAAGCCTATTTGAGTTGCCGCTTGATATAATCCTAACAATGTTGATCCTATAATGTTAGTACCGCTAAGTTTTCGAAGGTTCTCTAAACTATCTATGCCACCATAATGTTCAACAATAGTAAGTAGGCAAGCTGGGCCACAATCCGAAAAATCAAGTTGTTGAATAATTTTAGGCGTTTTCATTTCAACGAGTTAACAAGGTTGAATGACTGAGACAAGCCACTAGCTTTTAAGGAAACACTATTATTTTCTAAAAGAAAAACTGATGGGGTATTTACTTTTTTAAGTGTGTTTTTTATTTCACTATTGCTATCAGAATAAGAATATATCATATCTTTTTTTGAAATTTTCTGTTGTAATAAATACTTTTTTACGTCAGACATTGGATTAAGATAGATTAATATAAGTTGGTTGTCTTTTAGAGTTAAATCACCTTCATTAATTTGATTCATTACCTCATGGCAAAACTCACAGTTTATTGATACAAATACGATATATACTGGCTTTCTAAATAATTCTTTTTTAGGTATTGCTGACACAAAAAAAGAGTCTTTAAAAAGAATTGAAGAAAAATTTGTTTTATACTCAATAGGGGCATTTTCTTTTTTTGTAATTCTCACAGATATAAAAATTACAATAGATATGCAAATAAATAAAAAGATACAAATGATAAAATAAAAGCGTTTATTCACTGATTTGAATTATAGTAATGAGAGTAACATAATCAACAATAGCCAAGTTAATAAAGGAAAAATATAAGAAATAAGGATAATTCTGAAACTGATAACCAGCTGAATTTCAAATATTTTTTTTATCAAATACGTTAAAGTCAAAACATATGAAATTTCAAAAACACTTAAAACTTGAAATGCATTATCAAAAATTCTTGGCACCTTATATTGAAACTGATTTAAAAAATAGCTAACTGAGAAAAGTGAAAAGGTTTCGAATTCTATGTTTCTGATGTTTTTAAAATTTATAATAACATATAAGTATTCTCCTATCATTTGAACTAAAAAAACAGAATTCGCCAATATTACTGTACTAAGAATAATGCTGAATACTGCTTTTTTCCTAACTATTACAAATCCTGTATATACTAATACTGTAGTTACTATTACTTCAATTAAAATTTTTAAAGATATTCCCGAAATGCTTTCCCAAAAAAAATAAGAACTAGTGAAGTTTATTACATCTCTTGGTTTAATAATAATTCCAGAAGAAAATTTATTAGCAAAAAAGAAAAATAATTTAGACATCAATAACTGTAGAAAAAACCAGCTAAGAATATAAGTAGGTAATAATAATTTCGGCTTTTGGGGTATATATTTTTTTTTCATTGAAATCAATTCAGTTAAGATATAAGTAAACTTCGAGTTAAGAGGTAATGAATATTTTTTTACTTAATCTTAATAGCTAATTTTATGTTCAAAACCGTATTAAATTAACTTCAATCAATATTCTTCAATTTCTATTCCAAACATTGGCGAATGGTATAAATTCAATATTCTTCCAGAATTATTAAATTCCTTTCCATAAAACGATATAAAGCTAAATGGATCAATTTTTGATTTTATAGTTTTAAAAGCAGGATTAAGATTAATTTCATATGAATTATTTTTTTCTCCCAACCACTCTAAACCAACGAAAACACCATTAGCCGGAAAATTGATTTTATATTTACTAATATCAACAATTAAAGTTTGTTCGTCTTTGAGGGGAATAGTTTGAATTATATTTTCTGGCAACAATTCGCTCTTTGGGAATATAGAAGTATCCTTTGAAGAATAAAGCCTTACTCTAACTACTCCTTTATTAATTTTCTCATTTTCACTTTTATAATCATGCTTTTTTCTTTCAATAGTCATAAGTTCATACTTTAATTTAGTTATGAATTTATTTGTATTCGAATCTACATTTGGTACAAAAACCAATAAAACCGAACCCTTAGTACCCCCCTGATAAGAATATTGGTCTTTTTTTCCAGTGTTCCCTAATGAATAACTACTTCCCTTAGAGATACTATTTATCACAACTTCATCTAGCAAAAAAAAATTAGCCCTGAGTTCTATGCTTGATAAATTTAAAGTTTCAGAATTCTTTATTACTGAATCTTTATAGCCAACACAAATAATTTTTAGAGAATCATTTTTAGTAACTAATAAATGAAAAATACCCTCGTCATCTGTGTAAGTAGCATTTTTCTGGTTACTTAAATTCAGCACTATTACACCGGTAATTGGTTGTTTGGTTTTTTGGTCGATAATTTTTGCTGTTAAAGTAGCCGATTGGCAAATTCCATAATCGGGAACTACAATTAAGAAAGCGAAAAATAAAATTTGTTTTAATACAATATATCGCATAAATAAAGATATAAAACAGCGGTTTAATAAAACCGCTGTTGATTAATTTAAATATTTGGGGCTAAACATTCTTCATGTTCACCTTTATATACAGCATGAACCCAAAAAATTGTAAAATAATCTTGAACTGTAACAGATTGACCACTTCCACAGGCATCATTGGCATGCGCACCACCAACTCTATGACCATGATTTCCCCATCCTAAAAATCTACCACCTTCAATTACTACCATTTCATTCATTTCTAAAGCTTTCATTTTTATTAGTTTTAATGTATTTCCTGTCTATCGCCATGGATAATTCAGCGTCACGCAGAATTTCCGCTACCGTGAACTCGGTTTTTCCAGTTTTGCTTTTGGCCGGGCTGTCTATTGTTAAACCCCGGGTTGTATCGTTCCCTACCAACGTCCTTTTTTCATCCGCGGCCGCAGACTTATGGCTAATTAAGGAGTAAAGCCCCGGATTGCGCAATCCATTATGAAATTCATAATCAGATATAAAGTTGAATGTTATTTTCACTCATTCCATCATTTTCAGCCCTCTAACAAAAATATATGTGTAATGTCGCAGTT
>NZ_JBMOGV010000125.1:0-5455 GCF_049318185.1 Flavobacterium sp. | reverse complement strand
TAAATCATAAATCTTAAATCATAAATCTTAAATCATAAATCTTAAATCATAAATCATAAATCATAAATCATAAATCTTAAATCTTAAATCCTAAATCCTAAATCCTAAATCCCAAATCCTAAATCCTAATTTATTACTTTTACACATGCAATTCTTCAACTTACATACCCACAAGTTTACCAATAATCCAAATACTTTGGAACTCGCCAACCAGTATCCGTGGGCGTTTGATGATACTATCCCTCAGTATTCCATTGGTATTCATCCTTGGTATATAGACGAAAACCGATTGGCAACTGATTTGGCAACTATTGAAACCAAATTACAACTACCCGAATGTTTAGCACTGGGCGAATGTGGCTTAGACAAACGCATTGAAATCCCAATGGCATTACAAATAGCAGTATTTGAACAACAAATTGCCCTAGCCGAGCAATACCAAAAACCCTTAGTACTCCATCTTGTGGCAGCCTATGATGAATTAATTGAAATAAAAAAACGACTAAATATCTCAGTACCTGTAATCCTCCACGGATTTTCGAAGAATGTGCAAGTAGCCCAACAAATGCTTGACCATGGTTTTTATCTTTCCTTCGGGAAATATTTATTGCGAAATCCTGAATTGAAAACCGTCTTTCAGTCGGTTCCCAATGATAGATTTTTTCTAGAGACAGATACTATTGAAGAGACTTTGGAAGAAGTATATAGTAGTGCGTCAGAATACAAAGGCATGACTATAGAAGCCCTGCAACAACAAATAGCAGCTAATTTTGAAAAAGTGTTTTTTAAAGTATAGTTGACTTTGTAATCTAGAGGATAAGGGAAAGGAGATAAGAATTTAGGATTTAATATTTAAAATTTAAAATCATAAACTTATAATAAATTCACAATTCACCATCCACGACTCCCTAAACATACTAATAATCCTTCACTTATACAATCAATTTTTGAGTAGTTTTCCTAACCTTTTTGTAAACGAAATAAAAAACGCTCCACCATAAGGCAGAGCGTTTTTAAAAGGGAGTTTGAACACTAAACCAACTTTTTTTGAGGTAACTAAGGCTAACTCACTTTTAACAAATGCAACACATTAAATGCTCCATTGTTCAACATATACCGCACACCATTAATCTCCTGAAAAAATTCAATCAAAATAAAGTGCATGCCAGTACCAGTCAAACTAGGTACAGTTTCAGGAGTCAAAGAAGGGGTAATAATTCCAGTAACAATAGGATAAACTTTTTCAACACTCTGAGTCAGTTCATAAGTGCCACTTGCAAAATCAATGCGCAAAAAACCTACCTGCAAGCTAAAATGTGTAGCGCCATCAGGACTTCGCAATTGCTCTGTAGGATCAAAACCGCTAAGGGTTACTTTTCCAGTACTAACATCTACTACCGAAGTAGCATTTAAAATACTGCTGTAGGTAGCACGAGCATTAAAATCAAATCCTTCAAGAAGTGCTGCTGCCAAGGCATTATTCAATCCCTCAGCAACGTTCCGAGAACCACGCACACTCTCAGTGTCCATGTTTTTTACTTGCCCCATTACCCCAACAAGGCGACTAGTCAACTTGCTGTCTTTAGCTCTAAACACCATCGGTCCCAATGCCGACCGTAACAATTTCCCAGAAGCCGCAATACTTCCAAATTCCTTCCCGTTCTCTCGTGTTCTAGCAAACGCAGGATCATTCATAATGCGGTTCTTGCTAACACCACCTTTGGTGCGCACCAAGTACCCCTCGGTACCTCTGTAGAAGGTAAGTTCGTCTAACGTTCCTTCTACTTTAATCAGGCTTTTTAGTTTTGCCATTTTTAATAAAATTAAATTAATACTGATACAAAGATAGTAGGCCTTTTTATGGGCTATTGTCAATCTTGCCGAGTGTAAACAACATTTACCATAAAGTAAAAAATAGAGTATAAAATGACATAACAGCCCAATTTGCCATATAATGCCGAATTTGCCGAAATAGAAATCCAATATACTGTAAAACAATTAGTTATAATATAAGCACAAGCGCAGTAAACATTCCTAAAAAGAAGTGCTAGTGTATGAGGTGTGTATGCCGAGTGTATCAAGAGTGTATGGCTAATGTATGCCAGAAGTATGTTATAAGTATAGCATCAGTAGTATAGAAGTAGTAGCAAGATAAAACCCAAAGCAATAATTGCTAAATATAGCTTGGCAACACCTTTAGATACGGGCAAAAACGTATCAATGAATATTTTTTTCTACTTATCAACACAATTTTTATTTTCCTAATTTTTTATTTATAATTCAAATAGTCAAAACACTTTTAATTTTAAAGTTAATATATATTAATTCAGCTACTTACTTATGTTTTTTAATAGAAAAAAGTAGTGTTATAGTGTTTAAAAGTGAGCCTTTTTTGTTAATAAGACATTACAAATTGTTGAAAACTAACATTTTGAATTAATTCTTCTTATAGTAAATTTGTAATGTTGAAGCAAATAACAAAAAATAAAACAATTGAAACCTTAAACCATGAATACAAACACGAGTAACCAACGCCCCAATAAGCATAAATGCCATGAAAAGAAAAAATTTAAGAATATACATAACGACTAATGACATAGCGCAGATTGAGTTTTGCTCTATGCGTTCAGCTTCTCAAAGAATGAATGATTTGAAAGTTTTTTTTAATAAAAATGAAAAACGATTCAAAATCACTTTCGATGAGTATGCTAAATATAGAGGTATCCCTGTTGTTGATTTAGAGCCATTTCGTATGAAGTCATACTACCATGTTGCCTAAAAATGCTATTTCCAATGTACAGGAAATCAAATAAAAAAAAGCTAAAAATCTGCCAATTCCTGCTGCGAATTATTTAGATAAATTCCTTCATGTAATACCATAGAAAACCTTACAATAAAACACAAAACTGACGATTTTTTCAGCGTCTCTTTATCTCATTTACAATCCCAAAACAATGTACTTCTTGCCTCTTTCTTCTTGCCTCTTACCTCTAATTTTAAAACTTTCCTCTATAATTATATAAGACCCCAAGTTAGAGTAACGGCTAATTTTGCTTTAAAAATAACCCTTAACAACACCATCATGAAAACAATTTTTGCAACTCTGCTCTTAGTAGGAGCAAGCACCGTAGCCCTAGCCCAAACAAGCAATCAATCAGACCAACAGGGCACTGACCAAGACAAAATGCAACAAGAAACACAACAACCAGCCAAGCAGGATGCAGAACGAAACGCAAGAATAGCGGCCCAACGCGAACGTAATGAAAGAATAGATAGAAGAACAAAAAAACGTTTAGCCAAAGCCAGAGATAAAGCGAAAGCCAAAGAAGTTACTTTTTTTGAAAGCCCAGTTTTATAGTTTTGCTTTATCATTCCCGAGTAGTCGGGAATAAACAATTTTCCTTATTTTTGCACTTTAAATTTCTAATTCCTAACTATAGAAATGGCAAAGTGGCAAGAAAGAGCCGAACTCTTATTCAAAAAAGAAGGATTAAATAATCTTAAAAGGGCTAATGTATTAGTAGTTGGGCTAGGCGGTGTGGGATCTTTTGCTGCGGAGTTTTTGGCTCGTGCTGGTGTTGGAACTATGACCATTGTTGATGGCGATGTGGTTGATATTACAAACGTTAACCGACAATTACCTGCATTGCATTCCACTGTAGGCATGCCCAAAGTACAAGTCGTTGGCGACAGATTGATGGATATAAACCCAGAACTAAACTTAACCCGTTTAGAAGAATTCCTATCACCAGAAAGAGCACTAGAAATTGTTACCCCTCATTATGATTATGTTTTAGATTGCATTGACAGCATTACACCCAAACTAAATTTAATAGTTGCTTGTAAAAGACAACGTGTCAAAGTAATCTCCAGCATGGGAGCAGGAGGGAAGATGGAAGCTGCCAAAGTTAAAGTATCCTGTATAAGCAATACGACCAATTGTCTATTGGCAAAAACCGTTAGAAAGCGTCTAAAAGAATATAGAATAGACAAACTCAAAGTAGTTTTCTCCTCAGAAATTCAAGACGAAAGCAGTTTAAAAATGACCGATGGGACTAACTATAAACGCTCGTTTTATGGCACCAATAGTTACATGCCTGGTCTTTTTGGTTTGTATGCTGCAGAAACGGTCATTCGTCATCTTTTAAAAAAAGAATAGTGTTTTATAACAGTATTTAGTCGCTGAAATAATTATTAATAATTCGTAACTTTTAAATGATACATACGGTAATATTTGACATGGATGGGGTAATAGTAGATACCGAACCGGTGCATCACTATGCCTATGACTTGCATTTCAAACAACTAAACATTCCTATTACTCCCGAAATGTATGCCTCGTTTACAGGTAATTCGACTAAGAATATCTTTGAACGCTTGAAAGCTGAGTTTAATTTAGAGGAAGATGTGCAGACACTAGTAGAAACCAAACGTAACTTGTTCAACGACGCTTTTGATAGCAAAGAAGATTTGTATTTATTAGATGGTGTAGAAGACTTAATCAAAGAGTTGCATGCCAATGGGATGCAGTTGGTTTTAGCATCATCATCAGCAACAGTAACAATTAATAGGATTTTTAATCGTTTTGGGTTACACCACTACTTTACCCATATTGTTTCAGGGGAAGACTTTCCAAAGTCAAAACCACATCCTGCCATATTTCAACACGCGGCTTTTTTAGCCAATACCCCTGTAGAACAGTGCATCGTGATAGAAGATAGCACTAATGGTGTAGCAGCAGCCAAGGCGGCCGGTATTTATTGCGTAGGCTATGATAGTGTGAATTCTAAGTTGCAGGATTACTCCAAAGCTGATAAAGTAATCAGTCATTTCAATGAGTTGAGTTTTGATGTTATAAGAAACATCTATTAACCACCCCGCCCTTCGGGCACCCCTCCAAGGGAGGGGAATTTTCTACCTTTTTTTAGAATTTAATTTAACTTTATGCGTTGAAGAAAAAACAACCTCTCCCATGAGTACCACCCAATTTATCGGGACAGGATCATAATGAGAAGCGGAATTTAAAGTAGTATTACAGAAATTACAACTTTAAACAAATTGATTTATAGTTTGTTGTAAAGAATCTAATAAGAACAACAATAGCAAATTACTATTCCCCTCCTATGGAGGGGTGCCCGAAGGGCGGGGTGGCAATTATAGATACTTTAGATTTTTAACATCTTTGAGTTTACTATTAATAAAGTTTTATTTAGTACACCAATAGTAAAATATCCCACTAACAATTCCCCTCCCTCGGAGGGGTGCCCGTAGGGCGGGGTGGCAATTATAGATACTTTTTATTTTTTAATATCTTTGAGTATATTAAATTATTAGTAAAATACCCGCATACTATTCCCCTCCTATGGAGGGGTGCCCGAAGGGCGGGGTGGCAATTATAGATACTTTAGATTTTTAACATCTTTGAGTTTACTATTAATAAAGTTTTATTTAGTAC
>NZ_JBMOGV010000124.1:0-5677 GCF_049318185.1 Flavobacterium sp. | reverse complement strand
CACGACAGACACTTTTTAGATTCGGTTTGTACACATATTTCTGATATTGATTTTTCTAAAATTAATCATTACTCTGGTAATTATACTTTTTGGTATGAATCGAGCCAGTTAGCAGCACGTCAAAAAGCACAACAAAACAAAAAAGCGGAAGAAAAGAAAGCTGAGTTAGAAGAATTTATTCGTCGTTTTAGTGCTAATGTGGCAAAATCAAAACAAGCTACTTCTCGTAAAAAGATGATTGAAAAATTAAACCTTGACGAAATAAGACCTTCAAGCCGAAGATATCCTGCTATTATTTTTGATGTAGAAAGAGAAGCTGGAGATCAAATTCTTCATGTGCAAAACTTAGCCGCTTCTGTTGATGGAGAAATATTGTTTAAGAATGTAGATTTAAATATGGCAAAAGGCGACAAAGTAGTAATCTTTTCAAAGGATTCTCGAGCAACTACTGCTTTCTATGAGATTTTAAATGGAAATCAAATAGCCGATGCAGGAACATTTGATTGGGGAATTACTACTAATCAATCGTATTTGCCAAATGACAATAGCCAGTTTTTTACTGATGGAAGTTTGAACCTAGTAGATTGGTTACGTCAATTTGTAAAAACAGAAGAAGAGCGCGATGAAGTCTATGTTCGTGGTTTTCTAGGTAAAATGATATTTTCGGGAGAAGAAGCTTTGAAAAAATGTACGGTACTTTCTGGAGGCGAAAAAGTGCGTTGTATGTTGTCTAGAATGATGATGATACGTGCCAATGTTTTGATGCTTGACGAACCAACCAATCACTTAGATTTGGAATCTATAACAGCTTTTAACAATTCGTTGAAAAATTTTAAAGGGTCAGTATTGTTTACCACCCATGACCACGAGTTTGCACAAACAGTTGCTAATAGAGTTTTAGAAATCACACCAAATGGTGTAATTGACCGTTATATGACCTTTGACGAATATCTTGAAGATGAAAAGATTCAGGAAATGAGAAAAAAAATGTATAATTAATTTCAAAATAGATATCCCGTTTAGTATTTAAACGGGTTTTTTATTTCATTCATTTTGGATACTTCAAAACTCATTATCAAGCTCCTTTTTAAATTTAAATTGGATATACACTTCTTAGCGCTGGCTATAATATCGTTCTTCTATCCTTTTGATATCTTTTATGCTGTTTTTGGCCCAAGCTAAGCGTTTTATTAAAATAGCTTCTTCGGTGAGTTGCCATTTTACATCAGATTGACGCAGGCGACTAGTAATATCTTGTATGATGATAGCGGCAGAAACCGAAATATTTAAGCTTTCAGTAAAACCCACCATCGGAATTTTAAGAAAACCATCCGCTTGTTGCATCACTTCTTGTGAAAGTCCTTCTTTTTCGGTGCCAAAAAAAAGAGCACTCTTTTTGGTAATATCAAATTCATGGAGCATGCATGAGTCATTATGAGGTGTGGTAGCAATGATTTGGTAGCCTTTACTCTTCAAGGTTTGAATACAATTGGAAATAGTTGAAAATCTATTGATATCAACCCATTTTTGTGCGCCCATGGCAATTTCTTTGTCGATGTTTTTGCCAAAGCGTTGCTCTACAATATTAATTTCCTGAATACCAAAAACCTCACAACTGCGCATTACTGCACTTGTATTATGAAATTGGAAAATGTCTTCTACTGCAATGGTAAAATGGTTTGTCCTGTGAACTAATACTTCAGTAAATCGCTCTTTTCGGTTGTCAGTTAAAAAATCTTCAAGATAATTAAGGTAATCTAAGTCAATCATAATAAACGTTTCAGCAAAAATAGTAATGTGGCTGAATTATTACTACTACTACACTACTATTTTATGAATTAATTGACTTGTAAAAATAGTTTTATATTTACAGAACAATTCATAATTCTTGTATTAGTGGTAAATAAAAAAAAGAAGTTAGTGGTGTTAACAGGAGCAGGAATTTCTGCCGAAAGCGGTATTAAAACTTTTCGGGATGCTAATGGACTTTGGGAAGGACATAATGTTATGGATGTGGCTTCACTCGAAGGTTGGCATAGAAACAAAGTATTAGTATTAGATTTTTACAACCAACGTAGAAGACAATTACATGGTGTAAAACCTAATTTTGGGCACATTGTTTTAGCTGAATTGGAAAAAGAATTTGATGTGCATATTATTACGCAGAATGTAGATAATCTCCACGAACAGGCGGGAAGTAATAAAGTGTTGCATTTACACGGTGAATTATTAAAAGTCAGAAGTACAGTTGATGAAACTTATATTTTAGATTGGAACGATGATTTGAACGATGGCGATTTAGATGATGAAGGCAATCAGTTGCGTCCACATATTGTTTGGTTCGGCGAAGCAGTACCAGCGCTTGACGAAGCTATTGCAATTACTAAAACCGCAGATTATTTAGCTATTATTGGTACATCTCTGCAGGTTTATCCAGCTGCTGGATTATTACATTATGCCAAAAGCAGTGTCCCTGTTTTTTATATTGATCCAAAACCTGTAGCCATTTATGATTTACAAAATCCATTAGAAATAATACCAATGATTGCTTCAGAAGGGGTTCCTCTGTTGAGAGAAAAAATGTATAATTTGTTTTAAAAAACTTAAAACTCATAACCCATAACTTACAACTTATAACTATTTTTGTATCACAAAACAACAACACAATATACATGTCACTCACAACATTAAATTCCATTTCACCAATAGACGGACGGTATCGAAAAAGTACAAAACCATTGGCTGCTTTTTTCTCTGAAGAAGCTTTAATAAAATATAGAGTTTTAGTTGAGGTTGAATATTTTATTGCATTATCTGAAAGTAATTTACCTCAGTTGAAAGGAGTAAATAAAAACAGCTATGATTCGTTAAGAAATCTTTACAAAAATTTTTCCACTGAAGATGCATTGGTTATTAAAGAAACTGAGAAAATAACTAATCATGATGTGAAAGCTGTAGAATATTTTATCAAAGAAAAATTTGAACTGTTAGGATTAAACGAATTCAGAGAGTTTATTCATTTTGGTTTAACTTCACAGGATATTAATAATACAGCTATTCCACTTTCGACAAAAGAAGCTTTTGAACAAGTGTATTTACCAAAGTTAATTGCTTTAATTGCTAAACTGAAAGAATTAAGTATAAATTGGGCAGATATACCCATGTTAGCCAGAACTCACGGTCAGCCTGCATCTCCAACCAGATTGGGAAAAGAAATCTTAGTTTTTGTGGAGCGATTAGAAGAACAAATGAGATTATTGTTCAATATTCCTTTTGCTGCTAAATTTGGTGGTGCTACGGGAAATTTCAATGCACATCATGTGGCTTATCCTAACGTTGATTGGAAACAATTTGGAACCAATTTCGTGGAAAATATTCTTGGATTGCAACATTCATTCCCAACAACACAAATAGAACATTATGATCATTTTGCTGCTTTCTTCGATGCTTTAAAAAGAATAAATACCATCATAATTGATTTGAATAGAGATATTTGGACTTATGTTTCGATGGATTATTTTAAGCAAAAAATAAAAGAAGGTGAAATAGGTTCCTCAGCCATGCCACACAAAGTAAATCCTATTGACTTTGAAAATTCTGAAGGAAATTTAGGCATTGCTAATGCTATTTTTGAACATCTTTCTGCAAAACTCCCTATCTCGAGATTACAACGTGATTTAACTGATAGCACTGTTTTGAGAAATGTAGGTGTGCCTTTTGGTCACACGATAATTGCTTTTGAAGCCACTTTGAAAGGATTGAATAAATTACTTTTAAATGAAACAAAATTTGCTGAAGATTTAGAGAAAAACTGGGCAGTTGTTGCCGAAGCGATACAAACCATTTTAAGAAGAGAAGGTTATCCAAATCCGTATGAAGCATTGAAAGGATTGACCAGAACTAATTCTGTAATCAACAAAGAAGCTATTCATGCTTTCATTAAAACATTAGAAGTTTCAGATACAATCAAGGCTGAATTGCTTCAAATCACTCCAAGTAATTTCACAGGAATTTAATAAAAAAAAATTGGTTTAGTATCAAAAAAATCCCTGTCTCGTTTTTAAACGAAACAGGGATTAATTGTATTAATTCGTATTTGTTAAACCAGCACAGGCGGGAAACCAATCTATCGTTTCACAACTCTCAAAGTTTTAACTTCTTCTCCTTGATTTAAAACAACATTATAAACGCCACTTGGATAACGATCTCCGATTTGTTGTTCCACCATATCTGATGGTCTTACTTCTCTTCTTTCAATCAATCTTCCTGTCATATCATAAACCATTATACTTACTTTATCTTCAGTTGAAGTAGTTAAACTCAAGTTAATCGTTTCTGTGTATGGATTTGGATATGCTATTACATCAAATGGCACACTTACTGTTCGAGATATTACTGGTGATGTTCCTGTTATCACTCTTGCTGCACTAGATGTACCAGGGCATTGTGATGTACCATAGAAGGCACGTACAGTATAACTTCCCGCTTGCGTAATAGCTATTGTCTGGTTTGTGGTTCCTTGGTTAGTAGTACTAGTCATTTCAACTCCATCCTTGTACCATTTCAACAGTATAGGCGCAACTGTCGTAGTACCTGTTACCTGTACAACACTTGACTTTAAGAAGATTGTCGGAGTAGTAGAACTCAATACTGTAATCGTACTTGCCGTTCCTGTCGATGTTACTGTTGTAACTGTAGGCACTGTAGTAGGGACTGTTCCAGTTGTAACCGTTACAGTGTTACTATTTGCCGGACAGAACCCTGTTTGAGATAATATCAAACGGTAGGTACCTGAGTTAGCTGCTGTGTTTGTAACTGTTAAGTTTTGTGCTGTACCACCAGTAGTAGTAATGTTAGCATCATTTCTTTGCCATTGTAATGTAGTACCCGTTGCCGGCGCAATACTTGATGACAATATTGTAGAAACTGTTGATGCGCCACATAATACTGAAGTATCAGGGGTAACTACAGGTGCTGTTGCAACTGTACCTTGTGCAACATTAAAGCCAGTACTTATAAAACTACTACAACCTGTAGATGGGTTTGTAACTACAATAGTGTATGTTCCTGATTGGCTTACTGTAATTGTTTGGTTATTGGCACCAACGTTTACTGTTGGCGTCAATAATGAACCGTTTAAGAACCATTGTAAAGTTGCTGTAGTTGAAGGTGCAACACTAGACTTAATATTCAATGTTCCTGGTGTTCCACAAAGTATTGATGATGCTCCAACTGTTGCCGTTGAAACCGATGCTGTAGCTGGTAAGGCAGCCCAGGTTACAGCTGTCGCATTACTTACTGCACTCGGGCATCCTCCAACTTGTGTGGCTACTACAGTATAGCTTCCAGCTGCTGTAGTACCTCCTGTGATTGTATGTGTTGTAGAGGTTGCAGTAGAAATAACTGTTGTTCCTTTGAACCATTTCAATGTCACTGCTGATGACGCTGGCACACTAGAGGTAAGCACTACTGATGCTGTTCCACACAATGATGTAACTCCTGAAGTAACTGTAACTACAGGGGTTGGTGCGACAATACCTTGCGTAACATTAAATTGAGTACTCGTTGCACTACAGCCTGTAGATGGGTTTGTAACTACAACTGTATATGTTCCCACTTGATTTACAGTAATTGTTTGGTTGGTAGTTCCTACGTTTACTGTAGATGTTATAGGTGA
>NZ_JBMOGV010000123.1:0-5895 GCF_049318185.1 Flavobacterium sp. | reverse complement strand
CCCTATCATGAATGGTTTATTGAATTTGAAAACGAACACAATAATCTGGAACAATTTGCGTTACTGATAGATAATGCTATGAGAAAACAAAATTCCTATTATAATGATTTGATTGTTGGGAATGTATTGCGAACACTAGTTATCACAAATGTTCCCAAAAATAGTTTTCAAGAGTATATGAAATCCATTGGAAAATTAGGGGGACAAAATAAATTACCTAGATTAAGCAATGATAGAAAAATAGCTGATTTTTTTCAGAAAAAAGAATAAAGATGCAAGAAAAAAGAGTTTTGTGGATGACGGTGATGATGATTAGTATTTCTATAACAGCTCAGGTAAAAGGCATCGTTGTTGATGAAAATAACAAACCTATATCGTATGTTAATATTTGGGCAGAAAATGAAAACATAGGCACTACATCTGAAGAAAATGGTTCGTTTTTAATCAATGTTAATGACCCCAAAAATCTTGTTTTTTCAGCTTTGGGTTATGAAAAGAAAACAGTAAAAGCAGCAGAAGCGGAGAAAGTAATTTTAAAAGAAACTACTTTCAAACTAGATGAAGTTGTAATTGCCAAAAGATTTGAAACAAGAAAACTTGAAATTGGCAATGTAAAGAACGAAACCTATCAAGCATTTGATAACGGACCAAGAATTGACGCTAAGTTTTTCCCTTACAATCCAAAGCATAAAAAGACAAAATACATCAAACAAGTTACCATTTTTACGGATAGTGAAATAGAAAGTGCTACTATTAAAATTCATTTTTACAGTGTTGACAGCAATGGTTTTCCAGGAGATGAGTTATTGACAAAAGACTTTTTGGTATCAGTAAAAAAAGGTGTAAAGAAAACCTATTTTGACATCACTGATTTGAATTTACGAATGCCAAAAACAGGAATATTTATTGGTTATGAAAAACTTATAATAGAAAAAAACAAATTAGAAAAAACAATAACAGATTTGAATACCAATCAAACTAAAATTCAAAAAACCTATTATCCATTTGTATTATATAATTACGTTCAGAGAGAATTTATTTATACTTTTTTTGGAGGAAAATGGCATAAACAAACGAAAGAAAACGTTAATAACCCATCGGAAAAGTTGATGGTTTATGAGCCCTCAATAAACCTTGTTTTAACTAACTAAACTATAAAAACCATATATTTGCAGGTTAGAAAAAATAATTAATGAAAGAAATTAAGAATATTTCACGTTCAAGAGCGCAAGAGTCGTCAGGAGCTATTGAACGACTATACATTACCATGAGACATTTATTTAACAGAGGTTTCTATAAACCAATGGGTGTTTCAGGAGAAACCTTAAGAGAAGCATTACTCTCTCTAAGACCAGAAATTTATGGAAGTATTGCAGAGGAAAAGGTAGAATTAAATGGTTTGCTTTATGTTATTGAAAGACTTCCTGTAGGCATTGAAGAATGTCGATATATCAATCTAACTTCGGATGAAGGTTATTCAAAGTCACATTTTCAAGCAATAGTTCCGCCAAAAAGACGTCGAAATTGTTATCGTATAGACGAAGAACAAATGAATGTAGAAATCACGCGTGGACGTTCTGATATTTATGATATTTTGACACATTTGACATTTATTTTTATAGAGTCTCATAAAATAAAAAACAGAGTTTTATTAGACGATATTGATGTTGAGGTAACGCGCGATTGGCAAAAACTAGAACAAACTGTTTTACTAAACAAAAAACTTACTCAGATCGAAAAAGAAATTGCGATTTCTCATTCTGCTAATATATTGGGCAGAAGTTTTTCTGAAGTGTTAAATATTTATGAAGCTTTTGGGACAAAAGAAAAACCAGATCGTTTTTTACACGTTATTTATTGGTTAGGAAAACTAGCCATAGAAGAAATTGTTGATAATAATAAAAGAACTATAACATTCAGTCCCATATTGAGAGAGCGTTTAGGTCATCATATTCATGGAGAAATTTGGGCCACCACAATAAAAGAAACTTTAAAAGCTAATGATCTTCTAGAAAGACCAATTCATATAATTAGTGCCAATATGCACAGTGTAATGAATTCTTTATTTGCCACCACAGTTTTGAAGGCCAAGTATAAAGAAAAGTCGGATTTTTTTATTTATGAAGAATTAAGCAAATCAGGTGCTGATCCAGTGAGAAATAAGGTAGAGGATTTTGCATTAAAACACGGAATGATTTCTCTTCCAGATCAGCAATCAGGTACAAATATTGATGTTCAGATTTTTGATACTGCTAAAATTGATTGGTCACAATCAAGTTTTCCAAAAGCTAAAGTTGGTAAAGAAAGCCCTGTTTTAATAGTAATGGATTACGCTTTTGGTGAGCAAGCTTTTGAAACTATAGACGAATTACTGAAACCCTATAATGACGGAAATAACAAAACCTTTCTAGATGTAGAATCAGTTTCAATAATGGGGAAAGCAGGAATTCTTCAAGGAGGGAAAGGAGATATTATGATACCTTCAGCGCATATAAATGAAGGCACAGCAGATAACTATCCTTTTAAAAATGAATTGACAGCAGAAATGTTTGAAGGTAATGGTATTCCAGTTTTTGCTGGACCTATGGTTACGGTGCTTGGAACATCACTTCAAAATAAAGATTTGTTGAAATTTTTCCACGAATCATCCTGGGAGGTTATAGGTCTTGAAATGGAAGGCGCTTATTATCAAAAAGCAATTCAATCCGCTTCAAAAATTAGAAAAAGTATTCCTCCAAATGTTAAGGTAAGATATGCTTATTATGCCTCAGATAATCCATTGGAAACGGGTAGCACATTGGCCTCTGGTGGTCTTGGAACAACTGGAGTTAAGCCAACTTATTTAATTACTATTAAAATATTAGAACAAATTTTTAACTTAAAATAAATTTTTTATGAGCGCAACACCACAAAACAATTCGGATAATCAAGAAATAGATTTCTCACAGATTTCTAAAAAAATAGGTAATTTTTTCGAGAATATTTCATCTAGTATTTTCAGAGGATTTTTATTCTTTAAAAGAAATATAGTTATTTTTATTTCTTTATTTATCATAGGATTTGGAGTTGGTTATTACCTTGATATGAGACCAAACTCCTTTGATCATGAGATAATAGTAGCTCCTAATTTTGGAAGTGTAGATTATTTGTATGGTAAAATAGATCAAATAGAATCAAAAATCAAAGAAAAAGACACGGTGTTCCTAAAATCAATAGGTATAAGCAAACCAAAGACTTTATTAGAAATAGAAATAGAACCAATAATTGATGTATATAATTTTGTTAACAGTAGTACAGTTATTTTAAATAATTCTCAAAACACTCAAAATTTTGAGTTAGTTAAACTGCTTTCTGAAGACGGCGACATCAATAAAGTAATCAAGGAAAAAATAACAAGTAAAAATTATAAACGCCATATTATTCATATTAGCACTATTGGTCGAGTTACAGATAAAAGCATAATCGAACCATTAATGACTTACTTAAATTTTAATGAATATTACAAAAATTTTCAAAAAGTATATGTAAACAACATTACAACAAAAATGAACCAAAATGATATAATCATTGGACAAATAGACAATTTATTAAATAAATTTTCTTCAACAACTACAAACACTCAAAAAAGTGATAAATCGGTCTATTTTAGTGAAAATCCTGAGCTCAACGAAGTCATTAAAACTAAGGATAATCTTCTAAGAGAATTAGGCGAACAAAGAATCGAACTGTTAAATAATGAACAAATCATAATGAAAAACAGCAGTATTACTAATGTTAAGAATATTGATGGAGTAAATGGGAAAATGAAATTTATTATCCCATTATTAATATTTTTTGCTTTTATTGGCATTAAATTATTAAAGAATTTTTACAGAAAACAATCTTCAAAACAGATTTCAAACTAATTTACAATGAAAGGAATTATTTTAGCCGGTGGTTCTGGCACTAGATTACATCCATTGACATTAGCTGTTAGTAAACAGCTTATGCCAATTTATGATAAACCTATGATCTATTATCCATTATCAACATTGATTTGGTCTGGGATTAGAGAAATTTTGATTATTTCAACACCACATGATTTACCTCTTTTCAGACAATTACTAGGTGATGGTTCAAGATTGGGTTGCCGAATTGAATATGCTGTTCAAGAGCATCCAAATGGATTAGCAGAAGCATTTATCATAGGAAAAGAATTTATTGGAAATGATAAAGTGGCCTTAGTACTTGGTGACAATATTTTTTACGGAACAGGTTTAGCAGAATTATTACAAAGCAACAATAATCCAGATGGTGGAATTATTTACGCATATCATGTTCATGATCCTGAGCGTTATGGCGTGGTAGATTTTAATGAAAGCGGAAAAGTTTTATCTATTGAAGAAAAACCGGAAAAACCAAAATCTAATTATGCTGTTCCTGGTATATATTTTTATGACAATGATGTGGTTGAAATTGCCGCTAATATTAAACCAAGCCACCGCGGCGAAATTGAAATTACAGACGTAAACAAGGAATATTTAAACAGAGGAAAACTCAAAGTAAGTATTCTTGATAGAGGAACAGCTTGGTTTGACACAGGTACTTTCAATTCACTTATGCAAGCCAGTCAATTTGTTCAAGTTATAGAAGAAAGACAAGGATTAAAAATTGGATCTATAGAGGAAGCTGCTTTTAAAATGGGTTATATTGATACAGAACAATTAAAAAAAATAGCTGAACCATTACTTAAAAGTGGTTACGGAAAACATTTACTTAGCTTGATATAAATGAATTTTATCCCAACAAAACTACAAGGTTGTTTTATTATTGAGCCAAAAGTCATTCAAGACGAAAGAGGCTATTTCATGGAAAGTTTTAATGAAAAAACTTTTCAGATTGCAATTGGTCAAAACGTTCATTTTGTTCAAGACAATCAGTCTTTTTCATCAAGAGGAGTTTTACGTGGACTACATTATCAAATTGGAGAACATGCTCAGGCTAAATTAGTAAGAGTTTTGCATGGAGAAGTTTTAGATGTTGCAGTTGATATAAGGCCTAGTTCTCGAACATTTGGTCAATATGAATCAGTTTTATTGACAGGCGAAAACCAAAAACAATTTTTTGTTCCTAGAGGATTTGCTCACGGATTTTTGGTTTTGAGTGACACCGCAACGTTCTTTTATAAATGTGATAATTTTTATAATAAAGAATCAGAAGGCGGAATTATATACAACGATACTAGCATTAATATTAACTGGAAATTTCCTTTAGAAAACCTAATTATTTCTGAAAAAGATAAAATTCAGCCAACGATACAAAACGCTAAAATAGTATGGTAGTTTTAGTAACAGGAAGCAATGGGCAATTAGGTCAAAGCTTGCAATTTATTGCGCCAAATTATCCTAATACTAATTTTATTTTTTGTTCATCTTCTGAATTAGATGTAACTAATTTAGAAAATTGTCAATCCATTTTTTCAAAAAAACAACCCAAATATTGCATCAATGCAGCAGCATACACTGCTGTTGATAAAGCCGAAAGTGAACCAGAAAAAGCTCATTTAATCAATGTTGTTGGTGCTAAAAATTTAGCTGAAGTTTGTAAAAAACATAACACCATTTTACTCCACATTTCAACTGATTTTGTTTTTGATGGTAATGCTTCAAAACCATACACCGAATATGATTTTACTAATCCAACAGGCGTTTACGGGCAGACTAAATTAGATGGCGAGAAAGCCATTCAAGAAATTTGGTCAAACCATTTCATTATTAGAACATCTTGGGTTTATTCTCAGTTTGGAAATAATTTTATGAAAACCATGTTGCGACTGTCTTCAGAAAGAGATTCAGTTTCGGTTGTAAATGATCAAATAGGAACACCGACAAATGCTGTCGATTTAGCAGAAGTTCT
>NZ_JBMOGV010000122.1:0-5990 GCF_049318185.1 Flavobacterium sp. | reverse complement strand
GCTGTAGTGAAACCAGGTAAACTCTATGCGGTGAAATTCCAAGTATATCGGCATTTAAGGATTGCTCGTCCGTTGTCGAAGGGTAGGAAGCTCGAACCAATGAGCAATTGTTGGTCTAGATAAATGATAAGGTATTTCTAATTTGTTTTAGATTCTGAAACAAGTTCAGAAAGAACAGAATCCGGCTTATAGGTCTGCTTTTTTTCTTTAGTTACTGAGAGGCTAAGTTGCTGAGTAACTTAGTATTTTTACCTCTCATCTTCCTCTTCCAAATCATCTGCTTCTTCATCAATACCTTCAAATTCAAAGAAGGTAAAAACAGAACCGCCATAGTTTTTTTGGAATGAATAATTTGCCATGTGGTCGAGCTTGGTGTATTTGGAATGTTCTACCACAAGCATACCTTGGTCATCCAATATTTCGTTTTCAAAAATGAGTTCGATGATTTTCTCGAATTCTTTTTGTGCCAAACCATAAGGAGGATCGGCAAAAATGATATCGTAGTTGACATGGTGTTTTTCCAAAAATTTGAATACATCGCTCTTAATGGCTGTAATATCAAAGTCAAATTCCTTGGCTGTTTTTTTGATGAAGTTTATACAACCCATATCACCATCTACACACAATATTGGCGAACAGCCTCGCGAAGCAAATTCGTAACTGATGCTACCTGTGCCAGCAAATAGTTCCAATACTTTAAGTTCAAAAAAATTAAAATGATTATTCAAAACGTTGAATACCGCCTCCTTACTCATATCGGTAGTTGGACGAACAGGAAGGTTTTTGGGTGGTGCTATTCTTCGGCCTTTATATTTGCCTGAAATAATTCTCATGATTGCATGACTATGAAATGTTCTCGATTTTCACTTTCAGAGAATTGGTTTTGCATATAACTTACATCAAACAAAGACACATTTCGAATATATTTATATGCTATTTCATAAAGCGAATCATCTTTGGTGATTTTCCCAATAAGTTCTAATTGGAAACTTTCTGGGTTCAAATGCAGTTGTTCCGCTGTGAATAAGATGTAGTAGATAAAATCTTCTGGAGTTTTATAATCAAAAGAATTGAAGAGTTGCAGTTTTTGATTTTGAATTATAACAATTTCAAAATGGGTATCACTCACATACACAAACATTTTTCTTTCTTCATTATTCTTAGAAACTTCTAATAGTTTTTGAATTAAAACAGTATTGGCATGTTTGTAATCAAAAGCCCCATATTGGTCAATGAAATAGTTGTTCATATTGACATAGGGAATATACACGTTGTTCATTTCATAAGTTGGCAATTCATCAAAGGCAAAAAAATCGGTTTCAAAAACCTTGGTATTGAACTGCAAATAGCTTCCCAAATATTCAGCATCAAATAATGCTGTTGGCACAAAAGTAGAAAGGTTGTTACTATGAAGAATTACAATTTCATCATAACCCGCTTTGAGCTCTGGAAAGTTTTGAAATGCTTCGGCAAAAAGGTCTTCAATTTTACTCGTTAAAGCCACCTTACCCATTTCAATTTTTTGAAGCGACAAAGGTTTGTTGTTTAGCGTATCGTATGTAGCAAAAGACAAACCATTCAAGGAAACTAGAATTGTCAGTTTTTTATATGTTTTATCGATAACGCTAGTGTTTTGCCACATAAAAGATATGTTTATTATAAACTTGGCAAACTTACAAAACAATTAACAATTGATAATTGATAATGATAATTAATTCTTGGTGCGTGTCAAGTAATAAAGTCGAAAGTCTATGATCTTTATTCTTTTCTCTTTCTCCTTAATTACTATCTTTGAAATTCCAATTTGATTTTAACTTTTATGACTTCCAGCCAGTTTTATAGTCTTTTACGCAACCAGTTTCCGTTTCAACCGACTGTAAAACAGGATATTTTTTTGCAACAAATAGCGGTTTTTTTGACCAATACTAACAAGGAAGAACTTTTTGTTTTAAAAGGTTATGCCGGAACAGGGAAAACAACCGTTATTTCTACCATAGTTAATAATCTTGGTGCTATAAATAAAAAGTATGTTTTGCTGGCACCAACTGGTCGTGCTGCTAAAGTTATTTCGAATTACTCCAATAAACCTGCATTTACCATTCATAAGAAAATCTATTTTCCGAAGAAAGGAAAAAGTGGTGGTGTGACATTCACCATGCAAACCAATAAGCATAAGAATACTATTTTCATAGTGGACGAATCGTCTATGATTTCTGATGTGAATACCGAGTCGAAGTTGTATGAAAACGGTTCGTTGCTAGATGATTTGATGTCCTATGTGTATAATGGCGATAATTGCAAGTTGATTTTATTGGGCGATACCGCTCAGTTGCCACCAGTGCAGTTGGATGTTAGTCCAGCTTTGGATACCGATGCTTTGGCTATGCATTTTAACAAAGAAGTATATTCAATTGAGCTTGATGAAGTGATGCGTCAGGGAGAAAAATCGGGAATTTTGCATAATGCTACCGAGTTGCGCGAAATTTTGAAAAGTACTTTTGTAGACACGTTTCAGTTTAACCTGATAGGCTTTAAAGACATCGTTCGCTTGTCTGATGGGTTTGATATTCAGGATGCTATTCAAAGTGCTTATAGTAATTATAGTATTGAAGATACCTGTTTCATCGTGCGATCCAATAAAAGAGCCAATCAATACAACCAACAAATCCGAACCAAAATTTTGGATAAGGATAGCGAACTTTCAGTAGGCGATTATTTGATGGTGGTGAAGAATAATTATTTTTGGCTCAAAGAAACCGATGAAGCCGGATTTATTGCCAATGGTGATATCGTAGAAGTGTTGGAGATTTTCAACTTCAAAGAACTGTATGGGTTTAAGTTTGCCAAAGTCAAAATTAGAATGGTGGATTATCCCAACCAAAAACCTTTTGAAACGATATTGTTATTAAATACCATTACTAGCGAGTCACCTTCATTAACGTTTGACGAAAGTAACCGACTGTATCAAGAAGTACTAAAAGACTATGAAGGCGAAGCCCAATATCGCAAATTCCTCAAAGTAAAAAACAACGAATTTTTCAATGCACTGCAAGTCAAATTTTCCTATGCCATCACTTGTCATAAATCACAGGGCGGACAATGGAATACTGTTTTTATTGAGCAACCCTATTTACCCAATGGTATGGATGTAGATTATGTGCGCTGGCTATACACTGCTGTGACGCGCGCCAAAGACAAGTTGTATTTGATTGGGTTTAAAAATGAGAGTTTTGAGGAGTAAATTATATTTGAATACTCAAATCCAACTTTGTATCTTAGCCAAACAATAACTCAGCCACTCAACATATGAAAATCATTGCCGTTATTCCTGCTCGTTATGCTTCTACTCGTTTTCCTGCTAAATTGTTGCAGGATTTGGTTGGAAAAACTGTTATTCTGCGCACTTATGAAGCCGCAAAAAATACCAATTTGTTTGATGATGTGTTTGTGGTAACCGATTCTATTTTGATTTACGACGAAATTATAAGCAATGGTGGGAAAGCCATCATGAGTATCAAGGAACACGAAAGCGGTAGCGACCGCATAGCCGAAGCCGTTGAAAATCTGGATGTAGATATCGTAGTGAATGTGCAAGGCGATGAGCCTTTTATCAATAAGGAACCTTTGGCAAAAGTCTTAGAAGTTTTTAGAAATGATTATGATAAAAAAGTAGATTTAGCTTCGTTGATGGTGGAAATGACTAATGAAGAAGACATCCAAAATCCTAATATCGTAAAGGTAGTCACTGACCAAAGCGGTTTTGCTTTATACTTTTCCCGTTCTGTTATTCCCTATCCAAGAGAAGTGAATGTGGGTGTGCGTTATATGAAACACATAGGCATTTATGCTTTCAGAAAAGAATCCTTGCTAGCTTTTTATCGTTTACCGATGAAATCATTGGAAGCCACAGAAAAGCTAGAACAATTGCGCTATCTGGAATATGGCAAACGCATTAAAATGCTGGAAACTGCACACATAGGCGTCGGTATTGATACACCTGAAGATTTAGAGAAAGCAAGAAAGTTGATTAAGTCGTTAAGTTAGTTTTTTGATGGTAAATAATTCATTGTGAGTTTCTACTTTTGGATACATGCGCAAAGAATAATTTTTATTAAACCTTGTTTTGTAGTTCAAATTTCTATCTCGGTGATTATCATTAATAACCATAGTATTAAAGAGTATAAAACCATTCAAATTGAGTAGCGAATTTACCCTTTCAATAAAAAAATCTTCAAACAAAAAGTTAGGCATTTTAGTATCTTGAAAAATATCAATGATAATTAAATCATATTTCTCTTTGGTTTTCAATACAAATTCAAAAGCATCGTCCATAATAATTTGAAGATTTGAAATTTCATTCAATTTGAAATATTGGTTGGCTATGGCTATGATATCAGAATCAATTTCAACACCGGTAATTTTTCCTTCATATTTAATCTCATCAACTAATGTTTTAACTACACTGCCACCAGCGACACCTAATATTAAAATATTTTCAAAGTTTTTTATTCTTTCAAAACCAATATATTTCAAACCTTTTCTCAGAATACGTTGTAAACTGCCATACGAATAATTAGTGTTTTGGCTATCAATTACTAATTCTCCATTATTCCACGTTACTTCTATTGACTTATTCACAAAAGATTTTTTCTTATGAATAGTGATGGGAATAAAATAGCTCAAAAGTTTTCTAATCATTCAATTAAATATTTTTCTCAAAAATAAGAGATTAATACTAAATTTACGGAAAATAATCTAAATGAGGAAGAGGATTTATCAATTTATTTTTTTTAGAATACTCGGTTGGAAACTCATCGGAACCATTGATGGTACTATCAAAAAATGTGTTTTGATGGTTATACCACATACTTGTAATTTCGATTTCTTTTTAGGGTTATTTTGTCGCGGTATTATTGGATTAGAAATGAATTTTGTAGGCAAAAAAGAATTGTTCAAATTTCCTTTTGGTTGGTATTTTAGAAGTATTGGTGGGGCACCACTAGACAGAACTGGCGGAAAAAATAATGTAGATGCTACTGTAGATGTTTTTAACTCAAGAGAAGTTTTTAGGTTGGCTATAGCTCCAGAAGGAACTCGTAAAAAAGTAACCGAACTCCGCACAGGATTTTATTTTATAGCCTATAAAGCTAATGTTCCCATTGTTCCGGTAGCTTTTGATTATGCGAAAAAAGAAGTGAGAATTGGTGAGCCTGTTTCATTATCTGGAAACTATAATGAAGACATGAAAATTATATTACCTCATTTTGCTGGTGTCAAAGGAAAATATCCAGAAAGACAATTTCAACTACAACTACAATAATGGATTATTCAATACTACACGAAAATCACAAAGAGCAATCGCTTTCAGGAAGATATATTACTTTATATCATATCGAGCCAGTTCTTTTAAAATATCCACATGAAATAATAGGACAATCTGTCAATGGAAGACCTATCTATAAATTACAATTTGGAACAGGTAAAATCAAAATCTTAATGTGGTCTCAAATGCATGGCAACGAAAGTACCACAACCAAGGCATTATTCGATTTTATTCATTTTCTATATTCAAATTCTGCTGAAAGCAATGCCATAATGGAAAACTTTACTTTCTGTTTATTGCCGATGCTCAACCCTGATGGTTCAGAATTGTACACAAGAGAAAATGCCAATGGAATTGATTTGAATAGAGATGCTCAAAATTTATCGCAGCCCGAAAGTATAGTATTGCGAAAAGTATTTGATTCATTCAATCCAGATTACTGTTATAATCTTCACGATCAAAGAACTATATATGGTACTGGAACAACAAATAATCCTGCCACAGTTTCATTTTTGGCGCCAGCTTTCAATGAAAACAGAGACATAAACGAGGTTAGAATAAAAGCCATAAATGTTATTGTGGCGATGAATAAAACGTTACAAAATTATATACCCAATCAAGTAGGTCGTTTTGATGATTCATTCAATTTAAATTGTGTGGGAGATAC
>NZ_JBMOGV010000121.1:0-6063 GCF_049318185.1 Flavobacterium sp. | reverse complement strand
GCTAATTCTACTTCTTCATCAGCAGTAATTAAGTCAACTTTTCCAATTTCTTGTAAGTACTTGTCTAAGGAAGCAGTTTCACGATTCGTTACCTGCTTGGTGATTTTGAGTTGTCTCATTTAAAATATCTCCTCTAATTTAAAGTGTTCAAATTGTTATACGTGCCTAGTTGGTTAAAAGTTACAAAAAATCTTTAATTTTTTTATAAAAAAAATAGGCAAGTATTACGTTTGCCTATTTAATTTTAATTGTCTTTTGAACTATGTTAATTTGCCTAAAAGTCCAGGTAATGATTTTCCTCTTATTTCATAAAAAGACTTAAGCCATAGAGGAAATAGCATTGGTATTACTATGAATGAAAGTTTATTAAACTCCCACGCTTTCATAAATTCAAAATGTACAAAATGCTGGGTTGCTCTAGTTAAACCGCATGCATAACATTCCATTCCTGCTAAAGTTTTAGATAGACATATTGTTTCACCTTTGTCAAAAAAGTCAGATGGCAATAGAATTAATACAAATGGAGTTAACATTGTAATTATAATTCTGGAATAAAAGACAGTTTTTTTTAACATAGAAAATTATAATGTAGTAGAATAACTTCCGTCTTTTGGTCCTAAATCACCAGTTATAATTCTAATTAAGTCGATTAGCGCCCATATTCCACAACCCCCTAAGGTTAATAATTGAACAACGCCTTGCCAAGTATAACCAAGGTAAAAACGGTGTATGCCTAAACCTCCAACTAATAGCACAAGAATAAGAGCTATCACCTGGCTTTTGTCACCTGCAGCAGCGGCAGGAGAAGATAGATCGTCTTTGTTTTTCTCAACTACAGTTGTAGTGATAGTATTAGACGTTGTTGTTCTTTCAACTGGGAAAGAAGCATACGTTGCGAAAACAGATACGAAAAGAATCGCAAACATTGAAAGCACAAATTTTAATTTCATAATTATTAGATTTATTGATTTATATTTACCAAAAATAAAAAAATAATTAATATGAAAGTATTTACATTTGTTTTATTTTATTTGTTCACCATTAATTTATTTTCTCAAGAAAAATTTGAATACTTTGGTGCTCTTAAACTAAATGGAAATGATAAAACCGTTATCACTTACAGACTTATATTTTATGAAAATAATGGAAAATTAAATGGTTTTTCAATTACTGACATTGGAGGTCCACATGAAACAAAGAATACTATTTCTGGAAGTTACAATTCAAAAAGTAAAGAAATCTTTTTCAGAGAGGAATCTATTTTATATACAAAATCACCTCTATCTCCAGATATTTTTTGCTTTATTAATTACTCAGGTAAAATTAAACTACAAAAGGATAGCAGCAAATTGACCGGAGAGTTCAAAGGTTTATATCAAAACAAAAAGAAATGTATTGATGGAACCTTAACTCTAGTAGGCTCTAATCAATTATATTCTCTTTTAAATAAGGTAAATAACAAACTTCAAAAGTCTAAGAAAGTTGATGAAAAAATAAAGCAGAAAGTGAATCCAATTTCTATTTTAGATAGTTTAAAAGTCAATAATTTGTCTAGGGGTCAAAATTTAAATGTCTTTACAAAATATAATACCCTTGACATAAAGGTATGGGACTCTAAAGTTGAAGATGGCGATGTTATAAACCTATATAATAATGATGCGTTGATTTTAAAAGAGTATGTTTTGGTTAATAATAAGAAAAATATAACCGTAAATCTGGTTAAAGGAAATAATGTATTCAAGATTGAAGCAATTAATCAAGGGGAATTACAACTTAATACGGCATCGATTCAATTAATTGATCAGGAGAGAACTTTTGATTTGGTTTCTAATTTAAAGAAAGGAGAAAGCGCTTCAATAACCATAATTAAGCAAGATGAATAAATCAATTTCTTTAAATATTCAAATTATATAACGAAAATGTCCAAATTCAAATAAGTAGATCTGGGGTATTTATAGTTAACATTGGAAGATGAAACCGCTTAGTAGAATTAAAATTACCCTGTAAATATTGATAAATAAACTTTTCCTAATCCTTTTTTTGAGTATAATGGTGAATACATAAATATTTCAACACTAAAAGGTTGGATTAAATAGGATTAGATTTCTAAAAAAATCCCAACATTTTTACCATTCCACTTCCCTAAAAATTTATAAGGAATAAATCGGGCAAACAATTCTTCCTTATACCATTTGAGTTTTCTGGTAAGACGAACAACTTCTTTGTGTTTTTCATTTTTATAAGCATAATCAATCATTTCTGACTGCGTTTTCCAAATGCTTAAAGTCGCTTGTTGTATTAAAGGCCATTCGCCAACACCAATAGAAAGTGCTAAACCATCATAATTTTCTAGACTTTTACTGACATTGCCTACTTTTTTCCAAAAAGAAATCAATTTGGATAGGCGAATACTAGCTCTTGTTAAAACCATAACTGGCTTGTCTAAAGCCAAAGTAGCACTGGAAACAAAAGGTTGTTTTCCATCCCATTTACCGTGGGCTTCTGCGGCATGCGCAAAAACGGTAAATGATTCGGAACTCTTAGATTTGTATTTGTTATAAAACGAATTGTTTTCAAAAAAAGTAGCAGCCTGCATTTCGGAATCCCAAATACACAATAAGGCATAGGTGCCAAAGTTGGGTTTCGAGCTAAAACCATTTTCTGCCCCTGATCCTAAAAGTTTGTAGAATACAAGTCCGTCAATGTTTTTGAAATGAGCGTGTCCTAATTGCATTTGGGACAAGGCCCAAAGTTTGTTGGAAAATGATTCCAATTTGAAAAAAGTACAAGTAGTAATTTGGCTCATGAGTTTGTATTATGTTTTGATTGATTTATGATCGTAATCCAGATTAATTTTTTTCAACTACCACTATTTGTATGCCCATTGGAAATAGTTTTTCAAATGCAAAAATAGGAAATGTAACCACTTTTAAAAGTACAAGCATCCAAAAATGATTAGACATACTACCTGACCAATCAATCCCTTTTTTTTGCATGCTGCCAAGCCACCAAAGGGTAAAGCCATCAAGAGTTCCGTATCGCAAATGTTTTTTAATTTCCCATTTGTCTTTTTGAAACAAAAGGTCAAAACTTTTTTTGGTTGGCAAAGTAATATGTCTGGGACTATGCCAACCTTGCCAATTTGATTTTTGAATTTTTGCGCTAATGCTATTATAATCAGGCACTTCAATAATTAATTTCCCTCCGCTTTTAAGACAATTATAAAGTGTTTCTATGGTTTGACTCGGGTTGTAATCGTGTTCTAAATAATGCCATAATGTAATAATATCAAATTGTTTATCAGAAACATAATCTTCAATCGCTATTTTTTTAAGTTCTAAGTTGGGAAACTTTTTGCCCTTCCAACCTGAATCCGAAAAATCAATTCCGGTGCAATTTGCCTTTAATTTTTGTTCTAACGTTTCTAAAAAACTTGGATTACCACAGCCTACATCAAGGACATTAAGATTGTTTTTTTTAAGATATTTTTTTACAAAATTAACACGGTTTAAATCTAATTTTTTTTGACTGTTAGCTACAAATGAACTGTACTTTCCCCAGGCTGCTGAACCTCTATATGGTAAATAATTATCAGTGTAATAATGGTCTAATCTTTCCTGATTTACTGGATTTGTTAAAAACACTGTTTCACAATTATTACAAATATTAAAAGTGTAAAGCTCATTATTTGTCTCATGCATAAGCGCTTTTGTACACATGTAAAAAGCACTTCCGTTTTTTTTACAAATTGGGCAATACGCAGCATTTGAATTTTCCATTTGATAGTTTAATTTATATGCAGCTTATGAAAAATATAAAAACAAACTTTAATAATAGTGTGAAAACTTATTATTAAGATTATGATAATTATTCAGATGCATGCTGTTTATGCATTAACAATTTTAGTCTGTTTTAAGGCATCTTGAATGTATTTTTTCTTAATAATTAGCATTCCAAAACTTTCTCCACCATCTTTTCCTATATTTTTATGATGCATTTTGTGTGCGCGGCGCAATGCTAAAACATAGACATTTTTTGTTTTAGTAAGTACTTTGAATCGTTGGTGTATTACTAAGTCATGTACAACAAAATAGGCTAAACCATACAGTAAAATACCAAAACCAACCCAAGTATACCATGCATACTGGTTCATCATACCATACATTATTAGCAACCAACTTGGCACGGCATAAGTAATAAAAAAGAAGTCATTTCGTTCAAACCAACTTTTATGGTCTTTTTTATGATGATCAGCATGAAAATACCACATAAATCCGTGCATGACGTACTTATGATTTGCCCAAGCCGAAAATTCAGTTAGTATAAATGTGACTAAAACAATGCTGCAATTAATTAGTATTTCCATGTTAAAAAAATATAAATAATGATGTAAAAAATATAATTTGTAAAATCAATAATAGTAAGGATACATTGCGATTGCCTTTTATAATTGTAGGGTAAAAAAAGTACGATATAAAAAAAGCAACCCCAATCCAACCCAAATAATTATGTATACCAGGCAGCCCACTTTCAAATTGCCAAAAATCGAGTTTTGGTGCCACTTGCTCAATAATTAAATCAATAAGTGTTACCAATAAAGCTGCGACAAGCAATACTATTATTTTGTTGGCAAAGATACTACTTACTATTCTAATTCCGGCACAAATAAGCATTGCCCAGTTGATAGAAATGATGAGTGGTATTTCCAGTAATTTTAAACCCAATCCATCACCATAAGAATATTTTCCAAAAATTAAGCCCGTTTTTACACCAATTACTTCTACAATAAATCCTAATAAGGCGATAGAAAAAAAGGCTATTAGGAATTTCTTATCATTTAACGGACTATGAATTAAAAAAACGAAACAACTAAGCAATAAAGTGTAGGGCGTAAAAGGACTAAAAAAAGCAGGGTTCACCACAAACCCAATTGAGCCTGAAACATAGACCAGAATTAAAAAATACAACAAATAGGATTTATATTTTTTTAGCATTTCTTTTCCCTTTCTACAATTAATTGACTCGCTATTTTTGCGCTAAAAAGGCATAGAGGAATTCCTCCCCCAGGATGCACACTTCCACCCACAAGATACAAATTTTTGATACTAGATGAAAAGTTAGCATGTCTTAAAAACGCCGCAAATTGATTGTTACTAGAATTGCCGTAAAGCGATCCGCCGTAAGACGAAGTTTGGGTTTCTATGTCAACGGGACTTAACGTACTTTCTGTAATGATGTATTTTTCGATATCGGTTGCCAGCATCGCATTAATTTTAGCAATAACATTTTTCCGAATAGCGGTTGCATAATCGATACTTTCGTTTTTATTGTGCGGTACATTCACCATTACAAACCAGTTTTCACAACCATCTGGCGCATCAGTTTTGCAATATTTTGAAGTGATATTGATGTAAATCGTAGGATCATCCGTTGGAAATTGTGTTGAAAACAAATGATCAAATTCCTTTTTATAATCATCGCTAAATAAAATATTATGCAATCCCAAGGCGGCAAATTCTTTCTTTATTCCCCAATAAAAAACATACGCACTACTTGATTTCTCTTGTTGAATTAGTTTTTTAGGAGTGTAGGATTTTGGCAACAAATACTTGTAAAGTACATGAATATCTAGATCACTTGCCACAATATCAAAGGGGTAACTCACCCCGTTACTTTTAATGGCGGATATGCGGTTATTAGCTCCAACTTCTAAGGTTTCAACAGCAGCATTATATTTAATTTCCACATTTGCTTCTTCTGCTAGTTTGACTAAATGTGTTGTAATTTGGTGCATACCTTTCTTTGGTAGATAAGCCCCAAGATTAAACTCCAAATGCGAAATCATATTCATTAAAGCAGGCGCTTTGTAGGGATTTGAACCATTGTAAGTCGCAAATCTATTAAATAACTGAATTGTTTTTGGATTGGAAAATGTTTGCGAATTTTTTTCGTGCATCGTATTGAACAAACCTAAGAACGGTGAAAATAATATACCTTTTAGAGTTTTAAGATTTATAAAATTTTTCAGTTGATGTAGCGATTGTTTCAAAAACAAATCTTCGG
>NZ_JBMOGV010000120.1:0-6068 GCF_049318185.1 Flavobacterium sp. | reverse complement strand
AAAGTTTTACTCAAAATTACAGAATAGGCGCTTCTACTAATTTTAAAGACATTCCCAATATTGAATTGTCCTATAATTATACGGTTAATCAATATCCAAATGATACTTTTTATACGGATAGTCCATCGGTTAAATTGGATTATTTCTTCTTGAAAAGTTTCTCCTTTGTTTCTGAGTATGAGTTTTTTCATTATTATAACAATGATAAAACCGTGGATCAAGAATATGACTTTCTATCTGCAAGTTTAACTTATCAAAAAACAAAAGCCAGTCACATGGAATATAAAATAGCGGCTACTAATATTTTGAACACCACTTCAATTAACGATGATAATTTCTCTCAGTTTTCTACTAGAAATTCTCAATATCAAGTACAGCCGAGATATATAATTTTTAGTTTAAAATATAATTTGTAAACTAAAAAATCCTGCAATTGCAGGATTTTTTTATGAGTAAGCGTCTCGGATTTTACAATCCAAAAGCTGCTTTTACTTTATCTACAAAATCTAATTTCTCCCAAGTAAATAAATCTACAGTTACTGTTTTTGGAGCTCCATTTGGCAATTGGAAAGTTTTTGTAACCGTCTCGGGAGTTCTTCCCATGTGGCCGTAAGCAGCAGTTTCACTGTAAATAGGATTTCTCAATTTTAATCGTTGTTCAATGAAGTATGGACGCATATCAAAAATCGCCTCCACTTTTTTACTAATTTCTCCATCAGTTAAATTCACTTTTGAAGTACCATAAGTAACTACATTAATTGAAGTTGGTTTTGCCACACCAATAGCATAAGAAACCTGCACTAAAACTTCATCACATAATCCTGCAGCAACCAAGTTTTTTGCAATGTGACGGGTTGCATAAGCAGCGGAACGATCTACTTTTGATGGGTCTTTACCAGAGAATGCTCCTCCACCGTGCGCACCTTTTCCACCATAAGTATCCACAATAATTTTTCTTCCTGTTAAACCAGTATCTCCGTGTGGTCCTCCAATAACAAATTTTCCAGTTGGGTTGATATGATACGTAATATTATCATTAAATAAATGAGCATATTGAGGATATTTTGCTTTAATTCTTGGAATCAAAATACCTACTAAATCATTTTTAATTTTGGCTAACATTTCAGCTTCTGGTGCAAAATCATCATGTTGCGTAGAGATTACAATAGCGTCAATTCTTTGTGGTTTATTATCATCAGAATATTCTAATGTAACTTGTGATTTTGCGTCAGGGCGAAGGTATTTGATTTCGTTGTTTTCTCTTCTTAAATTAGCCAATTCAATTAACAAAGCGTGTGACAAGTCCAGGGCTAATGGCATGTAATTTTCCGTTTCATTAGTTGCATAACCAAACATCATACCTTGGTCTCCTGCACCTTGCTCTTCTTTATTAGCCTTATCAACTCCTTGATTAATATCGGCTGATTGCTCATGAATTGCAGATAAAACACCACACGAATCAGCTTCAAACATATATTCACTTTTTGTATAACCAATTTTTCTAATTACTTCTCTTGCAATTTGTTGCACATCAAGATAGGTGTTCGATTTTACTTCTCCAGCAAGAATTACTTGACCAGTAGTTACCAATGTTTCACAAGCTACTTTTGACTCAGCATCAAATGCTAGAAAATTGTCGATTAATGCATCTGAAATTTGATCAGCTACTTTGTCTGGATGTCCTTCACTAACAGACTCCGACGTAAATAAATAAGCCATAACTATATATTTTAGTTTAAAATTAATATTATCGATAAAAAGAGGATTGCTTGGAAAGCTAAAGAAGAGTTTCTGCTTTAGCATTTTTTTATTCTGAACTTGTTTCAGAATCTCATAAAAGATTCAAGTTCGAATAGAGGTTGCAATCAGTACAAATTTTTCCTCTTAATTTCGAGTGCAAATGTATAAAATCAAATTGAATTGCAAATTATTATCTGTTTTTTTTATAATATCACTCTAGTTAAAAATTAAAATCAAAAAAAACTCTTGCAAATTAAAATTCTATGCCGTTACTTTGCACCGTTCATAAACTTATTGTTTGTTATCACGAAAGCTGGAGGGATTAGACCCGATGAAAGCTTAGCAACCCTTTGCCAAAAGAAGGTGCTACATTCTACCGAGTGCTGAACTTGTTTCAGTATCCGTACAGATAACCCTGAGAATTCTTCTCCCTTTCACGATAACATATAATTTAAACAACAACTTTCAATAGTTGTAACTATTTATATGTCAAAAATTCAAGAAGCTATTAAACATAGAATCCTCGTCCTCGATGGAGCGATGGGAACAATGCTACAACGCAATAATTTTTCTGAAGAAGATTTTCGTGGTGAACGGTTTAAAGATTTTCTTCATCCATTAAAAGGAAATAATGATTTACTTTCCATCACACAGCCCGAAGCTGTAAAACAAGTGCACCGATTGTATTTTGAAGCTGGCGCTGATATTGTGGAGACTAATACTTTTTCAGGAACTACAATTGGAATGGCAGATTACCATCTCGAAGATTTGGTTTACGAACTAAACTACGAATCAGCTAAAATTGCTCGCGAAGTGGCAGATGAATTTAAAGACAAAAAACGCTTTGTAGCAGGTTCCATTGGACCAACAAACCGAACAGCATCTATGTCACCCGATGTAAATGATCCAGGATTTCGTGCGGTAACTTTTGATGATTTACGAATTGCCTACAAACAACAAGTAGAGGCTTTAATTGATGGAGGTTGTGATGTACTTTTAGTAGAAACAATCTTTGATACTTTAAACGCCAAAGCCGCATTATTCGCTATCGAAGAAGTAAAAGAAGAACGCAATCTTGACATTCCAGTTATGGTTTCAGGAACAATTACCGATGCTTCGGGAAGAACACTTTCTGGGCAAACGGTGGAAGCATTTTTAATTTCAATTCAGCATATTAATTTATTAAGTATAGGTTTCAATTGTGCTCTTGGAGCTGACCAACTAAAACCCTACTTAAAAAGATTGGCAATAAACACCCAACTCAATATATCCGCACATCCAAACGCTGGGTTACCTAATGCTTTTGGTCAATATGATCAAACGCCAGATGAAATGCAAGCATTAATAAAAGAATATTTACAAGATAATTTAGTTAATATTATAGGTGGTTGTTGTGGCACTACACCAGAGCATATAAAAGCTATTGCAGAAGTAGCGAGAGAGTTTAAACCGAGGAAAGTGTGAGGGTTGATAGTTGATAGTTACTGGTTGATAGATTGAAATCAAACACCTTTCAACTATCAACCAACAACTAAAAACAAAAAAGATGGAATATATAAAATTAGATGTTTGGGTTGAAACTAGGAAACTAGCTAATTTGATTTATGATGCAACTAAAGCTTTTCCTAAAGAAGAAATTTTTGGTTTGGTGAATCAAATGAGAAGATGTGCCGTTTCCGTTCCATCTAATATAGCAGAAGGTTGTGGTCGTCAAACAGCCAAGGACACGATTAATTTTTTGCATATTTCAAGAGGCTCTTTATATGAGTTAGAAACACAATGTTATTTAGCATTGGATCAAAAATATATTGATGAAAATAATTTTACTGTTATTTTTAGTCAAATTCAAAGTTGCAAAAAATTGCTCAATGGATTTATCAATTATTATAAGAACAAATAAAAATGAGTACAGATAGTTCCATCAACCATCAACCATCAACCATCAACCGATACTTAAAATTATCAGGATTAGAACCTCTAATAGTAACTCCCGAAACTAATTTTATTAATGTTGGTGAACGCACAAACGTAACTGGTTCACGCAAATTTCTTCGATTAATCAAAGAGGAGAAATATGACGAAGCACTTTCTGTCGCTCGTGAACAAGTAGAAGGTGGCGCACAAATCATCGATGTCAATATGGATGAAGGAATGTTGGATGGCGTGTATGCCATGACTAGATTCTTAAACCTAATTGCCGCTGAACCAGATATTGCTCGTGTTCCAGTGATGATTGACAGTTCCAAATGGGAAATCATCGAAGCTGGATTGAAAGTAGTACAAGGAAAAGGCGTAGTAAATTCCATCTCATTAAAAGAAGGTAAAGAAGCATTTATTCATCACGCTAAGTTGATTAAAAGATACGGTGCAGCGGTAATTGTCATGGCTTTTGATGAAAAAGGTCAAGCCGATAATTACGAAAGACGAATTGAAATCTGTAAAAGGAGTTATGAGATTTTGGTAAATGAAGTGCATTTTCCAGCAGAAGATATCATTTTCGACCCGAATATTTTCCCTGTTGCAACGGGAATGGAAGAACATAAATTAAACGCTTTAGATTTTTTCCGAGCTACTAAATGGATACGCGAAAATTTGCCATATGCTGGAATTTCAGGCGGAGTTAGTAACGTTTCGTTTTCTTTCCGTGGTAATGACAAAGTGCGTGAGGCGATGCACTCGGCGTTTTTATACCACGCGATTCAAAATGGAATGACAATGGGTATTGTAAATCCTGAAATGTTGGAGATTTACGATGAAATCGATCCCATTTTATTAGAACATGTAGAAGATGTGTTGTTGAATAGAAGAGAAGATGCTACCGAACGATTGTTGGATTTAGCCGAAAGTTTCAAAGGAGATTTCAAAGCGAATGAAAAAGCCATTCAAGAATGGAGAAATGATTCCATACAAGATAGATTAACATATTCATTGGTAAAAGGAATTGATGAATTCATAGAAATAGATGTAGAAGAAGCAAGGTTAAATTCTGAAAAAGCAATTGATGTCATCGAAATCAATTTGATGGCAGGAATGAATATTGTGGGAGATTTATTCGGAAGCGGAAAAATGTTTTTGCCCCAAGTAGTAAAATCGGCAAGAGTTATGAAGAAAGCAGTCGCCTATTTATTGCCATTCATCGAAGCGCAAAAAGACGGAAAATCTTCTTCTGCTGGAAAAGTATTAATGGCAACAGTAAAAGGCGATGTTCACGATATCGGTAAAAATATTGTAGCCGTAGTTTTAGGTTGTAACAATTTTGAAATTATTGATTTGGGCGTAATGGTGCCACCAGAAAAAATTATTCAAGCGGCAATTGAGCATAATGTTGACATTATCGGTTTAAGCGGATTGATAACACCATCCTTAGACGAAATGGTTTATTTGGCCAAAGAAATGGATAAACTTAATATCAAAATCCCAATTATGATTGGTGGGGCAACAACTTCTCGTGCTCATACCGCTGTGAAAATTGCACCCGAATACAAAGAAACTGTAGTTCATGTAAACGATGCTTCGCGCGCCGTGACTGTTGCTAGTAATTTATTGCAAAATGAAACTAAAGTAGGTTACGTCAAATCCATTCGGGAAGAATATGACAAGTTGCGTGAAGGATATTTAAATAGAAGTCGAGATAAAAATTTCCTTTCAATTGAAGAAGCGCGTAAAAATAAATTGCAATTAGATTGGGATAATTTCACACCAGTAAAACCCAATTTTATCGGAACAATAACCGTTGAAGTGGAACTTTCTGAATTAGTTGATTTCATCGATTGGACGCCGTTCTTTCAATCGTGGGAATTACATGGTAAATATCCTGCAATTTTAACTGATGAGGTTGTTGGCGAACAAGCCACCAATTTGTTTGAAGATGCTCAAAAAATGTTAAGCCAAATCGTTTCAGAAAAATGGTTAACTGCGAAAGGAATTCTAGGGATATTTTCAGCAAATACTGTAAATGATGATGATATTGATGTTCAACTTCCAGCTTCCAGCTTCCAACTTCTAACTTTAAGACAACAATCTCAAAAAACTGCAGGCGCTCCAAATATTGCATTAGCTGATTTTATTGCACCAAAAGACAGCGGTAAAAAAGATTATATAGGATGTTTTTGTGTAACAACAGGTTTTGGAGTAGATGAAAAAGCATTAGCATTTGAAAAACAATTAGACGATTACAATTCCATTTTAGTAAAAGCTTTGGGCGACAGATTGGCTGAAGCATTTGCTGAATATTTGCATTTAAAAGTACGAAAGGAAATTTGGGGTTATGCCTCTGATGAAAGTTTGTCGAATCAGGATTTGATTAATGAAGAATACAAAGGAATTCG
>NZ_JBMOGV010000119.1:0-6113 GCF_049318185.1 Flavobacterium sp. | reverse complement strand
TGTTACAAAATATAAATCAAAATTGTTAACAAATTAATAGAATAGAAATTATTAATCAAATAAAAAGCAAATTAAATTTATGATATGTGAAACAGTACAATGCAAACCACGATTGTTAAAATAATTTATTTTTTAAAAAACTTCTTATATTTAGACTATATAAATATTGTATGTGTTTTGCTAATCTCCTATATTTGCAGTCCATAAAATTTAAGGAATGATAAATATTACTCTACCTGACGGTTCAGTTAAGGAGTTCGCAAACGGTTCGACTCCGATGGATGTTGCAAAAAGCATTAGTGAAGGATTAGCAAGAAATGTAATTTCGGCTACTTTTGATGGAATAACGATTGAAACTTCGACAGAATTAACGACCGACGGTTCACTAGTTTTATATACATGGAATGACAAAGATGGTAAAAAAGCTTTTTGGCATTCTACTTCTCACGTTATGGCGCAGGTTTTAGAAGAAAAATTTAAAGGAATAAAATTAACACTTGGACCTGCAATTGAGAATGGATTTTATTATGATGTAGATTTTGGAGACAACAAAATAACTGATGCTGACTTTAAAAGTATTGAAGATCGTATTTTAGAAATATCTAGAGAGAAACACGAGTTTAAAATGCGAGCTGTTTCTAAAGCTGAAGCATTGGAAGTATATAAAGATAATGAATATAAAACTGAATTAATTTCAAATCTTGAGGATGGAACGATAACTTTCTGTGATCATTCGAATTTCTTTGATTTATGTCGTGGGGGTCATATTCCTAATACTGGAATTATCAAAGCTATGAAAATCATGAGCGTTGCAGGAGCCTATTGGAGAGGTGACGAAAAAAACAAACAATTAACTCGTGTATATGGTATTTCGTTTCCGAAGCAAAAAGATCTAACTGATTACCTAGAGCTCTTAGAAGAAGCTAAACGTCGCGATCATAGAAAATTAGGAAAAGAATTAGAATTATTTGCATTTTCTCAAAAAGTGGGTCAAGGTTTGCCATTATGGTTACCGAAAGGAGCTGCTTTGAGAGATCGTCTAGAACAGTTTTTGAAAAAAGCACAGAAAAAAGCAGGGTATGAACAAGTTGTAACTCCACATATTGGTCAAAAAGAACTTTATGTAACCTCTGGACATTATGCAAAATATGGTGCCGATAGTTTTCAACCTATCACAACTCCAGCCGAAGGAGAGGAATTCTTATTAAAACCAATGAATTGCCCACACCACTGCGAAATTTATAATACAAAACCTTGGTCCTATAAAGATTTACCAAAACGATATGCTGAGTTTGGAACTGTATATAGATATGAGCAAAGTGGTGAATTACATGGATTAACACGCGTTAGGGGATTTACACAAGATGATGCGCACATATTTTGTACTCCTGATCAATTGGATAGTGAATTCAAAAAAGTTATAGACTTAGTTTTATATGTTTTTGGTTCACTGGGTTTTGAAAACTTTACAGCTCAGGTTTCCGTTCGTGATTTGGACAATCCAGATAAATATATAGGAAGTGTTGAAAACTGGGAAAAAGCTGAAAAAGCTATCATCAGCGCAGCACATGACAAAGGATTGAATTATGTTATAGAAAGTGGCGAAGCTGCTTTTTATGGTCCGAAATTAGATTTTATGGTAAAAGACGCCTTAGGAAGAAGTTGGCAATTAGGAACTATACAGGTAGATTACAATTTACCAGAACGTTTTGAACTGTCCTATAAAGGCGCTGATGACAAGTTACATAGACCAGTAATGATTCATCGTGCACCATTTGGTTCAATGGAAAGATTTATTGCGATTTTATTAGAACATACAGCCGGAAACTTCCCTTTATGGTTAATGCCTGAACAAGCTATAATATTGTCTTTGAGTGAGAAATATGAAAATTATGCGAAAAAAGTTTTAGAATTGCTAGAAAATCACGAAATTCGCGCCCTAATTGATAACCGCAACGAGACCATAGGAAAGAAAATCCGGGAGGCAGAAGTTCAAAAGGTGCCGTTTATGCTGATAGTAGGAGAGGAAGAAGAGAAAAACGGAACTATTTCTGTTCGTCGTCACGGCCAAGAAGGAAAAGGCAACATCACGGTTACAATTGAAGAATTTTCTAAAATTGTGAACGAAGAAATAGACAAAACATTAAAAATATTTGAAGTTTAATTAAAATTATAGAGCCATAGCAATTAGAAATAACAGAGGTTATCAACCTAGAGTAGAAAAAACAGCAGCACATAGAATTAATGAGTTAATTCGTGGAGTTTCTGAAGTGCGTTTAGTTGGCGAAAACATAGAGCCAGGTGTATTTAAATTTATTGATGCACTTAAACTAGCTGAACAGTTTGAAATAGATTTGGTTGAGATTTCCCCTAATGCAGATCCACCAGTTTGTAAATTGATGGATTATGGTAAATTCATTTATCAACAAAAAAAGCGTGATAAAGAATTAAAAGCAAAATCAACTCAAATCACGGTAAAAGAGATTCGTTTCGGACCTCAAACTGATGAGCATGATTACGAATTCAAAAGAAAAAATGCAGAAAAGTTCTTAAAAGAAGGTTCAAAATTAAAAGCTTTTGTTTTCTTTAAAGGGCGTTCAATTATTTATAAAGAACAAGGACAAATCTTATTGCTTCGTTTAGCTCAAGATTTAGAAGAGTACGGAAAGGTGGAAGCTATGCCAGTATTAGAAGGAAAGAGAATGATTATGTTCATTGCTCCTAAGAAAAAAAGTAAGTAAGTTAAATTAAATAAACTAGGAAAAAATGCCTAAAATGAAAACAAAATCCAGTGCTAAGAAGCGATTCAAAGTAACTGGCTCTGGAAAAATCAAGAGAAAACACGCTTTTAAAAGTCACATCTTGACTAAAAAATCTAAAAAGCGTAAATTAGCTTTAACCCACTCTGCTTTGGTTCACAAAACAGATGAGAAAAGCATTAAACAACAATTAAGAATTATATAACAATTGACAATGTACAATTGATGATGGATAATTATCAATTATCAATTAAAAAATTCTTTAGGTTTAAAAAATTATTTAATAACCTTGGAGTATGGCTATTAAGTTCCCTTGATTAAATTCGGGACGCCTGCTACAAAAAAACAACAAAATTATGCCAAGATCAGTAAATTCAGTTGCTAAAAGAGCAAGAAGAAAAAAGATAATGAAGCAAGCCAAAGGTTTCTTTGGTCGTCGTAAAAACGTTTGGACAGTTGCCAAAAACGCTGTAGAAAAAGCAATGGTTTATGCCTACCGCGATAGAAAGCAAAACAAAAGAAATTTCCGTGCATTGTGGATCACGCGTATTAACGCTGGTGCAAGATTGGAAGGAATGAGTTACTCACAATTTATGGGATTAGTTAAGAAAAACGGTATCGAATTGAACCGTAAAGTATTAGCTGATTTAGCAATGAATCACCCAGATGCCTTTAAAGCAGTTGTGAAAAAAGTAAAATAAACGTTTGTACAACCATAATTTAACTTACTTACATATAAAAAAACCAATCATAAGATTGGTTTTTTTTGTTTAATAAACTTAATTAAAAACTTCCTCTTTTACTCCATCAAAACTAGCAAAAACCATACTTGGATGTGAATCTTGATGATGGATATTTCCTTTGCTATCTATTGCAATCGCGCCAGCAAAACCATCAAAAGGTTTTAATTCATTAAAAGTTTTTTCAAATGCTTTTTCAATAGTAAAACCATCGGTAACTCGAGTTACAATTTTGGCAGCTACTGCTCCACTCACAATATCTTCACCAACTCCTGTTAAACTTACGCCACAAAATTCATTGGCATAATTTCCCGCAACAGTTGCTGAATCAGAAATTCTTCCGGGTATTTCGAAACCTTTTCCACCTGTTGAAGTTGCCACCGCAATTTTGCCTTTGTTATCTAATGCAACACAACCTACAGTGCCAGTTCCATTTGCTTTTAATTTCGCTTCATATTCTGCTCTTCGTTGTGGAATTTCAGTAGAGAATTTTTTAAAACCATGTTGTCTTGCAAACTTTGTTGCCCCACTTCCACCAAGTACTTTATCATCATAATTTAATAAAACTTGCGCTACTTGTATAGGATTTTTGACTTCTTCAATGTTGATAACACCACTCATTTTCATAGTTGAGCCATCCATTAAAGAAGCACTCATCCTTATCTTTCCGTCACTCTGAATTTGGGAACCAATACCTGCATTAAATAATTCATTATCTTCCAAAAGTGAAACAGCATAAACCACAGTTTCTAGTGCACTATGCGATTTCAAATAAAGATAACTATCCTTTACAACTTTTAAAAGAGCTTGTTGTTTTGCAATTTTAGTCTCTAAATTAGTTGACGATTCTGAGAAAAACCCACCGTGAATGATTACTTTCATTTCTACTAAACGTATTGAGAAGAATGAATAGTCATTTTAAAAGTATCCAAATCAAACTTGTCATGTTTGCTCATCACATGTGTTACTAAATGATTGATAGAAATTGGCTGCCCCAATTCTACTTGAGTCAAATTAGTATCTTTTATTTCTCTACCATCAACCAAAATCACTAGACCAGAACCTAATGCTTCCATTTGTCTTCCGTTAGTAATTAACAAACCTGTATCTTCACCTAGTCCAATACCAAGTACTTTTGGATTACCTACAACGGCTTGAAACAATCTTCCAATTCTTCCTCTTTGCACAAAATGAGTATCAATAACAACATCATCAATAAGACCAAGACCCGAGGTGATTTTCACTTCTCCTTTCAACAAAGCTTCTTGACTACTTCCTTGATAAATCATATTATTAGAAGCCGCAGCAGCACCAGCAGAAGTTCCAGCGTAAGTAAAATCTTCGTTACGATATTTACTAATTAGAATATCATGAAATGGAGTACCGCCCAGTATAGAAGTCAATCGTAATTGATCTCCACCAGTAAACATAACAACATCTGCCGATTTTAATCTATTTAAAACGTCTTCATCAGAAGCCTGTTCTCTGCGTTCAATATGAATTACATCAACATTATATGCACCCAAAAAATTGAATGCTTTTACATATTCAGGGCCAATTTCTCTAGGGATTTTTGAGGCTGTAGTAATCACTTCAATCCTAGATAATTCTTTATTTTTAGACTCTTTTATTATTCTTTTTAAAATTCCTTCTTCAAAGAAGTTTAAATTTTTTGTAGCGCTTTTGTCTAAATCATTTTCAGTGAAACTGCCTTTATCTACAGCACCACCAATTATGATTAGTTTTCCTTGTATATTCATGTTGGTAAAAATAACAAAATCTTAAAACCTACAACGTTTTTTTTATTTTTTTGAAACCAATTTATCAACGTACTTATCAAGAATTACTATTATCATTTTATTATATATTTGTTGAATGGAAAGTAACCTAACACGTATTAATAAATTCCTTTCTGAAACTGGATATTGTTCTCGTCGTGAAGCTGATAAATTATTAGAAGAAGGAAGAATTACTATCAATGGAATAGTGCCAGAAATGGGAACAAAAGTGTCTCCAGATGATGAAGTGCGTGTGGATGGTAAATTGGTTCGTGAAAAAACAGATAAGTCTGTTTACTTAGCATTTAATAAACCAGTTGGGATAGAATGTACCACTAATCAAAATGTACGAGATAATATTGTAGATTATATTAATTATCCTAAACGTATTTTTCCAATTGGTAGATTGGACAAAGCCAGTGAAGGTTTAATTTTTATGACAAATGATGGTGATATTGTAAACAAAATTCTCCGCGCACGAAACAATCACGAAAAAGAATATATTGTAACTGTTGACAGACCCATAACGGACAGATTTATTGAAAAAATGAGCAATGGCATTCCTATTTTGGATACTGTTACTCGAAAATGCAAAGTAGAACAAATCAGTAAACATGTATTCAAAATTATTTTGACACAAGGTTTAAACCGACAAATTCGCAGAATGTGTGAGTATCTTGATTATGAAGTTACCGCTTTGAAAAGAACAAGAATTATCAATATTTCGCTAGATGTACATATAGGTAGATATCGTAATTTAACCGATGACGAAATCAAACAATTGAACAAACTTATTGAACCTTCAAGTAAAACAGAAGAAGCAAGTTTGCCAAAAT
>NZ_JBMOGV010000118.1:0-6295 GCF_049318185.1 Flavobacterium sp. | reverse complement strand
ATTTCATGTTCATTGGGATACGTTACAATTAATAATCAAATTTGGTCAGGTTGTAACGTGGATGTAACAACTTATAGTGATGGAACACCTATACCACAAGTAACAGATCCAACAGCTTGGGCTAATTTAACCACAGGAGCTTGGTGTTATTACAATAATGACCAAGCTAATGGAGCGATTTATGGTAAATTATATAATTTTTATGCTTTAATAGGAATACACGATGATAATCCTAATACACCCAATAAAAGATTGGCTCCAACAGGTTGGCATGTGCCTTCAAATACAGATTGGGGTGCTTTAACTAACTATTTGGGTGGCGCAGTAGCAGGAGGTAAAATGAAAGAAACGGGTACAACGCATTGGACAACCCCTAATACGGGCGCTACTAATGAGTCAGGCTTTACAGGTCTTCCCGGAGGCTATCGTGACCTTAATGGGATATCTACAGGTATTCGCACAAATGGCAGCTGGTGGTCTTATTCTTTTATTAGTGGGTCTTATGGATATAACCGCACCTTAGATTTCAATAGCGAATATGTACAAGCAAGTTACAATAACTTCTGGACCTATGGTTTCTCTGTGCGTTTCGTAAAAGATTAATAAAGCATTATGAAAAAACTCTTCACTATATTAGCAATAATTGCAACAACAGCAATTTTTGCCCAAGCCCCACAAGGCTTTAATTATCAAGCTACCGTAAGAAATGCAGCTGGTGATTTGATTATTAATCAAAACGTAACTTTTAAGTTCAATATCATGTTGAACACCTCAACAAGTTTGCCTGTATTTAGTGAAACGCATTATGTGCCTACAGATGATTTAGGGCAAGTGAATTTAGTAGTTGGTACTGGAACCGCTACAACCGGAAACTTCTCCACAATTAACTGGGGGAGTGGCAGTTATTTTTTAGGCATTGAATTAAGCACCGGTGCAAACTTTGTAGCTATGGGAACAACGCAGTTGTTGAGTGTTCCTTATGCCTTGTATGCTAAAACTGCAGACACCACATCTAGTCAAAACTCTCAAAATGTAAACCCTAGTACTCTTTTGCCTAAAAGAGTGCTTATAGAAGAGAATGATGGGACTACAGGAGCATATCTAAGTACATTAGGTAATTTTAATTCAACTTCGTATGAGTTTTTTTATAATGGTAACAAAATTGATTACATTAATATTACTTTATTTGACGTTCAAGGTGGGATTTCTTATCAAGAAAATTTAAATTTTACTTATTTTGGGGATTTAATTACTCAAATTGGAGATATAACTTATTCTTATCAAAACGATAAATTAGTAAATATTAGCATAAATGGAAATTGCAACGGAACTAATGGTGTAGATACAGTAAATTTAGTATACAATTCGACTGATTCAGTTACAGTAACAAAAACATTTTGTGGTACACCATCAACCCAAAATGTTGTGTTAACAAATGGGATTTGTACTAGTATTGATAATAAAGGAGTTAGTCATTATTCGAGTTATAGTCCTTTCAAAAACATTACAGGAATAGATAAAATATTTTTTATACCTGGTATTGACTTCTTTCTTTCATTATTATTTATATCTTCAACTACTAATACAAGTTCTTATTATAGGGAAAGTAATAATCGTATTGGGTATTTATACAGTTATAATGAAATTTTATTTCCTCAAACTATTACAAAAAAACTATTCACAGCCTACGGTACAGATCAAATAATTGGTAGTTATAATATTTCTTATTATTAAAACACCTATTGAGGTAATAAATAGGTCTCGTACCAATTGTTTGCTTATGTAAGTTGGGCTTTTTCCTTATTTTAGCCAAAACAAACAGCATTTTTTTGAAAAGATTAAGTAAAACTCTAAGACAAAATTTTACGACCAATTTATTTTACACCAAAAATGAACGGTGGTGGCTCATTGGCTTTTCGATGCTCATGGCGAGTAGTATTATGATTGAACCACAATTAATTTGTGAGGCATTAGTAAAAGGCCAGTTGTCTGATATGTGGTTGTATTGGAGTGCAGTTATTGGGTCAAGTTGTAGTGTGTCGTTTTTTGCGCATTTATGGCGTAAGGTTCCCGTTAAAACTGAAAATGAATTTTTATTTTTTAGGTATTCGGGTAAAGGAGCTAAAGTACTTCACACTTTTAGAAGTTTGTATTTAGGACTAGTGATTATTCCTTTTCTCATCAGTTTTAGTGTGCTGGCTTTTAGCAAAATAGTTTGTTTTGTTATAGGTATAGCACTTCGTGACGCTATAATGTTAGCCACGCTTCTTTTTGTATTACTCACTTTTTTCAATAGTTTGAAGTCGCGCCTCAGAATGGATTTTGTTCTTTTTATTGTTTTCCTGTCGCTTTTTTGTATCATAACAATAAGTCTGTTTAATCATACCGGAGGATTAGCGCATTTGGCAACCACAGTGCAATCTTCCAAAATTAATTTTAGTATTATCCCCAGTATAGGTTCAAAAACCTTTAATGCTTTTTTGGTCTTTATTTTGGTGCAATGGTGGTCAGCTTCGGTATTGGATTATCCTGATATGAATGGACAAAAGTTAATGGCCGCCAATAGTAGTAACGACTTAGTAAAAAGTGTTTTTCTGCCTTCTTTAGCTGTTGTTCTATTTCGAGTTGTGTTATTCACTTTGCCTTTTTTGGCAGTGTGTTATGGATATACTAATGGCATTGCCGATAGTGAATTGGCTTTCACCAACTTGTTTGCAAAGGCACTTCCTTCTTGGATGTTGGCCCTAGTGGCACTCCTATTCTTAATCCCATTTATTTCACTGGCGCAAAACATGCAAAACTGGGGTGGATCGTTATTAATTGAAAACTTTTATAAGCATACTATTAATCCTCATTTAAGTGATGTCAAGGCTAATAAAATGGGCATTGTGGCCATGATATATATTGTGGTAGTTGCCGGAGGCATCGCCCTATATGCAGCAAATTTAGTGGGTATCACTAAATATTTATTTGCCATCACTGCTGGTGTTGGTCCTGTTTTTATGTTGCGCTGGTATTGGTGGCGTATCAACGCTTGGTCACAATTATCGGCCATGGTAGCAGCACTGGTCTATCCTCCTATTCTAGATGCCTTGTTTGAGAACAATGCAGTTGTCAATCATTTTATCACTACTATTGAGCACACTTATAACATCGAGTATTATCCCATTAAAATTGTTATTTTAACAATAGTGGTTTGCTTAACTTGGTTAGTGGTTACTTTTTGTACGGCTCCTACAGATAGCAAAACATTGGTAACATTTTCTACCACCATTAAACCTGGTGGTTTTTGGAAACGGTATGCCAACAGTGGCAAAACATTCTCAAAACTAAGAATTTTAGCTTTGTTACTACAAACTGGCAATGGGTTCTTGCTTTACTTTATCTTTTGGAATTTCTTAATTGGAAGTTACGTCCTCTTTATTGCTTTGTTGCTTTTGTTTGTTTTGGGATTCTTTGTTTCCTATCAACTCATTCAGAAAGCGAATGCTAGTTATGATTTGGAGTTGGAAAAATAATGAAAAAAAGAGTTCATTGGCACAATCATAACCTAATTTTAAAAATGGATTTAAAGAGTATATACATTATTTTTCCTACTTAATTTTATTCCTACACTTTTATATCTAGCAAAGAAATCATTGAATAATTCATGATTAGAATCGAAATATTCAGAAGGCATATCTTGTTTAGTTAGTAACTTATCTTCCTCTTTACTTATTGTTGCGTATTTTAAGTTTTCTATTAAAATAGTTTCAATTTCTTCAATTGAAGGATTTGTTGGCAACTCGAGTAATTTTTTTGTTATTCTATTTAAAGGCATAATATGTTCTTTTTCAACAATTAACCTGTTTTTACCTTTCATACTTAACAACTCTACCTCAGTATTTTTTTCTAACAATTTTAAAACACCTTCGCTTACATATTCTTTGAAAATTATCTTACCCCAAGCTGCTCTATTCCCATTTGTAATATAGCCATATTTATAACAGAACCATTGGTCAACAAAATGCCGAAGATGATTTATTACATTGCCATTTTTTGTCCTTCTGTGTATAAGTTCTAACCTAATATGTTCTAATTCTATCTTAAAACTTTCCATTTGTAATTTGTTTTTTAATTTTTGATAATAATAATTTTATAGTACAAATTTTAAAAAAAATGTCAAACCAAGTTATCATTTGTGAACTCGGTTTGACATTTAAATAGAAATCTAAATCCTTTATGATTATTTAAATATAATCTTGTACATTAGATATTTCCAATTTTTCTTGTTCACTAATTCCATCAGAAATATTAGCAACTTCATTTAATAATTCTAAAATTGCATTTTTAACTTCTTTATCAAACTTAGAAAATTCTGTTAGAATTTCGACTTTATGATTATTGGATCTAAATAATTCTTCAAAATCTAAAATATAATTATCAATTAAACTTTCATACTGTTCATGCGTAATGTTTTCATTATATAAAGGGTTTAAAAAATTATATAAAATATTTTTCATAAAATCTTTTTCTTCAGGATCAAAAGTTCCATCAGCTATCGCTATTAGGAATAAAGGATAAGTAAGAATAAAAATTTTATACTCGTCGTCTGAAATTTTGGTTCCTCTTAGTTTTTCAATTGTATTTTTCATATGAATTATTTATTAAAGTTTACACCTATTTTATTTGCATAGATTATACTACTCGTTATAATAAGTATAACACTTCCAACGATAAGTCCTATCAAAGGTTTATTTCCGGAAAAAAATTGAATTAATATTATTCCTAAAAGAAATAGTCCCAAACTAAAAAAGATAAAATATAACCTAAATTTTACTTTCTTTTCATAATCATCAAGTTTGTTTTTAAAATATTCGTATTCTTGAACAGCGTTAATCTGCTTTAATTTAAAAAGACCGTCATTTATTTTAGCTTTGGCACCCTTTTTAACTTTAGTGTCTTGGTAACTTTCCAACAATGAACACATTTCTGTCAAGTTATAATATATTTCATCTTTATCTAAACTAAATTGAACTTTACTTATTTTAAGTAATACTTCCCTATCATTCCTTTCTAACTCTATTCTTTCTTGCTGTCTTATTCTATCAAATTCTGCTTCAGCCTGAATTTTTGCTTGAGAAGCTTTAAATTTTTCAACTTCTACAGTCGCAGATACTCGATAAGGTGTAGACCACTTATCCCCAAAAACCTTGTTTGAAACAAACTTTCCAGTATTTTTACCTAATTCTTTTCCTAGAGATTTTCCAAATGTTCCCATATTTATATTTGATTATTTTTTTATTAAATACTATTTTATCGACAGTTTTTTTTAAACCCTTCTTTACATTCTTGGTCTCCCAAATCTATACCATTTTTAAAATCTAAACATACTTCAAATTTAGAGTATCCTAATTTTTGTTTACATCTACCCATAATTGCGTAGGCATTTCCTTCTTTCTGATCTATTTTTATAACATCTAAGCAATCAATTATAGCACCTTTAAAATCATTTATATTTTCTTTTAAGCCAGCTCTAAATAAGAAATAAAGACCATTGACCTTATCTAATTCTAAAGCCTTAGTAATTGTTATTATAGCTTTTTCATAATCACTAATTTCAACAAGACAGATTGATTTCAAAAAATAAACATTAGGATTATTAGATTCAATCAATAGAGACTTATCATAATCTTCAATTGCACCTTTAAAGTCTTTAATTTCAGATTTAGCTAAACCCCTACTTGCAAGAGACTTAGATTCAATTTTTTTATTTTTTTTAATAACTGATAAATCATATGAATTTGTATAACTGATTATCGCATCTTTATAATTTGCACTGTCAAATTGCATTTTTCCTTCTTTGAAATATTGCTCTGGGGATTGTCCAAATGAACAAATGGACACCAAAAAGATAGTTATAAATTTTACTTTCATTTTTTTTAATTATTTATGGTTTTGAAACATGTGTTACTTTCAATCGGCTTGACTGTAATAAATGTTTTTATTTCCATCGTATTTTACTTTTTATTTTTTTAATTTGATAGATAATTAAGTGTACTTTATTTTAATTAGTTTATCCAATATAAATTTTCAAAAAAAAGCAAAAACATAGTTACTGAATTACTAAAAAATTTATTTACTTGACAATATTATTCAAAATAAAGGTTTCAACTTGTTCATTCTGTGTTCACTTAAATACATTTGTACTTTAATCTACAGGATATTTATAATTTTGAATATTATTACTATTTATGGATATTTTTCACGTACACCTACGAACCGATATTGAAAAAAAAGTAGGTTTTAAAATAAA
>NZ_JBMOGV010000117.1:0-6469 GCF_049318185.1 Flavobacterium sp. | reverse complement strand
AATAATTTTCCGAATATTGAACAAAAAGCTAATTTTTATTTAGGAAATAATATAAAAATTGTTAATGGAAGCAAAATTGTTTAAATAAATTATGTTTTAACTGTAAAATATATATTTTTGCACTTTAAATAAAAAAAGCAAACAAAATTAAAACTATGAGTAAGTTTAGATTAGATGAAATTGACCACCAAATCTTAGACATGTTGATTGACAACACTAGAATTCCTTTCACAGATATTGCAAAAAAACTTTTAATTTCTGCTGGAACTGTTCATGTTAGAGTTAAAAAAATGGAAGACCAAGGAATTATAATGGGTTCATCATTATCATTAGATTATGAAAAACTAGGTTATTCTTTTATTGCATATGTGGGTGTGTTTTTGAACAATACTTCGCAAACTAAATTTGTTTTAGAAAGAATAAATGAGATTCCTTATGTAACAGTTGCTCACGTAACTACTGGTAAGTTTAATGTTTTTTGTAAAATAAGAGCTAAAGATACAAAACATGCTAAAGATGTTATCTTTATGATTGATGATATAGAAGGAGTTTACAGAACTGAAACTATGATTTCATTAGAAGAAAGTATCAATGATAAAAAACGTTTGATGCACACAATCTTCCAAGAATTAGATTAATAAAATCAAAAAAATATTTCATACCTCAAGTTTTAACTTGAGGTTTTTTGTATATTTCAATTTCAATATTTCAACATGTATACTTTACCAAAAATTGAACGTTTTAATCAAAATGTGTTATCAAAGTACAATATTTATAATAGCGTTTTTATAACACTACCCTTTGATGCTATTGATAACACAGGAGTTTTATTGCCTTTGTTTACAGAGGTTTGTAATAATGGTTTTAAAAATGATTGGTCTCCAAAGCAAATTGTTGATTTTTTTTCGGATAAATATTTAGACAAAGCTTCCGAAAAAGATAAAATCGATTTAATGTTTCGTTTTATACAATATGTTGAAAGACAAATTGTTCTTTTTGATGCTATCGAAGATGCTGCTTTTCCTATTGTAAACAATTTAGAAGGTAGAGGTTCGTTGAGAGATATTAAAGAAAAATCAGAGGCAAAGGATAAACGTAAAGAGTTAATTGAGTTTTTGGAAAATTTTAGTGTTCGAACTGTTCTTACGGCACATCCCACACAGTTTTATCCAGGTTCTGTTCTTGGGATTATTACTGATTTAACAGAAGCCATACGTGTAAATGATTTATTAACAATTAAACAATTACTGGCACAACTAGGAAAAACACCTTTTATAAAAAAAGAAAAACCAACACCATTTGATGAAGCAATAAGTTTAGTTTGGTATCTTGAAAATGTTTTTTACCAAACCATTGGTACTATGATGCAGTACTTGCAAAAGAATATTTTTGAAGGCAATATAATAGAAAATCCAATAATCAATTTAGGATTTTGGCCGGGTGGTGATAGAGACGGAAACCCTTTTGTAACTCCAGAAATTACAGAAAAAGTTGCCAAAAGATTGCGAACTTCGATTCTAAAATGTTATTATTTTGATATTAGAAATCTAAAAAGAAAATTGACTTTTAATGAAGTAGACACTATTATTGCCGGTATAGAATTCAAACTATATCGTTCTGTTTTCTATTCACAAGGTGAATTATTTATTTCTTTAGAAGAATTAATTAATCAACTAAACACCATTAAACAGATTATTATCAAGGAACATCAATCTTTGTATTTGGATGAAATCAATTTATTATTGCAAAAAATAAATCAGTTTGGATTTCATTTTGCTTCTTTAGATATTAGACAAAACAGTCGAATACATAACAAAGTTTTTAATGACATTGTTTCTTTTTTGAAAAGAGAGAAATCAGTAATTTTTCCTGAAGATTATGATACTCTTTCTGAAGATAACAAAATAGAAATTGTATCAAATCTCAAATTTAATTTAAAAACCCATTTTTTTGAAAATGAAATTACGCGCTCCACATTAGAAACCATAGCACTAATGAAAGTTATTCAAAAAAATAATGGAGAAAATAGCTGTAATCGTTATATAATAAGCAATAATGAAAGTGCCTTAAATGTTATAGAAACTTTTGCCATGTTTCGATTATTAGATTGGGAAAATCCAACTGTTGATTTTGTTCCATTGTTTGAATCTGTTGACGATTTGCAAAATGCAAATACTATAATGGAGCAATTGTATAAAAATTCAGTTTATAGAAATCATTTAAATCAAAGAAAAGATAAACAAACTGTCATGCTTGGCTTTTCAGATGGTACCAAAGATGGTGGCTATTTGATGGCCAATTGGAGTATTTATAAAGCCAAAGAAGCTATCACAGAAATTTCTAGAAAATATGGGATTAAGGTTATATTCTTTGATGGTAGAGGTGGACCACCAGCTCGAGGTGGAGGAAAAACTCATAAATTTTATGCTTCTTTAGGCTCTACTATAGAAAATCAAGAAATTCAGCTTACGGTTCAAGGACAAACTATTAGTTCCAATTTTGGCACTTTAGACTCCTGTCGTTATAACCTAGAAAATTTATTGAGTGCGGGTGCAGCTAATCAAATTTTTAATAAAGATGAAAATAATTTATCTCAAAATGAGAAAGACACTCTAGATAAACTCGCCAATTTGGGCTATGAAAAGTATCTAAGTTTTAAAAATCATCCTAAGTTTTTGCCCTATTTAGAGCAAATGAGTACATTGAAATATTATTCCAAAACTAATATTGGTAGTCGTCCATCAAAAAGAAATTCAGATGATAAATTAGATTTTGCCGATTTGAGAGCTATTCCTTTCGTAAGTTCTTGGAGTCAATTAAAGCAAAATGTTCCTGGTTTCTTTGGAGTAGGAACGGCTTTAAAATATTATGAAGATAGTAATCAATGGGAAGAAGTACAAACACTTTTCGATAATTCATTATTCTTCAGAACACTATTGGAAAATAGTATGATGTCATTGGCAAAATGTTTTTTCCCATTAACTGCCTATATGAAAGATGATTTAGAGTTTGGAGAGTTTTGGAAAATAATCTTTGCAGAATTTTCAGAAACTAAAAGACTATTATTAAAAATTGCTGGTCATAAGGAACTTATGGAAAATTATCCAGATGGTAAAGCTTCTATTGCTATGAGAGAACAAATAGTTATTCCATTGTTAACTATTCAACAATATGCTTCTTCTCAAATAAATGAATTGAAAAAACAGCAAAAATTGGACGAAAAATTAGTAGCTATTTACGGAAAATTAGTAACTCGCTCTTTATTTGGAAATACCAATGCAAGTAGAAATTCGGCATAAAGATGTTTTCTATTTTTTTAAATATTTTTAAAATATTAATTTTAAGAATCGTTAGTTTACTATTTTTTTTCGAATGCAAATCAAAGCTATAATCATCAACGTGTATGTTATGAAAAAAGGAACAATGAATTCTATTAATCCCAATGGCAACATAACCGCAATAATTAATAATTGAAAGCCCAAGCCATAAATTGAAAGTAAGGTCATAAACCAGTTTGGAAAGGTTTTTACTTTGTAAGCATCTTTGTCTAAAGCATGAATGATTTTATCAAAAACACCATAAACAATTATATAAATTCCAAAAAGAATATTGACTGTTTTTTGGCTTTCGCCTGGCAAAGCTTTTGGAGTTTTGTATTCAAATATTTTGCTGGTAGTATCACCGCCAACTGATTTGGTTCTCACAATCACATAATAATAATTATACAAAGTTCCTTGCAATTGAATCCCAATAAAAGCTAAAATGGTAAACCAAATACTTGTATCAGAAACATAACAAATACTCATCAAAATCATAAAATTCAGTACAATATCAAACACACTATCCAAATATCTTCCTGAATAAGAAGGCGTTTTTTTCAATCGTGCCAATTCACCATCGGCAGCATCAATCCCCGATTTTAATAGGATAAAAAATGCAGCTAAATAATACTGTTCTTCCAATATACAATAAATGGCAGTTAATCCAGAAAGGCCAAAAAGCAAGGTAACATGAATAGGAGTAAAGCGAGTATTCTGTAATTGTTGGGCAAATAATCTTCCAAAAGATCTTCCATAATCTGATAAATCTAAAAATTTATCTTCTGTAGCAAGTTTAGACATTTAAGTTAGAAAACAAGGAACTGTGACAATATAGTCGGGCGGCAAATATAGTTTATAAAATTGTTTTTTTTCTATAAGATTCCAATACCATATAAAATTGAAATCCAAAAAGCAGAGTTGCCAATATTACATGTATAGTTTGAGTTCCGAAAGGAAAATCTAAATAGTACATTAAAATTCCAGATAGTATTTCGAAAAAAATCAATACCATGACCCAATTTATTTTCTGAAAATGCAATTGTAATTTTCTGTTTCTAGAAAATAAATAAAAATTGGCAATAAGAACAATTATCGAAAATGATCGGTGAATGTAGAATGTCAATGTTGGATTCTGTAACCAAAGTATTTTTGGAGCGCCAGTTTCAGAAATAGTATCTACATGTTCTCTTACACTTGTTCCTAATAGAATTTGAATAATTGTCAAACCAATGGTTAGGGACAAAATTCTGTTAAAATTGGTATCGAAAATAAAAGAATTTTCCTTTTTTTGAACTTCATAAATAAGATACAATTGGAAAGCAATGATTAACAAAGCAGCCAACATATGAGTGGTAATTTTAAAAGGATTTAATACCGAGTCGACTACTGTTTTTCCGAGCCATGCTTGAAAACCCATTAAAACACATATAAAAAATGAAATATAAACTAGTTTTCTTTTTTCTTTCCAATAGCCAAATGAAAAAATAAAAGTTAAAAAACAAGCAATTCCTGCCAAAGCGCCAAGCAATCTATTGATATATTCCACCCAAGTGTGTAATGGATTGAAAATGGCGTAGTCATGTTTAGTGTATTTTTCCCAATCAGTTGAATCAAAAGTTGATTTCGCTACAAAGTCTTCTTTTGCCACCATAAGAGTTTCCTCTTTAATAATAACTTGTCCTTTGTTGTATTCTTTTTCTTCTGTAAATACTAATTCTTGTTTTTCAGTTGGTGGAATATAATAACCAAAACATTTAGGCCAATCAGGACAACCCATTCCAGAACCAGTTAGTCTAACAAAAGCGCCAGCAAAAACCACAAGATAAACAAGGACTAAAGCTATTTTTGCTGATTTTGGGAAATATTTCTTCATGTTTTTTTGTTCTAAGTGTCGGGTATTATTTTATTAAGCTACAAATTTATATTGCTTTTATTTTTTTCAACCAAGTACAATTTATAATAATCTAGTAATTCCTTTTCAAATTTTAAAATAGAATAATTTTCAAATTAGGTTACTTTTTTCAATCCTAGTTTTTCAGCTCGTTTCAAAACAAAATCAAATGCTGCTTGGTATTCATTGGGGATTTCACCTTCTAAAATTGCTTCTTTGACAGCTTCTTTCAAAACACCAATTTCACGTGAAGGCTTTAAATCAAATATTTTCATAATTTCTTCACCAGATATAGGAGGTTGAAAATTACGAATATGATCACGCTCTTCGACTTCAATTATTTTTCTACGTACAATATCAAAATTATTGTGGTATTTTTTAAATTTCGTTGGGTTTTTGGTCGTAATATCTGCTTCGCACAAAGTCATCAAATTGTCCACATCTTCGCCGGCATCAAAAACCAAACGCCGCACTGCCGAATCGGTAACGATATCTTCTGAAAGTACTATTGGTCGGGAACTGAGCATTACCATTTTGGCCACAAATTTCATTTTTTGGTTCAATGGCATGTGCAATCTTTCGAAGATTTTCTTTACCATTTTTCCGCCCAGGAATTCGTGTCCGTGAAATGTCCAACCTTGTTTTTTATTGAATTTTTTGGTTGGTGCTTTCCCAATATCGTGCAGCAAAGCAGCCCAACGAAGCCAAACGTCATCAGTATTCGGACAAATATTATCTACTACCTCTAGTGTATGATAGAAGTTGTTTTTATGAGTATGTCCTTCAATTTCTTCTACGTTATTTAGTGCTGTAAGTTCAGGAAGAATGATTTCTAAAATTCCAGTTTTATATAAATGTAAAAAACCAATAGATGGCTTTGAAGTTTCTAAAATCTTATTTAATTCATCTACAATTCTTTCACCCGAAATGATTTTGATGCGGTCTTTATTGACTGCAATGGCTTCCAACGAATTTTCTTCAATAGTAAAATTCAGTTGGGTGGCAAAACGAATGGCACGCATCATTCGTAACGGATCATCAGAATAGGTAATATCAGGATTTAATGGTGTTTTAAGGATTTTGTTTTCTAAATCTGTTAATCCATTAAATGGGTCAACCAAATCGCCATAGTTTGCTTTATTTAAAGAAAATGCCAAAGCATTGATAGTAAAATCACGACGGTTTTGGTCGTCTTCCAAAGTGCCGTTTTCTACAATTGGATTTCGACTGTGTTCGGCATAACTTTCTTTTCGTGCGC
>NZ_JBMOGV010000116.1:0-6648 GCF_049318185.1 Flavobacterium sp. | reverse complement strand
AGATTTTAATTTTTCAATACAAAAAAGTATGTTGCTACTCTTCCATAGTATGATAAACGTTCATCACGTCATCATCTTCTTCAATTTTGTCTATTAGTTTTTCTACGTCAGCCATTTCTGCTTCGGTTAACTTTTTAGTAATTTGTGGTATTCTTTCAAATCCAGAAGATAAGATTTCTATACCACGACTTTCCAATTCTTTTTGAATAGCACCAAAACTCTCAAACGGAGCATAAATCAAAATACCGTCTTCATCGGCAAAAATTTCTTCCGCGCCAAAATCGATAAATTCCAATTCCATTTCTTCAATATCTACATTGTTATTAGGAATTCGGAAATTGCAAGTGTGGTCAAACATAAATTCCACCGAACCCTGTGTTCCCAGAGTTCCGTTACATTTATTGAAATAACTTCTAATATTGGCAACAGTTCTGTTATTATTGTCGGTAGCAGTCTCTATCAAAAGTGCAATTCCGTGAGGTGCATATCCTTCAAAAAGTTGTTCTTTATAGTTGGCTGTATCTTTATCAGTAGCTTTTTTAATGGCACGTTCTACGTTTTCTTTCGGCATATTAGCCGATTTTGCATTTTGCATCACAGCTCTTAAACGAGAGTTGGCTTCTGGATTTGGGCCACCTTCTTTTACTGCCATTACAATATCTTTTCCAATACGAGTAAACGCTTTGGCCATAGCTGACCAACGTTTCATTTTTCTACCTTTTCTAAATTCAAATGCTCTTCCCATTTCCTTACTATATAATCTTTATTCGTTATTCTTAAATTTCCAGTTGCAAAAATATGTTTTTGCCATTGACTTTTAAAATCTATTTTTTATAAAAAGGCAATTTGACCACTTTTGCTTTTACTTTATTATTTCTGATTTGGATAAAAATTTCGCTGTCAACGGCTGAGAATTCAGTTTTTACATATCCCATTCCAATTCCTTTACCTAAAGTTGGCGCCATAGTTCCCGAAGTTACAATCCCAATGTTGTTACCTTCCGCATCTACAATATCATAATCATGACGGGGAATGCCTCTTTCAACTAATTCAAAGCCAACTAACTTTCTTGAAACACCAGCTTCTTTTTGTTTCTTTAAGTTTTCTGAATTGGTAAATTCTTTATTAAATCTCGTAATCCAACCCAATCCAGCTTCGATAGGTGAAGTTGTATCGTTAATATCATTGCCATACAAACAATATCCCATTTCTAAACGCAACGTATCACGAGCTGCTAATCCAATAGGTTTAATGCCAAACGGTTTTCCTGCTTCAAACACTTTATGCCAAACTTGCTCAGCATCTGAATTTTTACAATAAATTTCAAATCCACCAGAGCCAGTATAACCAGTTGCTGAAATAATTACATCATCAATTCCTGCAAAAGTCCCAACTTCAAAATGATAATATTTGATAGCTGATAAATCTATGGATGTTAAGGATTGCATCGCTTCAACCGCTTTTGGCCCTTGAATGGCAAGTAAGGAATAGGCTTCTGATATGTTTTTCATGTCAACGCCCAAATCGTTGTGAGCCGAGATCCAATTCCAGTCTTTGTCAATATTAGAAGCGTTAACAACCAATAGATATTGACTTTCTTTCATCCTATAGACAATTAAATCGTCCACAATTCCGCCATCATTATTTGGCAGACAAGAATATTGAGCTCCTCCAATTTCTAATACAGAAGCATCATTGGAAGTTACTTTTTGGATTAATGCTAAGGCATTTTCACCCGAAAGTAAAAACTCACCCATGTGCGATACATCAAAAACACCCACACCAGTTCTAACTATTTCATGTTCGGCATTCACACCTTCATACTGAACAGGCATGTTATAGCCAGCAAAAGGGACCATTTTGGCACCTAAAATTTCGTGAATGTGAGTTAAAGCAGTATTTTTCATTGTAAATAGTATATGATATTAGTTTGATTTTTTTATTTTCTAACAAATGGTGGTAATAGTTTCGTAACAACTTCGCCAAAACCAATGCGAACAGAACTGTTTTGACAATAACCTTTCATGGTCACAGTGTCGTTATCATTTATGAATTTGCGTTCGGAACCATCTTTCATTTTTATGGGATTTTTTCCGCCCCAAGTCAATTCTAGCATAGAACCAAAACTATCTTCAGTTGGTCCCGATATAGTCCCAGAACCCATCATATCGCCTGAATTTATGCGACATCCATTAGAAGTATGATGAGCCAATTGTTGTGACATTGACCAATACATATATTTGAAGTTAGATTTAGAAACTAAGGAAGCTTCCACATTTTCGGGTTCAATATAAACTTCTAGATTAATATCGAAGGTATGTTTTCCTTTTTGTTGCAGGTAGGGAAGTGGCATTGGTTCTTGATTGGGTCCTTTGCAACGGAAAGGTTCTAATGCATCCATAGTAACTATCCAAGGAGAAATAGAAGAGGCAAAGTTCTTGGCTAAGAATGGGCCAAGTGGTACATATTCCCATTTTTGAATATCTCTAGCACTCCAGTCATTTAACAAAACCATTCCAAAAATATAATCTTCTGCTTCATTAATAGGAATATTTTCCCCCATTACGTTGGCATCAGTAGTGATAAAAGCAGTTTCTAATTCAAAATCTATAAGGCGTGAAGGACCAAACACAGGACTTGTTTCTCCATTAGGCAATGTTTGTCCCATTGGTCTGTGAATTGGAATTCCAGATGGAATGATAGTCGAACTTCTGCCATGATAGCCTACTGGTATATGAAGCCAATTAGGTAATAGTGCATTTTCGGGGTCGCGGAACATTTTACCAACATTGGTTGCGTGTTCTTTACTTGAATAAAAATCGGTATAATCACCTATTAAAACTGGAAGTTGCATTTCAACATCTTCTATTTTAAAAATTACAATATCACAATGTTCCTTATTGTCTCTTAGTTTAGGATTGTTACTATCAAAAATTTCACTGATACGATTTCTTACTGATCGCCATGTTTTTTTTCCATCTGAAATAAAGTCATTCAAAGTGTCTTGCATGAACATATCATCAGTCAATTCTATTCCTTCAAAATAGTTTAACTGCTGTAAAGCCCCTAAATCAATCGCGTAATCACCAATTCTTGTCCCAATTGTGATAACATCTTCTTTGGTTAAAAAAACGCCAAATGGAATATTTTGAATAGGAAAATCACTGTTTTCATGGACAGTAAGCCATGATTTTCGAATAGGATTATTGGTGGAATTAGGCATGATGTTATTAAGATTAATTGTTGAAAAAATAGTAATCAAATATATCATTAACTATTAATTTACCAAACCATTTTTGTAATTTTGAGCTTTATTTAACGAAATATTTTCAAATGCAACGCGACGAACAAATTTTTGACCTTATTCTTGAAGAACAAGACAGACAAATTCATGGTATAGAACTTATTGCTTCTGAGAACTTTGCAAGTGATCAGGTAATGGAAGCGGCAGGTTCTGTTTTAACAAATAAATATGCAGAAGGTTATCCTGGTAAACGTTATTATGGTGGCTGTGAAGTAGTAGATGTTGTAGAACAAATCGCTATTGATAGAGCTAAAGCTTTATTCGGCGCTGAATATGCTAACGTTCAACCGCATTCAGGTTCACAAGCCAATACTGCTGTTTTTTCAGCATGTTTACAACCTGGTGATAAAATACTTGGTTTTGACCTATCTCATGGTGGTCATTTGACTCATGGTTCGCCTGTTAACTTTTCGGGTAAATTATACACAGCCTCTTTTTATGGTGTAGAAGCAGCAACGGGTCGTTTTGATTATGACAAAATTCAAGAAATTGCAACACGTGAAATGCCAAAAATGATTATTGCTGGTGCTTCGGCTTATTGTCGTGATATGGATTTTGAAAGATTTAGAGTGATTGCCGACAGTGTTGGAGCACTTTTATTAGCCGATATTTCGCATCCTTCAGGTTTAATTGCTAAAGGATTATTAAATGACCCGATGCCGCATTGTCATATTGTTACCACTACAACTCATAAAACCTTGCGCGGTCCACGTGGTGGATTAATCATGATGGGAAAAGATTTTGAAAATCCTTGGGGATTAACTACACCAAAAGGCGAAATCAGAATGATGTCGTCTTTATTAGATTTGGCTGTTTTCCCAGGAAATCAAGGCGGACCGTTAATGCACATTATTGCCGCAAAAGCCGTCGCGTTTGGAGAAGCATTGACCGATGAGTTTTTTCATTATACTATGCAAGTACAAAAAAACGCAAAAGCAATGGCTGCTGCCTTTATGAAAAAAGGGTATAATTTAATTTCGGGAGGAACAGACAATCACATGATGTTGATTGATTTAAGAAATAAAAATATTACAGGAAAAGAGGCAGAAAACGCACTAGTAAAAGCTGAAATTACGGTTAATAAAAACATGGTGCCCTTTGATGATAAATCACCATTTGTAACTTCGGGAATACGAATTGGAACGCCTGCTATTACTACTCGAGGTTTGGTAGAAGAAGACATGGAAATCATTGTGAATTTAATTGATAAAGTTCTAATGAACCATACTAATGAAGCGATTATCGAAGAAGTTGCTGATGAAGTTAACGAAATGATGAGCGAAAGACCGATTTTTGTTTTCTAAATCATTCAACTTATAAAACATAGAAACCTTCAAGAGCTAACTTTTGAAGGTTTTTTATTTTACAATGATAGTGTATTTTTCCAATAATCCTTTTAAACCATCCATTGAGAATATTGCTTTCTTTAATTTATTTTTTTCAGGGTCAATGGTATAATCATAACTGGTAGAAAAATCAGCTTTGTTAGCAATAGTATCTATAAAAACAGCCCTTCTTAGGTTGCAATTATCAAACAATACTTCGGTTAAATCGCTTGCCATAAAATCTACAGCAATCATACTGCAGTTGATGAATTGCATTTTTTTCATTTTTAAAGCATAGAATTTGGCGTAATCAAGCAAACAATCTTTAAAGTGAAACTCAAAAATCACTTGGTCGGTCATGGCAAAATTGACTGCGGTGAAATTACATTTGGCAAACCAAACACCACGTAGGGAAACATAATTAATTTTAGTTTCTTTAAAATTACAATCAAAGAAGTTGCAATCTATAAAAGTGACCGTTTGAAACGTGCAATCGGTGAAGTCACAAAAGCGAAAGGTGCAGTTTTCAAATTCTTTAAACTTGATGTCAGCTTCCATAAAGAAAACATCTTGATACACTTCGTCTACAATATAATCAGAGGACATACATTAATTTTAGACTGTAAATCTAACAATTTTAAACGCAATATATCACTAACAATGGTTCCTATCATCAAGTATTGACAAGATATATGCTACTTATTGAATATACTTTTAAAATAGGTAATTACTTTAACTAAAAATTAATATACGTTCTATACCCTTTCTAAAGTTTATATAGTATTTTTATAAGCTATGGAAAAGAACATGAAAAAAGGATTTTTATTCAAAAAATACGAAGCGCCGTTCCAATCGCCTTTTGATAAATTATTTGAAATTTTCAAAGAATTAATTACGCATACTTCGGGTGATTTTGATGAAGCCATTGATTGGTTACGACAACTGGATGTGGAATATAAATTGACCGACTCCAGTTATACTATCGATGATTTTATTGAAGATTTAAAGAAAAAAGGATACATCCGCGAAGAGCTCAAAGACGATGGAACTTCGGGAACTGGAATTACTGCCAAGACCGAAAGAGCCATTCGACAAGCTGCATTAGATCAAATCTTTGGCAACCTGAAAAGAACGGGAAGTGGCAATCATAAAACTAAATATTCTGGAAACGGCGACGAACAAACGGGTGAATTTAGAAATTACCATTTTGGCGATAGCATAGAAAGTATATCATTGACAGAGAGTTTGCGCAACGCTCAAGTCAATAATGGCGTTGATGAATTTCGGCTAACCGAAAATGATTTGGTAGTTGAAGATTCGCGTTTCAAGGCTCAAATGAGTACGGTTTTGATGATTGACATTAGCCACAGCATGATTTTATATGGCGAAGACCGCATTACACCAGCCAAAAAAGTAGCCATGGCGTTAGCAGAATTAATCACCACACGTTATCCAAAAGATACAATCGATATTTTAGTTTTCGGGAATGACGCTTGGCCTATTGCTATAAAAGATTTACCTTATTTAAAAGTTGGCCCTTATCATACCAATACGGTTGCAGGTTTGCAATTGGCCATGGACATGTTGCGCAGAAAACGAAACACCAACAAGCAAATTTTTATGATTACCGATGGAAAACCAAGTTGTGTTCGTGAAAAAAATGGCGAATATTATATGAATAGCAACGGCTTGGACGAGTATATTGTTGAACAATGCTACAATCAAGCGGCACAAGCACGAAAGTTACACATACCAATTACAACTTTTATGATTGCCAATGATCCGTATTTGCAAAAATTCGTAAACCGATTCACCGAAGCCAATCAAGGGAAAGCATTTTATACTGGGTTAAAAGGATTGGGCGAAATGATTTTTGAAGATTATGAAACGAATAGAAAGAAAAAGATAAAATAGAAAAAAAAGCAAGAACCAACCGAAAACCAACAACCAACAACCGAAAACCAATAACCGAAAACCCATAACCGAAAACCGATAACCGAAAACCGACAACCGAAAACC
>NZ_JBMOGV010000115.1:0-6766 GCF_049318185.1 Flavobacterium sp. | reverse complement strand
CTAAAGGAACCCAATCGTGACTGTAAATAGCGTCTTGATTATCTGATTTAAATTCTATGATTCTTATTACCATTAATGGTGTAAAGGGAATAGGTATCCATTTGAAAATAATGACAGACAAGATGGAAAGTCCAAAAAACCATAGCATAATTTTCCAAATCAATCGAGTAATCTTTCTAAACATATTTTATTTTACTAAATCGGCTAATTCTTGCCCTATTAAACTTCCAATCGCAACTCCCATTCCACCTAGTCTTACTCCGCAATACACATTTTCCGAAAGTTGTTCAACTATTGGATTCTTACTGGAACCTAATCCCATAATGCCACTCCATCGATGCGCAATTTTGAAATCGGTGTTTGGTAAAATTACTTCTTTTAATAATTCCTCCAAACGATTTTGAATTAATTGTGTTTGACCTAATTCAGTGGTGGTTTCGCCTTCGAAATCTAAATTTCTTCCTCCACCTATTAATATTCTATCATCAATGTTTCTAAAATAATAATAGCCCTTATCGAAATGAAATGTTCCTTTAATATCAAGATTTGGAATAGGTTCGGTTATCAAAACTTGAGCTCTTGCTGGTTTTACCTGATTATTTGTTAATTGTGACGCAAAACCATTAGTGGCAAATAAGAGTTTTTTTGAGTTGAAATTAAAATCCCCAATGGCAATTGCAACGCCATCGTTCTTTTCTTGAAAATGGGATACTTCGACTTGATTTAAAACCATAATATTATTTGAATTCGCTTTTTGTAATAAAGCATGCATCATCTTTCCTGTATCGATTTGGGCTTCGTATGGATTAAAAATCAAATATTCTTGAATGTTTTTGAAGTCAAATCGATCAACTTCTTTTGCAAATAAATCGTTTCTAAAAATAGGTTTCAGAATTTCATTGATAAATGGTAATTTTTGCAAACATTCATTGTAAATACTTTCATCATCCTTCAAAAACAATTCATATCCGCCATAAGGTTTGAAATCGATGGCTGAATCTCCGAGGTTTTTACGAAGTAATTGTAATCCGTTCCAACGTTTTTGAATTAATTGAATTACTTCTTCTTCACTATGTGATTTTAAATCGTCAAGTATTTCAGAAATACTACCAAAACATGCAAATCCTGCATTTTTTGTACTTGCCCCTTGAGGCAATATCCCTTTTTCTAACACTAGAATTTTACTTTCGGGATATTTTTCTCTTAAAGTAAGTGCGCAATGTAAACCAACAATACCGCTTCCAACAATTGTATAATCAATAGCTGTAAACCAATTTTTAAGTTCCCAATAGCTAAAATTCATTTAAATAATTTTTTCTAAAAATACTTTTTTCAGATAAAACCTAAAGCACTTTTAGTGAAAATTTATACTTTTCTGACGAATTACTTTTATTATATCTTTTTCTGGTAAGTATTTAAGTAACCGTTTACCTGCTTAATACTAGTTTAAGCAAATAAAGAAATGATTTTTCAAAATTAATTTTACTTTTTACGCGCTAATTTATGCTAACTAAATGTCCTGTAAACTATTAAAACTAAAGGTTAAATCTAGCTAGTTCAAAGGAACGTTTTATCAAAGAATAAATTTACTTGATAATAGTTTATCGAAAATCTCCCTAAAATGAAAATCACCCAAAAAGTAAGACACTATTCTAAGCAGAACTATTTATATAAGTTTGAATCGTATTAAATCAAAATTTTATATTTAAAAAAACAAAAAGCCCCAAGTAATTCTTAGGGCTTAATATTAGTTTTTCTTAATTACTACTTTACAATCAAGAATTCTGAGCGTCTGTTTTGGGCATATTGCTCATCAGTACAAGCTTCGCCACAATCTACTTTTGGTTCTAACTCACCCATTCCTTTTCCAGAAATTCTGCTTGCTTCTATGCCTTTAGAAATAATGTACTGAACGGTTGATTTTGCTCTTCTATCAGATAATGATAAGTTATATTGGTCACTTCCTCTGTTATCGGTATGTGATTTGGTAAAGATGACCATTCTATCATTATTTTTCATTACTTGAACTAATTTATCCAACTCAAAAGCACCTTCTTGCGTGATGTTACTCTTGTCAAATTCAAAATAAATAGGTTTTAAGATAACCTCCGTTTCGGTAACAATAACATCTATTGGTTGTAAAGCAGCATCCACTTTTGTTGTTGTCCCTTTACTTTTAGTTACTGCAAAAGTGTTGCTTTCAAAACCATCTTTTGAAGCTTGCACCACATAAGCCCTGTCACATTCTACCATGTATTTCACTTCCCCTTTTTCGTTTGACATTTCTTTAGCAATGACATTCTTTTTGTCATCTAAAATAGCTACGCTAGCATTAGCTAGGATTTCGCTAGTTTTTGCATTGGTCACCACTATAGAAACATCAACTCCACAAATAGGATTTACGGCAAAGATATCGTCGTTCCCATTTCTGTTACTAGATAAGAACCCTACTTTTTTACTTCCGTTAAATGTGAAAGCAAAATCGTCTTTTTCTGAATTGATAGGTTTGCCCAAGTTAGAAGCTTCGCCTTTAGTCAAATCAATTTGATAAATATCTAACCCTCCAAAACCTTGTCTTCCGCTTGAGGCAAAGAATAATGTTTTGTTGTCATCAGCAATAAAAGGGAAACTCTCATTGCCTTCTGTGTTTACTTTTACACCTAAATTTTGAGGTTCTCCATAGGTTCCGTCAGCATTAATACTTACTTTCCAAATATCTGTCCCTCCTATGCTTGATGGCCTATTTGATGAAAAATATAATGTCTTTCCATCACGACTTAAACTTGGATTACTGTTTGAAAAAGTTTTATCATTAAAAGGTAAAGCTTTAATATCATCCCATTTATCACTTTCTCTTGTTGCTTTAAACAAATAAACTTGACCAAATTTAGCGTTAGCTTTTTTGTCTTTCTCTGATACTTTTTCTTTAAAACTCTCGCTAGCAAAATAGATAGTTTTACCATCAGAACTTAGGGTCACTGGGCCATCATGCCATTTTGAATTTAATTCAGTAACTGTCAAAGCATTGGATATAGTGCCATCGGAGTTATAATCTGCTTTGTAAATATCTAAGAAAGGTTCATCGGTCCAACCGTAGTTTTTACGAGCACCATTTCTGGCACTAGCAAAATATAATGCATTATTATAAAGTACTGCCCCAAATTCTGATTTATCACTGCTAATATCTGAAGATTTTACATTATACTGTTTTTCTTTGTCAAACAATCTAGGTATGTAATTTGGGTTTTCTTTGAAAGCTTTAGCACGGTTATCATTTGGTGCTGCTGTGGCAAATTTTTGCATTTGTTTGTTTGCTTCTTCATATTTCCCATTGGCTTTTAACATTTGAGCGTAACGATAATAGGTTTCTGTATCTTGACTAGTTTCTGTCGCTTTTGCATACCATTTTACGGCTTCTTTTGAATTGAACATGTTGTAGTAACTATCTGCTAATTGCTTATAAACATAATCAGAAGATTTTCCATTCTCAATAAGTTTTAGGTAAGCTTTTGCAGCATCAATATATTCATATCTGTCGAATAATTTGTCAGCTGATTTCGTGTCTTTGTTTTGCGCCGATATAGTAAAACTAATGGCTACGAAACTAATTGCTATATATAGATTTTTCATTTTTTAGGTTTCTTAATAGGTTAGAAATATCTTGGTGAACGTGATACTTTTTTCGGGAAATTCAAATCGAATAACAACATTACCTCGTGTGAGGCTGGTGTTACAACATTCAAATCTGAAATAATATGGTCGTATGCATAACCTATTCTTAAACTTGGAGTAACAGCAAAATTTACCATTGCTCCGAATGAATCTTGTAATCTATAGGTTGCTCCTAATTCTAATTTATCATATAACATAAAGTTAGTTGAAACATCAACAGAGGTTGGTGCATTCAATGATGATTTTATCATGGCAAAGGGTTTGAATTTTAAATTTGGATTCAAATCAAATACATATCCTCCAGTTAAAAAATAATGCAACACTTCTGTTCCATATTTTCTTCCATCAAAATCCAAATATTTTGTTTTTAACATATTGGGAACAGAAAAAGCCACATAATATTTATCTGAATAATAGAAAACTCCAGATCCAACATTTAAAAACGTTGCGTTAGGATTACCCGCACTAAAAGGATCTTCTGGAACTTGTTGCGGTAATGTTTGAAATATATAATTAAAATCAATTTTATGCATGGTTAAACCCGCTTTTAAACCAAAGGCTAATCTATTATCGCCTCCCAAGTTTAGAGTATAGGAGAAATCTCCATAAAAATTATTTTCTTCTACAGGTCCAATCTTATCGGAAATTACAGAAAGTCCTAAACCAACATTTCTTCCCACAGGACTGTGAATAAAAAAGGTTCCTGTTGTTGGGGCATCATCTATTTCTACCCATTGTTTTCTGTATAAAAATCCTCCTGATAAGCTTTCTTTTGAGCCAGCATAGGCCGGATTAATGACCCCCATATTATACATATACTGAGTATAATTTGGGTCTTGCTGTGCTTCTACCTTAGTAAGTATTGATAAAGCTAATATGGCAATGAAATATAGTTTCTTCATTTTGTTTTGTTTTATTTTGAATGCAAATTGATATTGTCTTATTGTGCTCTGTTGATGTATATCCATCCTGATTCATTTTGACCATTATCACGGGCAATAACATAATAATAGGTTCCATCAGGAAGTTCATCCCCTGTGCTAGATTGACCACCCCATTCATTGGTATAATTGTTTTTATCATAAACTTTTAAACCATATCTACTGAAGATAGTCAATTTCTTAACATTAAATCCTGATAGGTCAAAAGTATCGTTCTTCCCATCATTATTAACTGAAATTCCTTTTTGAATTACACAATTTATTGAGTCAACAGAAACTGGTAACGAAACGCTTGAACAACCATTACTTGTTACAGTTACAGTGTAAGAACCTGTTTCAGTTACAGTTATGCTTTGCGTACTTGTTCCAATAACTTGTCCAGAACCATTGCGCCATGTATAAGTAGCAGTTTCAGGGTTAAATGAATTATCAAGAGGTAACGCTGTAAGTGTGTATTTATTACTTTGACAGCCGCTATCCACATTTATTTGTACAGGGGCAGTTATCTCAACCGTTGTAGTACTTGGAGTTGTTAGCTCACAATTAGCTGCATTAGCAATTACAGTATATATAATAGGATGAGATCCTGCACTACTGTTACCAAGATCTATCTCTCCAGTATTTGGGTTAAGACTTATCGCTGTTGTTGAAGAATAAATTCCTCCCGAAGTAAATCCGATTGAAGAAGTATTAGGGAGTGGATTTGATCCGCCAAAACAAAATGGTGAAGCATAAGAAATGTTTGTCCCTAATGTAACCATTGATTTTATAGTGATTGAAGCAGTCGAAGTTCCTCCTGCCAAACAAATTGAATTGTTCGGATTTACAAGATAAGACACGGTATAATCCCCCGGTGTAGAAGTAGCAAGATTAATTAATCCTGAATTTGCATCAATGCTTAACCCTGCTGGTGCACTATATTGCCCACCAGTAGTAAACCCATTAACAGTTATTGGCGTTGGATTAGTCGTGCTATTTTTACAAACAGGAGTAGTGTAGCTAAATCCTAATACTGTTGGAGATAATGTTACAGAATTGATAGTTACTGGTTCAGGATTTGAATAACATCCAGTAACTAAATCATGAACCGTAATGGTATGATTTCCTGGAGCAACTCCTGCAAAAGTAGTGCCTGATTGATAAGTCCCATTATCCAAACTATATTCATAATTATTAGCGCTTAGTGTATGTTGACCAATGTTAGAATAATCTACAACCGTGGCAACATCATCTATTATAACCCAATCAGCAGAGTTCCATGTAAGGCTTGGAACTGTAGCTGTAGGCAATCTTCTGTAAGTATAACCTGCTTGCCCTAGGGGTGTAAAACTAACACCTGCAGTATCTCCCCATAAATCAATATCTAAGCCAGTGTCAACTTTAGTTAATCTAATGTTATCATCATTATTAACTCCACTACAACCAGAGAAAACTAAATTTGGAGTTATACCGCCTTGATTGGAAGCTGAACCTATAGCAATAACAACAGTGCTATTATTGTTTATAATACCTGATAAAGTGTTATCACAAGAGGAATTTACAGTAGCTGAACCATTATTGTAGGTATTTAATTTATAATTACTTAAATCAACTGGCGACCCTGTTCCATTATATATTTCTACATATGTTAGAGCTCCTAAACCATTTGGGGCATCCGTTACTTCAGAAATAAATAAGTTTGCAGGTAAACCACTTCCTGACCCATTAAGAGGACTAGTAACTTCAATCGTGCCCGTTGGAATTGCACAAGTTGGTTGAGTAACATTTAGAATTGGAATCGGAGCTGCATTTATAGTAACGGTAAATGATTTTTCATTCGTACAACCATTATTATTTGCATAAACATAAATAGTTTGTGGAGATGTAATAGGAACCGTAATATCTATAGGAGTTCCTAATCCACCTGATTGAGAGTAATAGCTACCAACGTTTAATACTGGTAATGTATAAGTATTACATACCGATACAGCGGCAGGTTGAGGTATATTTGGTACACCTATTATTTCAACTTGAGTTGAAGGATTTCCGGCGGTACAAATAGAACCAGGTAAACCATAAACTACATTATAATTTCCCGGCGAACTTAAACTTGGATTTATCATACCTGTTGTTGGATTAATACTCAAACCAACATTAGGAATTGCAGAATAACT
>NZ_JBMOGV010000114.1:0-6829 GCF_049318185.1 Flavobacterium sp. | reverse complement strand
GCTTTTACTTTATCGTTATCCAATGCATGATTTAAATTTATAAAAGGGATGAATACATCATGTTCTAATTCATCACAAACAAAATAGCCTGTTTTTCTAGACGTCATATCAACAACTCCTTCGTAATATTGATGACTAGAAGCTTTCACTAAATACTTACCAGGTTCTGATTCAATGATCAGTTTTTGAGCTGCTAAAATTTTTAAATCTTTAATTATTTCATTTCTGCTTTTAGTATCGTCTAATTCTAAAATAGCAGCTATTTGTTTGTAATTAAAAGGTTTATTGGCGTTTTTTGAAAGTATTTTAAATATCTTTTCGGAAAAGGTTTTTTCATTTTTTCCAAACTTTTTAGGTTTCTTACTCATTGTATCTTTACTATTATTGTTGAAAATTACAAAATAGTATTAAGTTTAATGTATCAAGTACTAATATTTATCGAAAAAATAACATTTATTATTTTTATAAAAATTAGAGTTTTCAACAATAATTAGAATTATATATAAAAAAATTAAATTAAATTTAAATTTATAGTGGTTATTATAGTGTGTTAATAGTTGTAATAACTTTTTGTTAAAAATCATATTTTTAAAGTTATATAAACTTATACAAAGAAATTAACAATATTTAATAATTATAAAGTTCTTAAAATGTGGTAAATTTTATTGTTTATTAACATTTGAAAATACACTAAAAATAACTCAATTTTTTAATAAGTTTTACTATTAGTTTTTGTTGAAAACCATCTTTTTTGTGCTGATAAATTTTACATAAAAAAACAAAACTAAGTTTGATTTTTTAATAACAATTTTTGATTACAATTTTTTTACATACGACAAAGAAAAACTTCTAATTTTCTATTCAAAGTTATGAACAATTGATGTTAATTTAAGGTTAACTGATTATCAACGAATTGCAAATAACTATTAACATTTCATAATTTTAACATTTTTATTAAATAAATACTAATTATTTTCAATTAGTTGTAGAAATTAATCAGTTTAAAAAAATCTTAATTATTAAAAATCAAGTAGTTATAATAAAGTAGAATTCTAACTGATAGTTTTCTTAAATTTGTCAATATAACTACAAAAGAAACATAATGAAAATCTCTATTGGAAACGATCACGCAGGACCTGAATATAAAAAAGCAATAGTCGCATTTTTAGAACTTAAAGGATATCAAATTTTAAACCACGGAACAGATACTTTTGATAGTGTTGATTATCCTGATTTTGGCCATTCTGTGGCGACTGATATTGAAACTAAAAAAGCTGATTTTGGTATTGTGATTTGTGGTTCGGGAAATGGAATTAATATGACGGTTAATAAACATCATGGTATTCGTTCCGCATTATGTTGGACAAAAGAAATTGCGGCGCTAGCACGTCAACACAATGATGCTAATATTATAAGTATCCCGGCACGATTTACCTCCATACAACAAGCGATAGAAATGGTTGATACTTTTCTAAACACTTCTTTTGAAGGCGGAAGACATGCTATTAGAGTAGCTAAAATAGCTTGTCAATAATATGAGCGGAATCCACATTCATAAACATGAAGTAAAAGGTAAAAATCTATTCTATTCTATTTTATTAAACCTTTTAATTACCATTGCTCAAGTAGTTGGTGGAGTTATTTCTGGAAGTTTAGCTTTAATTTCTGATGCGCTTCATAATTTTTCAGATGTTTTATCGCTTGGTTTTAGTCTCTTTGCTAATAAACTTTCTAGAAAAAAAGCCTCTATAAATCATACTTTTGGTTATAAAAGAGCCGAATTAATAGCTGCTTTTATCAACGCTATTACATTGGTTATTGTTGCGTTGATTTTAACCTACGGCGCTATTGAAAGATTTTTTAATCCCCATCCCATCCAATCAGGTTTAGTAATTTGGTTGGCACTTTTAGGAATTGCTGTAAACGGTTTTTCTGTTTTGCTTTTACAAAAAGACGCAAAGCATAATATTAATATGAAATCGGCGTATTTGCATTTATTGACTGATATGATGGCTTCTATTGCTGTTTTAATAGGTGGTTTATTAATGAAATTTTATGCATGGTATTGGGTTGATAGTGTGATGACCATTCTTATTGCCGCTTATTTAATTTATGTTGGAGTTGATTTAATAAAAACCGCTACTAAAATGTTGATGCTTTTCACACCAGATTACATTGATATTAAAGAAATTGTTCGTGAAGTACATAAAATATCTGGAGTAAATAAATTGCATCACATCCATATTTGGCATTTAAATGACGAAGAATTACACTTGGAAGCACACCTTGATTGTTCAAGAGATATAAAAATGAGCGAGTTTAATTTGTTGTTAGAAAAAATTGAAATCATTTTATTTGAGCAATTTCATATCAACCATATCAATATTCAACCCGAATTTAATAAAGAAGATCCAAAAGATTATATCGTACAGGATTAAGGATTACTAAAAAATGAACCAATTACAATTTATAGAAAACCAAACAAAGGCTTCACTAAAAAGCATTAGCGCTACCTTAAAATTATTAGCAGAAGATTGTACTATTCCTTTTATTTCAAGATATAGAAAAGATCAAACAGGAAATTTAGACGAAGTAGTTATTGAACAAATTACTAAGCTTTCTAAACAATATGATGAAATTGTAAAACGAAAAGAAAGCATTCTCAAAACCATTCAAGAGCAAGGAGAACTTTCACCTGAATTAAAATCAAAAATTGAAAATAGTTTTGATTTACAAGAGATAGAGGATTTGTATTTGCCCTATAAAAAGAAGAAGAAAACCAAAGCAGATATAGCTCGTGAAAACGGATTAGAACCTTTGGCTAAAATTATTTTTGCACAAAGAAAAGACGACATCGATTTTATTTCAACAAATTATATAAATGACAAAGTAAAAAACGAAGACGAAGCGCTTCAAGGAGCACGAGACATTATTGCCGAATGGATTAACGAGAATATTTATATTCGTAAAAATCTTCGTCGAATGTTTCAACGTAAAGCAATTGTGGAAACTAAAGTGGTCAAGAAAAAAGAAAACGAAGATGCTGCTCAAAAATTTTCGCAATATTTCGTTTGGGCAGAACCAATTTCAAAAGCTCCATCACATCGCTTGTTAGCCATGCTTCGAGCCGAAGCAGAAGGATTTGTTAAACTCAATATTGAAATTGAAAAAGAAGAAGCGGTCGATTTTATAGAAAATGAAATAATAAATGCTAATAATGAAACAACACCACATCTCGAATTAGCCATAAAAGATAGTTACAAAAGATTATTAGAACCAGCTATTTCCAACGAAACGTTGCAAGAAGCTAAAACTAAAGCAGACGCCAAAGCCATAGAAGTTTTTGCTGGGAATTTAGGCCAACTTTTATTAGCACCGCCTTTAGGTGAAAAGAGAATTTTAGCCATTGATCCCGGATTTAGAAGTGGTTGCAAAGTAGTTTGTCTGGATGAAAAAGGTGATTTATTATACAACGAAACCATTTATCCGCATCAACCACAAAACGAAAGCGCTATGGCGATGAAGAAAATACGTTCGATGGTAAATGCTTATAACATTGAAGTAATTTCAATTGGTAACGGAACGGCAAGTCGTGAAACCGAATTTTTTATCAAGAAAATCGCCTTTGACAAACCAGTTCAGGTTTTTGTGGTTTCAGAAGCTGGCGCATCGGTATATTCAGCGAGTAAAATTGCACGTGATGAATTTCCAAATTATGATGTCACAGTTCGTGGTTCGGTTTCCATTGGTAGAAGACTTTCAGATCCATTGGCCGAATTGGTTAAAATTGACCCAAAATCTATAGGTGTTGGACAATACCAACACGATGTTGACCAACCTAAATTAAAAGAAGAGTTGGACACAGTTGTGGTTCGCTGTGTGAATTCGGTTGGAATAAACATTAATACAGCCAGTAAATCATTATTGAGTTATGTTTCTGGAATAGGAGAGAAGATGGCTGAAAACATTGTAGCGTATCGTCAAGAAAATGGTCCTTTTGAAGATAGAAAGCAATTAAAAAAAGTACCTCGATTGGGCGACAAAGCTTATCAACAAGCCGCAGCTTTCATTAGAATTAAAGATGGAAAAAACCCATTAGACAATTCGTCGGTGCATCCCGAAGCGTATCCTGTGGTTGAAAAAATGGCGAAAGATTTAAAGATTTCGGTTAACGAATTGATAGCTAATAAAGAAAAAATAGCTTTAATAAAACCTGAAAATTATACCAATGAAACGATAGGTATTCTAGGAATAAAAGACATCCTTAAAGAATTACTAAAACCAGGACTCGACCCAAGAAAAGCTGCAAAAGTTTTTGAATTCGACCCCAATGTAAAAACCATTAAAGACGTTCGAACCGGAATAATTTTACCAGGAATTGTGAATAATATTACAGCGTTCGGCTGCTTTGTTGATATAGGAATTAAGGAAAGCGGATTGGTTCACATTTCACAACTCAAATCTGGTTTTGTTTCTGATGTTAATGAAGTGGTTAAGCTTCATCAACACGTTCAAGTGAAAGTAGTAGAGGTTGACGAAGAGCGAAAGCGAATTCAGTTGACGATGGTTATTTAACTAAAAATAAAAAATCCAAGATTCCAAAGGTTTAAGCATCCGAATCTTGGATTTATCTTTTTTTAAATGTAAAAAACTTATTCTTTTTTCTCTTCTTCTTTTTTAGCTGCAGGAGCGTCATCTTTAGCAGCGTTTTTAAATTCTTTAACGCCGCTACCTAATCCTTTCATTAGTTCTGGTATTTTTTTACCACCGAAAAGCAGTAAAACAATAGCCAAAATTAACAGAATTTGAGGCATTCCAATTTCTCCTAAAAATATCATTAAAAAGTTCATAGTTTCTATTTATTACAATAATAATGTACAAATGTAAAAAATAAATCAATAGTAAAATAGGATTTAGAAGTAAAGAACGTTAAAGTTAATAAAATATAAAGCAGACTTATTTTTCTATATTTGTGGTATAATCCAAACCCATGTCTGAAAAACGGTTAAAAAGAAAAATAATCAAGAAAAAACTATTCACAAAAAACCGCTTGGTTATTTTGAACGAGGATACTTTTGAGGAAGTTTTTTCTTTGCGATTAACTTTAATGAATGTATTTGTGGTGGCTACTTTTGGCGCGTTTTTAATAATTTTTGTGACTACATATATTATCGCTTTTACACCATTGCGCGAATATATTCCTGGTTATGCTTCTTCGAAATTGAAAAGAAATGCCACAGAATTAGCTTTGAAATCTGACTCTTTATCAAGAGCCTTAAAGAAAAATGAGGCCTATATTGCCTCCATTAAAAAGGTGTTAACTGGCGATTTAGAATATGCTAAATTCAGTAAAGACTCCATAACTGCTTCCAATACAAAACCTGTTTCTGATGAAGAATTAAAACCATCAAAATCAGATTTAAAACTAAGAGAAGAAGTGGCAAGAGAAGACAAATACAATCTTTTCGAAAAAGCCAAACCAAAAGCAAATGTGGTACTTTTTCCTCCCGTAAAGGGAATCATAACAGACAAATTTAATCCAACAAAAAAGCATTATGCGGTTGACATAGCGTTAGCCAAAAACACTCCTATAAAATCTATTTTAAGCGGTACTGTAATTTTTGCTGATTGGACACCAAACACAGGAAACGTGGTTATTATTCGGCATAATAACGGTTTCATTTCTGTATATAAACATGCGGAATCGGTAACAGTTTCACAAGGCGATAAAGTGAGAACAGGCGAAGTCATAGCTCTTGCTGGTTCAACGGGACAAGAATCAACGGGCGTACATCTGCATTTTGAGTTATGGAAAGATGGATATCCTATAGACCCAAGTATTTTTATTGAATTTGAATAATATGTCAATAAAGTCATTTGCAGCTAAAATTTTTGCGGAAGCTATTCATAGAAAAACCCAAACTTGGGTTAATAAACCTATTGAGACACAGCAAAAAGTTTTTCAAAGTCTTATGGCTTTCGCCAAAGAAACTCAGTTTGGAAAAGACCATAATTTTTCTGCAATTAAAAACTTTGAAGATTTTGCTAAACAAGTTCCTATAAGAGATTATGAGGAATTAAGACCTTATATTGACAGCATTGTAAAAGGCGAGGAAAATATTCTATGGAGAGGAAAGCCCATCTATTTTGCTAAAACTTCAGGAACCACTTCTGGAGCTAAATATATTCCGTTGACCAAAGAATCGATGCCGACACATATTGAAGCTGCTCGCAACGCGATTTTAAATTACATTCACGAAACAGGAAATGCCGATTTTATAGATGGAAAAATGATTTTCTTACAAGGAAGTCCACTTTTAGAAGAAAAAAACGGTATTAAACTAGGAAGATTGTCCGGAATTGTAGCGCATTTTGTTCCTAACTATTTACAAAAAAACCGAATGCCGAGTTGGGAAACCAACTGCATTGAAGATTGGGAAAACAAAGTCGATGCTATCGTGGAAGAAACGTTCAACGAAAACATGACGGTGATTTCTGGAATTCCTTCTTGGGTTCAAATGTATTTCGAAAAGTTGGAACAAAAAGGGAATAAACCGGTTGGAAATATCTTTAAAAACTTCAATCTATTCATATACGGGGGCGTAAATTATGAACCTTATCGTGCTAAATTTGAAAACTTAATAGGCCGAAAAGTAGATTCTATTGAATTATTTCCTGCTTCAGAAGGTTTTTTTGCTTATCAAGATTCTCAAAAGGATAAAGGAATGTTATTGCTTTTGAACTCCGGAATTTTCTACGAATTCGTAAAATCGGATGAGTTTTTTGAGGATAATCCTAGACGTTATACTATTGGCGAGGTGGAATTGAA
>NZ_JBMOGV010000113.1:0-6960 GCF_049318185.1 Flavobacterium sp. | reverse complement strand
ATGATTTTATTAGCATCGGAACGAACAATATTATTGGAAGCATTTTCTAGTACTACTTTCGCATTAATAACACCATTATTATTTTCGTCTTTATCTAATTTTTCATGAAGTTGTCCCCACGTTCCTAAATCATTCCAATCAAAAGTGGCTGGAAGCACATAAACATTTTGTGCTTTTTCCATCACGGCATAATCTATGGATATATTTTCTGCGTTAGCATAATTTTCCTCAATGAATTGTTTTTCGATTGAAGTGTTATAACTATCAACACCTTTTTGAAACAATACATTCATTTGTGGTTGGAATTTTTCGAAAGCTTCGGTTATTGCTTTTGCACTCCAAATAAATATTCCTCCATTCCATAGAAAATTACCTGCTTCTAAAAATGATTTTGCAGTTTGATAATCTGGTTTTTCACGAAACTGATTTACTTTTTTAATTGGATTTAAATCAGATTTATCAAATTCTATATAACCGAAACCTATATTGGGAAACGTCGGCTGAATCCCTAATGTCATTAAGGCATTTTCTTTTTGACAAAAGTCAAAACATTGTTGCAAATTATTGGAAAACGACATTTCATCTTCAATCCAGTGATCGCTTGGCGCTACGACCATAAGTGCATTTGAATTTTGTTTTTGAATTTTTAATGAAGCATATAATATACATGGTGCTGTATTTCGCATGGCTGGTTCTAAAAGGACTTGCTCTTGTTTTACCATTGGCAATTGTTCTAAAACCAAATCGTTATAGCGTTCATTAGTTAAAATAAAAATATTTTCGGCTGGAATTAACTTTGACAAACGACTGAATGTTTTTTGAATCAAAGTACTTCCCGAACCCAGCATGTCGTGAAACTGTTTTGGCAACTCTGTTGTACTCACTGGCCAAAAACGGGAGCCCACTCCGCCTGCCATTAGTATGGCGTAATAATTTTTATTCATTTTTTATAAGTTACTAAAGCGCTAAGTTACTAAGTTGCAGCATTTTTTTTACTATTAACCAGGAATTATTTCCACCTCAGCATTGGCATTAAACAAATACAATCTTCCTGTTTTAACTTCCAAGCATTCATATCGTTTTACACGCAATCCTTTTTTTTGAAAAACTCTTCCATTTTTTATTCGGAATAAACTTCCGCTTGGCACTTCGTGAATGAAATGTACATCAGGTTTTCGCTCGTCAAATTGTTTTAAAGCAAATGCTAATCGAGCATCTGTATCGCTACTTGCTGTTGGGTTTCTAAAATGATTGGCTACTAATGGCAAAACGGAATGTGGAAAAATCTCTGGACGAATAAAAGGAACCATCAATCGCTGAAACGACTGTTTCCATTCGTTACCATGTGGTTTTATCATTCGTCCAAATTTTTCATAAGCTACTAAATGTGCTATTTCATGCACTAAAGTTATTAGGAAACGGTATTTATTCAGATTGGCATTGACAGTTATTTCATGCTTTCCTCCGATAGCTCTGCGATAATCGCCATGACGCGTTTGCCGTTCGTTTACTATTTTGAGATGAACATTATTGCTTTTGATTAATTCAAAGCAAGAATGAACGGAATGTTCAGGAAGATATTTAGCTAAAACTTCGCTCATATTCGGTTGTCGGTTGTCGGCTGTTGGCTGTTGGGATTTTCATCAACTGTCAACCATCAACTTTTTAAGGAGTGCTTGATGAAACTTGAATTACTTTTCCGTTGTGGTATTTGTTTCCTGAGACGGCAAAATTATAAATGTAATCTGCCATTTCTTTAGCTGAAATTGGTGCTTCATAGCCCGGAAAAGCTTCGTGAAGCATTTCGGTATTTACAGCACCTAGCGCTAAAACATTGAAAGCAATGCCTTGATCTTTGTATTCTTCGGCTAACAATTCAGATAGTGTAATTACTGCTCCTTTACTAGAACTGTAGGCTGCCAATCCTGCAAATTTCATACTACCTTGAACACCACCCATAGAGCTTATTGTTACCACATGACTTCCTTTTTTCAAATAGGGCAAACAAACGCGAGTTAGATTAGCAATAGCATAAACATTGACTTTGTAGATATTTTCAAAATCTTCTTGTGTAGTTTGAGCGAACGGTTTGAGCAACAAACTTCCGGCGTTGTGAATGATGATGTCAACTTTTTTCCAAGTTTGTAAAAGGAAGTTTTGAACTTGAACCAAATCATCTTCCTTAGATAAATCAACAGAAAGTGTTGTGATATTTTGATTGCCAAGAAACTCAGGTGCTATTTTACGCGAGATGGCTAACACTTGATGTCCTGCTTTGGCAAATTGTAATACTAACTCATAGCCAATTCCTCGAGAGGTTCCTGTTATGATGATGTTTTTCATATCATTATTTTCAAATGCTAAAATAATAAAAAATACCCTATCAAAAATGAATTTCTGAAAGGGTGTGTTTGACTTCAAAATTTATATTATACCAATCCTCTTGAGATTACAATTCTTTGAATTTCTGAAGTTCCTTCATAAATCTGCGTGATTTTAGAATCTCTCATCATGCGTTCTACGTGGTATTCGGCTACATAACCGTTTCCACCGTGAATTTGAACTGCTTCGTTTGCCACTTCTAAAGCAATTTCAGAAGCGTATAATTTTGCCATTGCTCCAGAGTGGGCAATATCTTTGCCTTCATCTTTTTCGCAAGCTGCTTTCATAATTAACAATTTGGCAGCAGTAATTTTTACATACATATCGGCCAATTTGAAAGCAATGGCTTGGTGTTTGAAAATTTCTTTGCCGAATGCTTTTCTTTCTTGTGAATATTTCAACGCTAATTCATAAGCTCCTGTAGCTATCCCTAAAGCCTGAGATGCAATTCCGATTCTTCCGCCGTTTAATACATTCATGGCGAAGTTAAACCCAAAACCGTCAGCACCAATTCTATTTTCTTTTGGCACTTTCACATCAGTAAACATCAAAGAATGGGTATCGCTACCGCGAATTCCCATTTTCTTTTCTTTTGGTCCTATTTCGAAACCTGGCCATCCTTTCTCTACGATGAAAGCATTTATTCCTTTGTGTCCTTTTTCAACATCGGTTTGTGCCATTACTAAATAGGTAGATGCTGAATTACCATTAGTAATCCAGTTTTTGGTTCCGTTTAATAGGTAATAATCACCCATATCTTTGGCGGTTGTTTTTTGTGAACTGGCATCACTTCCTGCTTCTGGCTCTGATAAACAAAAGGCACCTATTACTTCTCCTTTTGCTAATGGAACTAAATATTTCATTTTTTGCTCTTCGTTGGCATATTTTTCAATTCCAGCACATACTAAGGAATTGTTTACCGACATAATAACTGCAGCAGATGCATCAATTTTAGCAATTTCAATTAATGCAACACAATACGAAATAGCGTCTAATCCTGAACCTCCATATCTTGGATCTACCATCATTCCCATGAAACCTAGTTCGGCCATCATCTTGACTTGTTCGGTTGGAAATTTTGAATGTTCGTCTCTTTCAATTACGCCTGGTAATAACTCGGCAACTGCAAAATCTCGAGCTGCTTGTTGAATCATTAAATGTTCTTCGGTTAAATTAAAATCCATTATATATTGTGATTATAGTTGATGTTTGGTTACTTTTGGAGTACAAAAATAGGATATAAAACTTAAAATTTCAAACGTTTTCGTAAATTTAGACAATGTTTAAAGAAACCTACAATGTTATCGGTGTAATGTCAGGTACTTCGCTAGATGGCGTTGATTTAGCACATATTCATTTTAGTATTTCTGACGGCAAATGGGACTATACAATTTTGGACTGTGAAACCATTGGATATGATCCGTTTTGGTTGAACAATTTGAAAAAAGCTATAGATTTTTCTTCAGAAAAACTACTTAAACTTAATGAAGATTATTCTGTTCTTTTGGGGAATTTTATCAAATCCTTCATCGATAAACATCATGTAAAAAATCTTGATGCCGTTTGTAGTCATGGTCATACTATTTTGCACCAACCACAAAATGGGTTCACGTTACAAATAGGCAATCTTCCCGAAATAGCAAAAATTACAAACGAAACTGTCGTTTGCGATTTCAGGGTGCAAGATGTACAATTGGGCGGACAAGGTGCGCCTTTGGTACCTATTGGTGACCGCATTCTTTTTACCGATTATGATTATTGTTTGAACCTAGGTGGATTTTCTAATGTTTCGTTTGAAGAAAATGGCAAACGAATTGCTTTTGATATTTCGCCCGTGAATACGGTTTTGAATTATTATGCTAACCAATTAGGGTTAGATTATGATGATAAAGGAAAAATTTCAAAATCGGGGAAAATCAATTCTGATTTATTAAACGCATTGAATGCTTTGGATTATTATCAAAAGTCGTTTCCGAAATCGCTTGGTTTTGAATTTGTAAAGACTGTGGTTTTGCCTTTGATGGAAAATTACGCTATCGCTATTGAAGATAAAATGACTACTTTCACCGAGCATGTTGGGTTGCAAACAGGTTTGGCTTTCCCTAACTCACAAGGAAAGATGCTAATAACTGGTGGTGGCGCTTATAATGATTTTTTGATAGCACGAATGCAACATTATCTTCCAAATTTGGACTTGATTATTCCAGATGTAAAAACGCTGGAATATAAAGAGGCACTAATCTTTGCGCTGCTTGGTGTGTTGAAACTGCGGGGTGAAATTAATGTGTTGCATAGTGTTACTGGCGCGAGAAATGACCACTCCTCTGGAGTTGTATATTAATTTTATCTAACTTAAGAATTATAAAACAGCAATAAGACGGTAACAAAATAAATTAAAATGCAGTATGGGTAAGCAGTCTTAAAACTCCAATGTTCTTTGTGCCAAAAAATAATGGAAAACAATGGAACAAGGATTAGCATAAGCATCATGGGTAGCCATGCTATTTCATAAATCACACCAACTAAAACATAACTGTAAATATCAAAACTTAAAGCATACACCCAAAACAAGGCAACAAGCAAAGTGGTGATAGCCATACTTAATCCTCTTATTGTATTATAACTCCTTACTTTAATTGTCATTGTAATTGATTTTAGATTATAAATTTATTGTAATTATTTGATATGCCAAAAACAATATTGAATTAGTAATTCCCGATTGGTAATTATTATCTTTGCCCTACAAACGAAAAACCAACAATGAAAGAGTTATTAAAAAAATTCGAGAATAAAGAACCCGAAATTATCTTCAACTGGAAAGATGCAGAAACTGGAGCAGAAGGTTGGACTGTAATCAATAGCCTTCGTGGCGGAGCTGCTGGTGGCGGAACAAGAATGAGAAAAGGATTGGATATGAATGAAGTACTTTCACTTGCTAAGACTATGGAAGTGAAGTTTTCGGTTTCTGGCCCAGCGATTGGTGGAGCAAAATCGGGTATCAACTTTGACCCAAATGACCCTAGAAAGAAAAGTGTTTTGCAACGTTGGTACAAAGCGGTTTCGCCTTTATTAAAAAGTTATTATGGCACAGGAGGCGATTTGAATGTAGATGAAATTCACGAAGTAATTCCTTTTACCGAAGAGTGCGGTGTATGGCATCCACAAGAAGGTGTTTTCAATGGACATTTTAAACCTACAGAAGCGGACAAAATCAATAGAATAGGTCAATTGCGGCATGGCGTTATCAAAGTAATTGAAAACCCAAAATTCTCTCCAGATGTATTGCGCAAATATACCATTGCCGATATGATTACAGGTTATGGTGTGGCAGAAGCAGTTCGTCATTTTTATAAAATATATGGTGGCGATGTGCAAGGTAAGAAAGCCATCGTACAAGGTTTTGGAAATGTAGGTTCGGCCGCTGCTTTTTATTTGGCAGAAATGGGTGCAAAAATAGTGGGTATTATCGATCGAGATGGTGGCATTATCAATGAAGAAGGATTTACTTTTGAGGAAATCAAGAAATTATTCTTAAATAAAGAGGGCAACAAACTGGTAGCTCACAATATGATTCCGTTTGCTGAAATCAATGATAAAATTTGGACATTGGGTGCTGATATTTTTGCTCCATGTGCAGCATCTAGATTAGTAACTAAAAACCAAATTGACAACTTAATTGCTAATGGATTAGAAGTGATTTCCTGTGGTGCAAATGTGCCGTTTGCTGACAAGGAAATATTCTTTGGTAGTATTATGGAAGAAACGGATAACCAAGTGAGTTTAATTCCTGATTTTATTTCCAATTGTGGTATGGCAAGAGTATTTGCTTATTTCATGGAGAAAAAAGTGCAAATGACGGATGAGGCTATTTTTTATGATATTTCAGAAACCATCAAGAAAGCATTAGAAAATGTACATAATTTGAATGCTGATAAAAAAAATATTAGCGCAACGGCTTTTGAAATTGCTTTGAAACAATTGGTTTAACAAAAAAATAGTAGCGCAGTTTACACAATATTTATCATTTTTAAACGTTATTAGTATATAAACGAAGCTTTGAATAACTATGAGTTTTAAAATTTCAACAGATGAAAAGAAATCCCTAGGGTTAGCCATTTTGGTTTACGGATTGCTATTGTTTATTCTCTTCTTATTTCGTTTTTGGCCACCGGCTAACATGAAACTCATGGGCGGCGGTGGCGGTGGTGGCATCGAAATGAACTTTGGTAATAGCGACTTTGGCATGGGTGAAAATTACAAAAGCGAAGTACTAAACGTAAAAGATTATGCCAAAGTTACGCCAGTAAAAACAACACCTGATGAAGATGTGATTTCGGATGATAATGCAGATAACAATGACGTAGTTATCCCAAAAAAAGAAAACGTAAAAAAAACTCCTGTTGATGTCAAAAAAGATGTAAAACCCGTAGCGCCAAAACCTACAGTTTCTAAAAGTGCTAACGATGCTTTATCTAGTATTTTAGGAAACAAAAATGGTGATGGAAATGATACTAAAGTTGGAAATAAAGGAAATTCAAACGGAAACCTAAATACAAAAGGGTATTATGGTAACGGAAG
>NZ_JBMOGV010000112.1:0-6981 GCF_049318185.1 Flavobacterium sp. | reverse complement strand
AAATCTCTTAGTTCACTATTTAATTCACTTGCAAAAACACATGAATGACCTAAATCGTTAAGTGCAAGGTGGAATCCGCCAAGTCCAGCAAATAAATCTATAAATTTTAATTCTTCCATTATTGAATAGTTCCTCTATTTTAATATGCTTTTAGTTACTTGGTTCATCTACTTCAAAGTTCTCCAACTCTTTTTTCACTTCTTCCAGTAATTGTTTTTCGGTTGGTAGGTATAAATGGTATTGACTTGCTATGATATTTTTATTGTCCTCTGGTAATGAAAATTTAACCACCCCATCGTTTTTCTTGGCACAAAGCAAAATACCAATAGTTGGGTTTTCGTTTTGCGTTTTTTCTATTCTGTCGTAATAGTTGACATACATTTGCAACTGCCCAATATCTTGGTGGGTTAGCTTTTCGGTTTTGATTTCGATAATTACAAAACATTGCAGTAAGCGGTTGTAAAACACTAAATCTATAAAGAAATCGTCGCCCTCAATATGAATACGTTTTTGCCTTGCTACAAATGCAAAACCATTTCCTAACTCTAAAAGAAAATCTTGTAGGTGTGTGATAATGGCACTTTCTAGATCTCTTTCGTAATAAGAAGCTTCACGCTTTAAATTCAAGAATTCTAAAAACATAGGGTCTTTTATAATCTCTCTTGCATCCGATGGCAATTTCTCGTTTCTAGCTACTGCCAACACCTCTTTTCTGTCGCTGCTCATTAACAGACGTTCGTATAAACTGCTATTTATTTGTCGTTCCAGTTGACGAACTGTCCAGTTGTTTTTTACTGTTTCTGCAATATAAAACTCTCTTTTGTCTTGATTGTCAACAGCCAACAATAATTTGTATTGACTCCAACTCAATTGCGTCCACAGTGTAGTCGCAATTGGAAAAGTTCGGTAAAACTGACGATAGCGTTCTAATTGTCTTACTGAAAAACCAGTGCCATATTCGGGTTGAAGCTGTTCTGAAAGAAACTTTATTAAATATGTTCCGTAATCTGCTCGGTCTTTTCCTTGTTGTTCTTCTTCAAAAATACGTTTACCAATGCTCCAATACATAATGGTACGCTCATTATCAACAGCCTTAACAGCTTTGTCTTTGGCAGTAGCAATAATTGCCTTTATGTCGGGAATTAAGGATTGGTTTTGAAGCATTTTAAAAATGAAATGAAAAATTAATAGTATAATCCACAAACTTACAAAAAAGCAATGGAATGTAAAAGAGTGAAATTGAAAAAGGATAGGCAGGATAACCAAAAAAGGGTATAAACATTTTTTATTTTATTTTGTTTAGAAAAAACGGATTTAAGTGGCTGTTTGAGTGCAAATTAATCTAAGCTATTCACTGTTTTGCTTTAATTCTGTAGTAAGTTTTCCGAAAGTTGAAATTTAAAAAAAACTAAATATGTTTGTGTCGAAATTTGGTTATCCTGCCTATCCACTCAAAATGATAAAAAAGAGTGCATTTAGCACTCTTTTTTATGCACTTGCTTTTTGATGTTAATTACTCGTCTTCAATTTCCTTATTTTTAACATCTACTTCTTCATAGGAAAGTTCTTTAACTGCATAAACATAGCCAGTTTTCTTGCTGATTTTTATGAAATTGTGTTTTTTTAATGCTTTTCCTAATTTGTTGATTGTAGCATCGTTCAAGTTTAATTTAGTCCTGTCAGCAAGTTTGGCAGCTATTTGTGATGCGTTTAAAAAGAGTGTTGCTTCTTCTTTTGGACAAGGCTCGAACCAAGTTAATAATAATTCTTCTTCTGGACTATGCAATTGGTATTGTTCGTTATTTGCTGTGATGTTCTTGATTTCTTCCTGGTCAAACCAAAATCTAAAACCACTTTTGAAGAGAAACAACGCTTGTGAAAAAGCCATATTAATATCTACATCGTGCTGGTATTTTATGCCCTCCAACTCGAAACAAAGAAATCTTCTACTTCCTGTACTATCGTTTAAGAATTGGGCTGTATTGACACTTCCAGCAAATGATGCGCGTCTTGGCATAGTTTCGTTGTTGTGACCATAGGCTTTTCTCATTCTGATTTGGGTTTTTGTAATGATTTCTTTGAGTGATCCTATTTCAGAACGGTTTAGGTTTTCTAGTTCATCCAAATTAATTAACATACATTCCGCTAGTTGTACCAATGTATCTTTATTGTTTGGGTTTATGGTTCCAGAAAATAAATACTCTTTCAATTGCTTTGGAACGAGCTTCTCCACCCACGTTGTTTTTCCTAATCCTTGTTTGCCACTGAACACAATAACCGTGTGATTGATTACCTTTTCATCTAACACACAACCGACCATAGCCACCAACCATTTTTTAAAACATTGTTGCCAAAGGTCTTGTTTTGTGGTTGTTATTGTATTAGCTAATTCGGTAATGTAATCGGTCTTTTCATCGTAAGAAGGTAAATTGAAGAAGTAATCTTCAAAAGGATTGAACAGCACACAAAAATCAGAATAAAGCAAGTTTCGTAATGATGATAAGTTTGTTTTAATTCTTCCTTTTAAACACTCTCTAAGCATTGAATTTTCAATAAAATCATTCATTACATTCCACTTTTTTTTACCGAAATATTGAAACTCTAATTTGCCAGAAACCATATTATGACGGAATACATATCTCGTTGATAAAAACATCTCTAGACGGTCTATTTGTGTTGGTCTTGGTTTGTCTTCGTCGTCATCGTCGTCAAATTTAGTTGTAGGTTGATGAGTTCCCTCGTTCCTCGGGATGACAATTTTGGACTTTTCATTCGCTCCGAATTCGTGTAAGTTTCCATAGGCGCTGTTGACTGCTTGTGTTACTTCTTTTTCATCATAGCCAAAATCGGTTAGAATATATCCCAATGCTTCTTGCAATGCAACTCCTTTTCGGTTTAGATTACACGCAAGTTGGTGTACGAATACGTTGCGACTACCATTCACAAATTGCACTTTTTTTTCGGTGAAATTTACGCAGTGATTGTAGATGGCTTCGCGGTTGTCGGTTGTCGGTTGTTGGTTGTTAGTTTGAGATTGCTTCACTTCGTTCGCAATGACAACTTCTTTAGCTTCACTCGCAAAGACTGAGGCGTTTTCATTTAGATATAGATTTTCATCCCAGGAATAGAAGCATAGTCTTGTTACATCTTTGCCTGATTTGTCTATTTCCAGTTTTAAAATACTTTCATAATGAGCTTGAACTTTTAGGAACGTTTCTTTATGTTCGGTTTTTGGTGTGTCGATTTTGATTAAAATTTTTAAACCGTTTCCTGATGGGCTAATAAAACACGCATAAGTAAACTCACTTTGTGCAGCTAGGTTCTTTGCATTTTGCAATTCAGAAGCAGTTAATTTGTCAATATCCAAAATGATGTAACTTGAATAATCCGCTAGAAATTCCAATTTTCTACCACCAACAAATTTACCTGAAGGTGTGAATGCTGGAAGTGATTTTTTGGCTTTGTTATATGCTTCTTCTTTCTTTTCAGCCAAAGATTTACGCAAATACACAATCCCCGGTTTGTACTTTCCCGTTTTTATTTCTTCTAAAATTGTTGCAATTGTTTTGTGTTCTACAACTTCGTTGAAGTTTTTAAATATTGTTACCATTTTTTAAAGTTGATAGTTGGTGGTTGGCAGTTGTTGGTTCTCATTTTTGTGAGTTTTGCAATCGCAAAACTCACAAGTTCCGTTGCAGCTGCTCATACTATCGTCCTTTGAATGATTTGTTGTAATGCTCTTGCAATAGCTTTTCAACATCAGAAAGTTTGTAATAGATTTTGTTTCCTACTTGACTGAATGAAATTTTGCCTTCGTCTCGCCAGGTTTGAGCTGTACGTTTTGAAATTTTCATAAGTAATAGAAATTCTTGATTGTCCAGAAAGGTTTCTTTCTTAGGGTCAGCCTTGATAGAAATTTGGCTTTGAATAGTGTCTAATTTGCTCATTAGATCTGTGAACTGGTCTTTTGTGAAGATAATTGCATCCATTTTTAAAAGTTTTAAATTGTTATGGTGCAAATGGAAGAAATAAAAAAAAGTCCGATTAGACTTATTTGGTCTTATCGGACTAAAAAGTTTGTTAGACCTTATGGATATTAAGAAGTTGAAATGTTAATTTTAGAAAAAATCGGACTACAGTTTTATTTTCCAATCATTATTTGGGTTCTTATCGGTTCTTGTTGGCGATAAATACGTTTGAATTGTAAGCATTGAAAGCTCATTCCCGTTTTCGTCTACATAATTAGCACAAATGAATTTTGCAATGTCCTTTATCTTATGCTCAATGTAAGGTTTGCCATTTGGTTTTACATCATTCATCATTTGTTTGTACGCATCCGTTAAAATGTTGATTGGACCATTCAAACGGATTTTTAAAGTTGGTGCTGTTGCTAATTTTGCAATGTTTAATTTTTCTTGTTGTTCTTTATCATATTCAGAACGCATTTTGCGTAGTGTTTGTAAATGCTCAATTTGATGGTTGCATTGTTCGTCATACGCTTGTAAGGTCGTATTAATTGAAAATTTATCAGCTTGTTTATACGCAAAAGCTTCTTGGGTTAAATAAATAAGTTTTTCTGAAAAGTCAGATAGTGTTTCAATATGATTTTTGACTTCATAATAAGAAAAATATCTATCATCAGAATTAGCGTTAATAAGTCTTTTTGGGGTTTTTGGTTTTGTTCGAACTACTCTTGCAGATTGCAGCTCTGTTCTTTTTTTATCAATTAAAATGTACAATTTATTGTATCTACTCATTGCCGTTTTGGAGCTGAAAAAAGCTTCATTATTGGCTAATAATTTTTCAAGTTTACAAATCCATACTTCTGGGTTCTTCACCAGGTTGAATTGATAATCGATAAATGCAGGAAATTGAGATTGTTTGAGTTCTAGAATTTTTGCAATTAAGGCATTGCAATAGTTTTGAATGTTGATTTTGTCTTCGATAATAATATCAAATAAAGGATTTTTGGCTTGTGCCTGTGGCACTGCCAATAATTCTACAAACTCTGCGGTTTGCATATTTTGATCCTTTGAATTCAATTGCAATATTGTTTTTTTTGTTATTCATTTAGTATTGAAAGGTAATTAAAAGCGGTTTTAAATTGGTTGCTTTTTGGAAGTCCTAGTGTTTTCAACTAGAGTTCGTTTATCACTCGTTTCGAATGCTTTAAAAATTACTTGTTTACTCTGATGTAAAGTTATAAAATAAAAAAAATCCTTGTTAAAGGATTTTAGTTGAAGTTATTAACAATCGTTTTAAGTCAATAAAACAAGTCATTGACACGTTATTTAGAAAATATAATTGTCTACTGCTTTGTCCAGTTCTTCGCTTATGATTTTAGCATAAACTTGCGTTGTGCTGATGTCTCGGTGGTCCATAAGTTTAGAAACGTGCTCAATTCTCATTCCATTATTTAACGCATTTGTTGCAAAACTGTGTCTCGATAAATGGAAAGAAAGGTCGAAAGGTAATTTCATTTTTTCTCCCATTTTTTTAAGATGCCAATTTGCTAATTTATTGAAAGCTGCTGTTTGAAAATAACGTTTTGCTTCGCTGGTCAAATAGCCTTCTTTATCGACAATAACCGGAAAAATGAAATCATCGTGATTGGCATTTTCCTTTTTGTATTTTTCTAAAATATCAATAGCCACTTTTCCAATTTTGAACTGGTGTACTCTTCCAGTTTTACGAATGTGTTTTTGAATTTTATGTTCAGCTTCATTGTAATTTGAATATTGCATTTCGATAACATCACTAAAACGCAATCCTCCTGCATAAATTGAGAATAGGAATAAATCTCTCCACATCATAGCTTTTTTACCTTCTATTAGCTTTATTTGTGTTAAAGCATCAATCTGTACTTTATTAAGAAATAGTCTTTTAGAAGAACTGATTTTGAGGGTTATTTTGCTAAAAGGAAACATTGTTTCTGGAATTACTTCTTCGCGAATTGCATCTCTAAAAATGGTTCCGAGTACAATTATGGAAAGTCGTTGCGTTGTATCTCCGTTTCCTAATACATTGCCTAAATGAAATTTATAGTCATTTAATAAAGCTACCGTAATTTCATCAAAATATACATCCTTGGTTCCCATATATTTTTCAAATTTATCAACCTGAGAAGTGTATGCTTTGTAGGTGGAATAAGAAACAGTGCTTTTTATTTTCTCTAATCTCTTTCTAGCATATTCAAAAAAGTTTGGCACTTCTTTTCCCTTTATGGCTTCTTTGAGCTTTTTAACTGATACTGTTTTTATTTTGCGTTCCATATCGGCAACCTGACCTTCAGCATCTGCAATTTTTTGCGATAACGCAGCATTCATTCGGGCACTGTTTGGATGGTTCTTTTTTACTTTCTGCTTTACTTCATCCCACTCGTTCTCTTTGAGCTTTACTCCAGCAGTGATAAATTTCGTTTTTCTATCTTTTATAATTCGGATATACAAAGGGCTGTGTCCTGTTTGATCTACCTGGTGTGTTCTTAAAATAAGTTTAATTGATGCCATAAAATTAGTAATTTAGAAAGGTTGTACTATATTTGTAAAGGAAAGCAAACGAGTGAAAGTATTGTAAATACTAGGCTTTCAATCGGGTGCATCGTGATACGAAGGTACAACATTGGGTACAACAAAACAAGTATTTCGTTGCTTTTTTGTGCTTTATTCTGCTTTTACTAATTTCACAATGTCAATGAATACAACACTTTAAGTGCAAATGGGAGGGTTGAATGAAAAGTTGTAGATAACTTGTATATATGCTCAGTTTTATATTCAAAAACTGAGCAAAGCCAATTGAATTGGCGGTATAGGCTCAATTAGTATTGAGTATTATTTTATAAACCCTATAGCGCGGTTTTACTTCGTCTGTTCGCTCCGCTCGGGTGCAATCAGTGCCTAATCAAGCTTTTTTATTCCACCTACTCTTTGTTACAGTTTTCGGTTGCCCTGTATGTTTATTCGTTTTTCTCTAAAATAACCC
>NZ_JBMOGV010000111.1:0-7113 GCF_049318185.1 Flavobacterium sp. | reverse complement strand
TGATTGAATATTTCTATCTCCTTTATGAGCTTTTTATAAATAGAATAGTTCGATAAATCATCTTTAAGCTTTCCTTTAATGTAACTAACGATGCTATTATCATATAATGCCGCAACATTTTTATATTCAACCCCACCGTAACTTATAGAGTCTGAAATTGAGTAAAATTGCGATTCATATTCTGCTTTTATTCCATAGTATTTTACAGCATTCTTCTGCTTAAGTTCAACTATTTCATTTTTAAAAACATCTTGTATTGTTTTTAAAAGATTTGATTGTAAATAATTATTTAAATGAATGTAATCAACATCGTAGATGTTGTTTTTATTAATTTCGTGGTTGAGGCAAATAAATAGGTTGTTATCTTTTCGTAGTGTAATAAATAAGGGCTTAAAATAACTTTCAATTGCTACTTCGATTTCATTTTCATATTCAGAAACTAAACACCCAAGTTTATTACTTAAACAATTCTTTTTATTTATATTTTGATATTTTCGGAAAGAAACGGTTACGCATAAATCACTTTGCAAATTAGTCTCCTTTCCTACGGCAAATGAAAGACCTAAGGAATTTGGATAATTTTGTTGTTTACTTACTAAACTTTCATTCGAATCATCCTTTATATTATCATCATCTGCCCCTTTTTCTACATCTTCAGTATCTGTATTTTCTGAATCAACATCTGATTCTAATAGTTTTTCAATAGATTTTGGCTCAACTCCTTTTGGAACTCTTGTTTCCGGAAAAAGAATGGCAGAACTATACTGGTAAGCAGGAACCTCGGCTAAAATTTCACTTTTATTATTTATGGATTTTACAATCGTTTCTTTGAAATTAATTCCATTAAATTCACCTTTCTCCCATTTTTCAATTAAAAAATAGCGATTATTAAAGGCGCCAGGACCAATTATCTGCTCACGAACAAATAACTCAAGGCTCTCTCTCTTTTTTCTAAAATTATTCATCATTAAATAGTTTTTATTTCTTTTACTTCATGAAATTTTATTTCATTTATTATTGCTGAAAGTATCGATTTTGCAACCTCGGTAGGATTAATTATTTCATCCTCAGTTTCAAATACTATCCTATTCTCAGCGATATACCCTGAAACCCTATTCACTAAATCCGGGTTTTCAATTTCACTTATGTAATTACTTTCTAAGCATAAATCATATATCCGTTTGTATATTCTTTTTATATCATTTATGTGCCTTCTACCATAATGTAAAATCCAAGTCTGAAACATATCACTTGAAGTAATGCCTAAAAACTCACAAATGATTTTCCAATTTTCTTTTTTCTTTGGTAAAATGAATTTCTCAATTTCGTAATCTTCAGGTTCAATCACATATTTTTCCTTAAAATATCTTTCATCCGAGTATTCTATGCCCAATCGTTTTAATGTTTTATATACATTCGGAATTTTTGATAGTTGAATCTGAAAGTCGATAATCGGATCTGGTATTTTACTTAGCTTATCTACCAATAAATCCTTACTAATAGATGAACCAATTTCGGTTTGCAAAACAAAACAATCACCAACGATTAATTGCGAAACATAATTTGAAATAAGACTGTTTTTTTTAATTAAAACTTGATTGCTACCCTCAAATTCAAAATCTTTATTCTCAACTGTTGTAATTAAGTATTTCTTATTCTCAAGCTCTTTTAAGGGTTTTTTAACCAACTCAATTTCCTCTTCATTATTAAAAACTATATCTTCACTTTCAATACTAACAATCTTGCTCTCAACTTCTATCCTATCACTCTTGTATTTTTTTCTATAATTTCCTATTTCAAGTTTTATGCTTTGAATTAAATCTTGTCTCAGTTTTTGATAGGTTTCTTTGTTAACTTGAAAATCAGAATCAAGTAGTTGCCTTTGGAGACTTAGTAACGGATTATATTGATAATCGAGAAGATGATATGTTATCCAGGGTTGATAATGAAAATATAAGAAATCAGGCGTGAGCACTTTGAGTACATTATTTTTCTGAAAAATATTCGCAAGATTAATAATGTTAAAAGCGTCTAATAGCAATACTTCAGAATAATCGGAATAGTCATAATTGTCATCATTTTCTACAAACAAAACTTTGTTATTTAATTTTGTTAGATAGTGTTTGAAAGAATTTAAGGTTTTTTCCAGCTTTTTCTTTCTTGCCCCTTTTATATCGGGCAAAAGTAAGACGGGGTTTTTAATTTCCTGAATTAGTAGCTTCCCCCAATCCAGTTCATGAATTAAGTATATGATTTTTTTAATTTCATTTATTATTGGTTTCTCAGCAACATTTGGATAGTCCGATTTAAACATTTCAAACCAATCCTCTTTAGCGATAGATGGATTAACGAATAATAGCCAATACTTTGGAAACGGTGTTGTAAATTTATTAAAGTCGTATTCTTTCCAATTATTATAAAACCCATCTAATAAATTAAATAGTTCAAAGCTATGGTTGGTATTTATAATGTCAAATTTCACTATTGAAGCCAACGGAATTGACTTGACCGCATCGAGTTCCTTCGGTAACAAAACAACATCACTATTTTGTAAAGCATAGTAACAAAATCGTGAATTGAATATCAAATCAAATTTCTTTTTTCCAATTTCTAATAGGTAACCATGTATGTTTTTATGATATGGATATCTGATTGAAATTAGATTTTTTATATCCTGTTTACACAGTTCGTCTTCAAATTCTATTACCGCCTCTTCAGACATATCAGAATGATATTTTAAAGTTCTGAACAATACATATTCCTCAGCTCTAATTCGATCACCTGTGCTTATTGAAAGGCACAAATCTTCTTTCAAATCAATAATGATCGGATGGTTAATCAACTCTTGATTACTAATTGCTTTGAATAACTTGAAACTACTATAAGTCTCGTCCCATTGCGAATATTCAATTTGTTCTTTTTTAAATATCGGCAGAAACCTATTAGTTCCAACAACTGTATTTTGTGACCAAATAAGAAAATCTCCTTCCTTTTTTATAAAGTCAATTGTTGAGCTCTTAGAAATAAATTTTTTGTTCCTTTTGTTATAATCAAAGACATTAAAAAGACATGTGTTTTCAAAATTAACAGCCACCGGTTTGTTTAGGAGCCTACTTGTTAATGAAAAAAGGCGCAGATAATTGTAAATATTATTTAAAGATTCTTCATTGTGGTTTGGGATATAAAGAGACAATTTATCTTCCGGTGATACTAAAAAATTATAATACCACTTACCAATGACTTCCAATATATCAGGTCTTTCATCTTGAACCTCCAAAGCCTCAAGCACAGTCTCATGTATTTTATAAAATCTTACTTCCATAAAATAATTCTGATTGAATTCATGGCTCTTGTGGCACCAACGTAGTTTTGAACTTTAGTACTGTCATTTAATTCTTTTGTAATCAAATAAACGGACTCAGTCTCTAGACCTCTATATTTAATAGGAGATGTATACCTAATTTTATTAGAAGTGATATTAATATTCCCATCATTTAACTCTTCTATGTCTCTATTAAAATAATCATTTATTAAACTAGTAAACTCTTCGAGTAGATGACTTTGAACCAAAATTATTTTTTCAGAACTTGTGAATTTTGAATCATTTACAATTTCATTAAGTAGTTGTAATTTCTGTTTAGTTTCCTCTACATAAGTTAAATAGCCTTTATGCTTACTTTTAATTATTCCGTATTCGTTATACAACAAACAATTGGATATTTCAGCTATTTCTTTATTCTGTGCACAACGGTAATTTTCATCAAAATAGAAGTGTGTGTAACCCATTTCAATGAAAAAGTCCGTATACCATGCCAATTCCTTTAGGTTTGATACTATGGCTTGTTCTGGGTCATATAAAACTAAAATTTTCGGCTTTTCAAGTTTTATGTTTATTTTTTCAATAAAATCATACAATCCTTTATCAAAGTATTCTTGTGCTTCATCAAATATTAAAAAGTCTACGTCACTTGTGACACTTTCTTGTGTAACTGTGTCAGAAAATATTCTAAAAGCTATATTGTTTGGATCTAGCTTGTAGTCATTAAGAATAATATGTTCCAGTCTAGCTCTAATCAATTTGTTAGCACAGTAAACTATTCCTTTTTGCTGCTTTAATAAATTTTCAGCTAAATATTTAACAGCTAATGCAGTTTTCCCTGTTCCCGGAGCACCTTGAACTATAACATTTCTATTACGTCTTAATCCTTTAAGAATTTCATAATTTTCCTTTAAGATGAGCTCTGAGTTAATTCTATCCGGGTTGTAACCATATGTTGATTGAGTAGGGAATAGCTCGGACTTTAATCGTTTAATATCTTTAGCGCATAACAAAGGATAGTTTTCATATGCCTTCTTAGTAACATCATCAGCATTCAGGGTTGGATAAAATCTTTTAAATGTTCTAAACCTCTCTTTTCTGCCTAATTCATTTATAAACTTGAAAAAAATATTTTGAACTGCTCTTGCGTCTAGACCTGTTATATTAGCTTTTGAAAAGAATATATCTTTATATCCTGCAAGCTGAGGACTCCTCAATACAAAACCTGCTTCATGTGGAAGTACAATTGCACGATAAACGAAAACGGAGGAATCAATTAATTTTTTAAATGTGTGAACATATTCTTTTGCTTGTGTAAATGGGTTTTGAGTTTCATATTCTTTCCCTTCACCGGATGAAAAATAACAATCGTTTTCATCCACTCTTAATCCACCGCCTTTAACTTCAATAATTAGCAAACCCTGTTTAGTAAGCAAGATAAAATCCACCTGACCCTCGACCTTTCTTTTGCTTGCAGGATGGGTTGATAAATTATAATTATGCTTCAGATACCACGTTTCATCCTCAATAAATTTGTTTTCATTGAATGATAAAAACTGCTTATACAACCAAAGTTCACCAAAAAGCGTATCACCATCTTGATTGATAACAACAGATTCTAAATTGTTTTTTGGATAATTATCAATAAAGTGTATTGGCATAATCAATTCCCGTTTGCAATTGTTGATATTTTATTTATTGCATATAATGCGAAGAATTGCTTTACTGGAACTTTTTCCTTGTGTTTGAAAACTATCAATTTCTTTTGTTCAATTTCCAAATTTTCAATTTTTAGTTCATCAATTATTACTTGAACTAAATCAACTAATTCAGTTGGTTCTGTATATTTAGTATTTGACTTTTGGAGTTCGTAAAGTTTTTGAAGTTCATTCGCATTCCCAATTTTTTCCGAAAATCCATTATTAATATATTTCAAAAACTCCTTGCCGCATTTGTATTCATTTATTATCCCTTCAAGGTTTTTGTAATATTTATCATTAATTTTTTGAATCGGAAACCCTTTGCCTGTTCCATATTGAACTGAGGTAAACCATTTACCTTCGGCTGATTTGGGGTTATTCTCAATATCGTAGTTAGATAAAGTAACTGTTAAGTTACCATCTTTGATAGCGTGTCTTCTAAATCTTGAACCTTGATTTTTTATTGGAGGCTTGTTAAGTGATTTTATCTTGTAAGTATTAAGGTTTACTATGCCCTCAATTTTGGGTTTGTTTTTTAATACAAGTGAGCTTGGTATTGAGAATCGATGTTCATCAAGTACAACTTTAGCAAATGCTCTACTTACTGAACAACATACGGCATTACCTACTAAACGCCATTTATTATTTTCTGCACCTATAAATTGATAGGTAATAGGAAACCCCATTATTATTGCTGCTTCTCTTACTGTTGGCAGTCGGTATTCGCCATCACCCAATCTGTTAATTTCAGTTTTATAAATTATAGACTCTCTAGAATTTGCAATTTTTGTCGCTGTAATTGTGCGACTAGGTTTGTTTTCGTTTTCAGGGAATGACATTTTCCCCATAAATGGATGATTTATTTTCCAATATTTTGAAAATTTCCATTCCACTTTATAAATTCCCGTGTCGTAAAAATGATCAGTCAATTGACTTTGTGAAATCTTAATTTGATAGTGTGGGTCATTAATAATCTTATCTGAAAATAACGTAAAGGGATGAGGGAAATTTTGCTTCATCTTTCCGATTGTCATATACTTCTTTTTGCCATCAAGTCCATCTTCCGAATGCGATGATTTAGGTAATATAAGTTTACCCTTTTTTATTATTTCACCTGAAATAACTCTTTTTCTGGCTTGAAAAGAGCCATAGTCAGCAGAATTAATTATAGCCGAGTTTTCATATAGGTCAATTGCAATTTTTAAAGGACTAATTCTGTTTTTATTTGCCCATTCAGTTAACCCTAAATCCTTGAAAGTATAAGCTGTTTGTAGATATCTTTTCGAGTTAACGACATTTTCCATACACCAAGCTTTGAGTATCGAATTGGGTTGGTGTTTTTTTACAGCAACAATTCTTAAAAAAGTCTCTGTTAATTCAACACCCAAAGATTTATCTGCATTGCCTGATTTATTTGAACTAGAAAAACTAACACAAGGAGGGCTTCCTATTATAATTTCAGTATTAGGCAAACTTTCAATTTCAGCGATTGAACTTTTAAAGTCTAAAATGTTTTTAACTTCACAATTCAGATTGAAATTATGGTTAAAAGTTTCTACAGCAGGTTTCCAATGGTCGAAACCATAAATGATTTCATAACCCATCTGTCTGAAACCTTCGGAAAATCCTCCAGCACCACAAAAGAAATCTATAACTCTAAGTTTTTTCATTTACGTTTTTATTTTCATTGGTGCGTTGGCAAAAAACGGCTCTTTTGGTTTTGCGAAGCGTTGGCTTGTGTGTCGGGCAAAACCAAATGTGCCGTTTGTGGGGCTGGCTAAAAGAAATTTTAAAAAATGCGAAGGGTGGGCTTTTTCTTCCTTTTCTGTCACTTGTCCCAAAAGCAAAACACGGTCAGTTTGAAAGTCTGTCCGCTTGGTCGATATGGTCTGTATGTCGAGTCCATTTTTAGTCATTGTCTTGCTGTGTCGTCTGTCTTTTTAGCATTGGTGGTAACTTACTTATACACGCTACTTCTCAGCCACATCCACTCACCCGTTTGTCAACGCATCGCCTCATTCAAATATAAATATACTTTCATAAGAATCATTCTAAAGTTTACCAACATTCAGTTTTTGGGATATTGCACAATTC
>NZ_JBMOGV010000110.1:0-7139 GCF_049318185.1 Flavobacterium sp. | reverse complement strand
TTTTATAGTTTTATGAATTATGCCGATTTTGGAATGGGAACTTGGCATCCTAAAACTGGGATGTATGACGTGATTCGTGGAATGGAACATTTAACTTTGGAATTAGGCGTAATATTTGAAACCAATTCCAACATTGAGAAAATCATTGTAGAAAATAAAAAGGCCGTTGGATTACAAATAAAAGGAAAAAGAATCGATGCAGATATTATACTGAGTGGGGCTGATTACCATCACACTGAAACTTTATTAGAACCAGAATATAGAGCTTATTCTGAAAAATATTGGGAAAGCAAAACTTTTGCGCCTTCTTCCCTCCTTTTTTATGTAGGTTTCAATAAAAAAATTGAGAATATTTCTCACCATGCTTTGTTTTTTGATGTGGATTTCAACCAACACGCTAAAGACATTTATGATGAACCAAAATGGCCTGAAAATCCATTATTCTATGCAAATTTTCCTTCTATTACAGACAAAACTGCAGCTCCTGAAGGAATGGAATCTGGTTTTTTCTTAATACCACTTGCTCCGGGAATTGTTGACACACCAGAATTAAGAGAAACCTATTTTGAAAAAATAATTTCAAGATTTGAGACTTTAACTAGACAAAATATAAAAGAAAATATTATTTTTAAAGAATCTTTTTGCAAACTTGATTTTGAAGAAGTTTATAACTCCTATAAAGGAAATGCATACGGAATGGCAAATACATTAATGCAAACTGCATTTTTAAGACCTAAATTAAAGAGTAAAAAAGTTAAAAATTTATATTTCACTGGACAATTAACCGTTCCTGGACCCGGGGTCCCACCTGCTTTAATATCAGGAAAACTGGTGGCAGATTTAATAAAAAAACACAGCTAAAATTTAAGAGCAATAGAATGAAATCACTTTTTGACACCATATCTTTTGAATGTAGCAGGAATGTTACTAAATCTTACAGCACTTCATTTACTGCTGCTGTAAAAATGTTAGCAGCAAGCATCCGCCAAGACATTTATAATATATATGGTTTTGTTCGCTTTGCAGATGAAATTGTAGATACTTTTCATGAATATAATAAAGAAGTGCTATTTGATATGTTTGAAAAAGATTTAGCTAGCGCCTTAGAAAATAAAATTAGTTTGAACCCAATATTGAATTCCTTTCAATATACGGTTCATAAATATAGCATTCCACAAAGCATGATTGCTGCTTTTATGAAAAGTATGAAGTTAGATTTACATAAAAGCGAATACAAAACCTTTGATGAATACAACGAATATATCTATGGATCGGCTGATGTGGTAGGATTAATGTGTTTAAAAGTCTTTGTAAATGGTGATGATACTAAGTTTAACGAATTAAAACACTCCGCTATGCGATTAGGTTCTGCTTTTCAAAAAGTGAATTTTCTTCGCGATTTAAAAGCTGATTTTGAAGATTTGAATAGAACATATTTCCCAAATACTGATTTGTCTCGCTTAGACGAACATTCTAAAAACGATATTATCAAAGAAATCGAGGCTGATTTTCATGCTGGTTTTGAAGGAATTTTAAAACTGCCTTTGGAAGCAAAGTTTGGCGTTTATACAGCTTTTATTTATTACAAAAAGTTATTATCAAAACTAAAAAAAACACCCTCTATGGAAATCAAAAACACTAGAATCCGTGTTCCTGATTATCAAAAATTTGGTTTACTGGCAAAATGCTATGTTAATTATCGATTGAATTTATTGTAAAAACTTAGCGTAACTTGTTTTCTACTTTGGCAAATTTGTTCCGTTAAAATATTTTAAAAGTATCATTTAACCAAATCTTGTAGTGGCGTCAATTGAGCCATATCTATATTAGTACTTTTAATAAGAGATAGCATTGACATAATATTATTTGGGTTCATATTATTCCCTAAAATTCTAACTACAGCAAAACCATTTTCTTTCTTTTTGGCAAAAAGGACAAACTCATCTATATGATTTTCGTCACCAACAAAACTTACCGAAGCACCATCTTTTCCTGAGCCTATCTTCATCAATTCTTGATACTCTTTTCCTTTTAGAATTTGAGTTACTTTTTGACTTTCTTTATCATACTGAGCTTGATTATTTTTATTTAATTTATAAGCTAAAATATTCATCTTGTCAAATGATTCTAGAGCAGTCTTTTGTTTTATTGTGAGTTTTGTTTTGTCTATATTGATAATACTTGATGAAATATCTAGTACCACAAAATCTTTATTCTCTGAATTATCCACAAAATACTTTTGCAAACTTGGTTCTCTATTACAACTCCATAGAAATAATGAAACCAAAATAGCGATGAGGTAAGTCAGTTTCATCATCTTATTTTTTACCTTTTGATACTTTTTTCAAATCATCGCCACCAGGCAAATTCATCTTGTCTGTCAAAACAGAAAGCTCATCCAAATCAAAGTTACCAATTAAAGACATCAATACTGACTCTTCTTTTCCTCCACCTTCAACAAACATTAATAGTTCTTTGATTTGCGAATCTGAAGCTCCAGATTTTACATAGATTTTTACACTTTTCCCTTTTTCGTTCATACGCATTAGTTCTTCTAAAGCGGATGATTTAATATACTTATCGGCGACAGCTTTCATCTCGTCAGATCTTTTATCGCTTTGTGTGACAAATACCTTTAGATTGTCTAATTTTTTGATAAGGTTCACATATTGTTGTGTTTCTTTATCTTTTACATCCATTTTACTTAACAGGGCGAACATCTTTTTATTCACTATTACTGTGGTTACATCATCCAAACCATCAAATTTATCGAAGACAGATTGGGCAAAAAAGGTGTTTGTCGTTAAAACTATCACCAGACTTAAAATTAATTTTTTCATGTTTCTAGATTTTAATTATTTAAAAATTTTGTTTTTTGTTTGTTCGTATTCATTAATATATTTTACACTTCCTATACCTTTATTTACATGTTCTGAAATCATATTCAATGCTTTTTGCGTTTCTCTAAAAGCAATATTAGGATCATCAATCGTGCCTAAATCTTGCGATTCTAGTTCATTGTATTGGTTAAATGTTAATAGTACCAAACCTAATAAAACTGCTACAGATGCAGCAATAGATAACCATACTATTTTGGAACGCTTGTTGTTTTTTAGAGTTATAGGTGCAATAAACTGTTCTTGTTTTGCTTGAACGGCATAGACGAATATTGGTTTATATTGATCCAAAGTTGGGGCAACATTAGAAGAAGAAAAATAGTCTTTTAACTCTTTTTCTTCTTCTATAGTGGTCGCTGCAGCAAAGTATTTTTCTAATAATTTTTCAATTTTATTCAATTCCATGATGATGTATTTTTATCATTCTTTCTCTTATTGTTTTTCTTGCTCTTGAGAGTGCTGTTCTGATGGCTTGCTCATTCATTTCTAACACCTTAGCTATCTCCTCAAATTCCATTTCTTCAATATCACGCATTTGAACAATTAGTTTTTGTTGTTCGGGCAAGTTGTTCATAATCTTTTCAACCCAGTTCCAAGTGTCTTTGTCTTCCAATTTTTCTTGCAAACCTGCTTCCTTGTGAGTGCAATTGTCGTGAACAATTGTCATGTTGCTAGCTCGTTTGGATTTCAATTGGTCTAAAGAATAATTCTTTACCATTGTCATCGCCAGTGCTTCTATACTTTTATACCCATTCAAACTTTCGTTCTTATTCCACAATTTGACTAACACCTCTTGAGTGGCATCTTCAGCTTCTTCACTGCTCACGAGTAATCGTTTAGCTATTCGGAAGATTTTATCCTTAAACGGATTGACTAGTTGCATAAACTCTTTTTGATGCATCGAAACTACTTTTAACTAGTGGTTATATAAGCTAGACGAGGGACTGTTTTATTTGTTACAAACAAAATACAATTATTAATCTAAACTTAGTAAATTTACACTTAATAAATTAAAAGTAATTATGAAAAAGTTTCAGATTTACTCATTATTCTTATTATTAACTGTCATTCCCTCTGGTTGTTCTGATATGGATGACAATGCCGTTCCTAGTACTCTTGAAGTAAAAGACTTTGTATGGAAAGGAATGAATTTATATTACCTATGGCAAAACGATGTGACTGATTTGGATGACGACAGATTTGCTAATCAAACGGAGTTAAACAATTTCTTAACCACGTTTGCAAATCCAACAGATTTATTCAATCACTTGCGTGTGCCTTCGCCTACTGACAGGTTTAGTGGTATCTATAGTGACTATTCCGTCTTAGAAGGTGTGCTTTCCGGAAGCACTTTGAACAACGGAATGGATTTTGGGCTAAAACATGTTAATTCAACTACTAATGTATATGGGTGGGTTAGGTACATTATTCCGAATTCTGATGCTGCTTCCAAAGACATACAACGCGGTGATATTTTCTATGCGATTAACGGAATTTCGTTGACAGATGACAATTATAGATCACTCCTATTCAGCAATGATGAAACTTATACTGTTAACTTAGCGGATTATAGTTGCGACAATAGCGGATTTGTCACTATTACACCAAACGGTCAATCAGTTACTTTAAATAAAACTGCCTTGGCAGAAAATCCTATATATTTAAATACGGTTATTACACAAGGCACACACAATATAGGATACTTAATGTATAACGGATTTTATGCTAATTATGACACCCAACTTAACGCGACTATTGGCAATTTGGCAGCACAAAATGTGACTGATTTAGTACTCGATTTGCGTTATAACTCTGGTGGTTCTGTCAATACGGCAGTGAAATTAGCCAGCATGATAACCGGACAATTTACCGGACAACTCTTTGCTAGACAACAATGGAATGCCAAAGCGCAATCATACTATTTGAATAACAATCCTGGTGCTTTGCAAAACAAATTCATTGGAGGTTTAAATGGTTTGAACCTTAACAAAGTCTACATCTTGACAACCAAAGGTACTGCATCTGCCAGCGAGTTGGTGATTAACTGCTTGAAACCTTATGTAGAAGTTGTGCAAATTGGTGATATCACCACAGGTAAAAATGTAGGGTCAATTACGCTCTATGATTCGCCTACATTTGCTAAAACCAATGTAAACCCCAACCACAAATATGCCATGCAACCCATAGTGTTGAAGATAGTTAACAAAAATAATTTTGGCGATTATACAACTGGAATAAACCCTACTATTTTGTTGCCCGAAAACCTCAATAACATGGGTACACTGGGAGAAGTTAACGAACCTTTGCTGAATATTGCCATAAACCAAATTATTTCCAGTGGTAAAAAAATCCCACAAGTGCCAAACATAATTCACAGAGACTTTACCGATGCCAAATTACAGAATCCGTTACGCAGCGAAATGTTTGTGGAAAATAAGTAAAAATTTAATCTTAAAAGAGATAAAATTAAATTGACAAAAGATATGTTATCTTCTGTTTAAAAATCTAATGGTTCCGTACACAAATAGTATAAATGCAATAAGCCTTAAACCCATAAATATATTGGGTAAAGGTTTTTCAATGAAACAGCTTATGACTGAAATAACGATAATTATTAGTATTAATTTTATTGGGGATGATTCTCTAAAAAATGATATAATTTTATTCATGTTATTCTATTTAAAAAATGAATCTACAAATTCAAATTTATTAAAAACTTGCAAATCTTCAATTCCTTCTCCAACTCCAATGTATTTAACTGGTATTTGAAATTGGTCTGAGATACCTATTACAACACCACCTTTAGCCGTTCCGTCTAACTTAGTAACCGCAAGGCATGATACTTCTGTAGCAGCAGTAAACTGTTTAGCTTGCTCAAAAGCATTTTGTCCAGTAGAACCATCTAAAACCAATAATACATCATGCGGTGCATCAGCAACTACTTTTTGCATCACTCGTTTTACTTTGGATAATTCAGCCATTAAATTGGCTTTATTATGCAAACGACCTGCTGTATCAATAATAACTACATCTGCATTTTGAGTTACGGCACTTTGTAAAGTATCAAATGCTACAGATGCTGGATCGCTTCCCATTTGTTGTTTTACTAATGGTACACCTACTCTATCTGCCCAAATCTGTAATTGATCAATAGCGGCTGCTCTAAAAGTATCGGCTGCTCCAAGAACAACTTTGTATCCTACTTTCTTAAATTGGTTTGCTAACTTCCCAATGGTTGTAGTTTTTCCAACACCATTAACGCCAACAACCATTATTACATAAGGTTTTTTATTTGCAGGAATGGTAAACTCAGTTTCTTCCCCCGATTTTGTTTCTGATAAAAGTCCTGCAATTTCTTCACGAAGAATTTGGTTCAATTCATCAGTACCCATGTATTTATCGTTGGAAACTCGAGCTTCTATTCTTTCTATGATTTTGAGCGTCGTATTAACACCCACATCAGAGGAAACAAGAACTTCTTCTAAATTATCTAAAACCTCATCATCTACCTTTGATTTACCAGCAACAGCTTTGGTTAGTTTAGAGATAAACGAGGTTTTCGTTTGTTCTAAACCTTTGTCTAAGATTTCTTTCTTTTCTGAGGAAAATATTCTTTTAAAAAAACTCATTATAATTTTAGTATTGTGGAATTAAGAATTAGATTTTAACCTACTACTTATTGTATAACAGCGACAAATATAAAAATAAAAAGCTACTTTCTAACGAAAGTAGCTTTGATGTAATACGTTTTTGATAATTATTTCTTTTTTAGAAAATTATCTACTTCCTCTGGTGTCATTATACTTTCAACAAAAGTGTAAGCACCAGTTTTTGGTGACTTAACCATTTTAATTGCTTTGGTCAATCTTTTAGAAGTCGTTTGTAACGTTGCAACGGTTTTCTTTGCCATGATTATTGAGTATTTGAAATTTTACAAAAAAAATGTAAAACTCTAAATTATTTAATTTCTTTATGAACAGTCATTCTCTTTAAGATTGGATTAAATTTTTTAATCTCTAATCTGTCTGGAGTATTTTTTTTGTTTTTGTTAGTGATGTAACGAGAAGTTCCAGGAAGACCTGTTCCTTTGTGCTCAGTACACTCTAAAATAACTTGTATTCTATTACCTTTCTTTGCCATCTTGCTTTATTTTTATTGGATAGAATTATTTAATAAATCCTTCAACTCTTGCTTTTTTCAAAACAGCAGCTAATCCATTTTTGTTGATTGTTTTAATTGTAG
>NZ_JBMOGV010000109.1:0-7210 GCF_049318185.1 Flavobacterium sp. | reverse complement strand
TATAGAAGAAGAAAAACACATAAAGACTACAGTGTAAAGCTGTTTCCTGTAGCAGAAACTATAATAAATCAGATGCAAGTTCCTGGAAGTGATTACTTACTCCCTATTATACCAATTGATGTTCCTGAAGACAGTCTAAGAGCCAAAAGAACAATCCAACAATGCATCAAGACCACCAATAAATATTTGAAGCGATTGTCTGCAGAGGTTGGTCTAGGTTGTCCTGTAACAACATATTCAAGTAGGCATTCATTTGCTACTATAGCAAAGCGAATGGGGTATTCTAATGAGTTGATTGCTGAAGCTCTAGGACATGAGTATGGTAATAAGATAACTAACATCTACCTCGATTCTTTTGAATTGGACATACTTGATGCGATGCATCAACAAGTAATAAGGTAGTTACTTAATATCGTTGAAAATATCCCCAAGGGTTGCTCTTAGTTTTGCTCCCTTTCGAATTAAATGAGGATTGATAACATAAACCTTGCCCATGCTTTTTTTATCTTTAAATACGCCATAAAAAAGAACGTTTAGTTCCACAAGTCTATTCAGTTTCTTTTTTATTGCTTGAACAGAGTGGCCAAACTGCTTAGCAATAGTTGCAGTAGTATGTGGATCAAACTCATTTCTCATGCAAATGTTATGGCCAATAAGTAGATTGCTGGAAAGCGAAATTAACAATGCTAAATCAACTTCTTTTATTCCATTATGAAGTAAGTTTGTTAAGCAGTTTGTGTCAAGGTAAACGTAAGCCTTGCTATTTATTGTTATCTCTCCAGAGTCTTTTCTTTCCATTACTCTAATATTTCCAATATCGCTTATCTCGCCTGTTTTAGAATCAAGCAGCATTTTATTGGCAGTATTCAATTTCGTGTCTTTATAACGTCTTTTTACTTCTCCCATTTTTTATCTAATTTAGTATACAAATGTATTAAAATAATTCAATATAGCGATATTTATGAATAAAATAATTCATAAAAATAACATAACTAATTGATTATCAAGTTTAATACAATTATTCTTTTAAAATAAATTGTGATTACATGTTTTAGCATGTAATTCTCATCTGTAAAGGGCAATATTAGACCAGTAATTAGTTGATATAAGCTTTTAGTTTTATTCCATATGTGTAAATGCAAAGCAGTACACACACCACCTCTATATTGTCCTGTATAAGCATCAATGTATAGTTAGCAGTCATAAATATAAATATAGCATTGTGTGGATGATTTTGGATGCATTAAGGCATAACAGAAAAAGTTATTTCCCAGCATCTCTAAGCACGTTGATTATTTTACCTGTGCATGCATTTGAAGCTCCCTTCCAACAAAACACCCTCTATAAATAGATTACCTTCGATAGCTCCCCCTTAATCATTTGAATAGAATTTAAATAGGTCAGCTACAGACACACCTAAAGATTTGGCTATTTTAAGCATGGTTGAAACTTTCATCTCTTGCTTCCCCTTAATGTACTTTCTTAGGTTTTCTACATCAAGGTCTGCATCATGAGCAACCTCTCTAGTCTTCAATCCTTTTAGCTTTATTATCTCTTCTATTTGCTTCCCAAGATTAATGATATCAGGGGTAAGTGGTGATTTACGAACTCTTTTTTCCATTGTGGAAAATTACTTTCATCTGATTAAATGTATGTAATTGTTTACAATAGGTTGCATGTAACTGAATTTTTATATATTTGTACTTTAAATTATTAAGTATGAAAAATATCGTGATGATTTTATTGATGACTACTATTAGTTATTCTCAAAGCATTTCAAGACAAGTTATAGGAACTGCTGGAAAAACACAAAGCAATTCCAATCTCAAAGTTTCTTGGACCACAGGTGAGCCTGTTGTGGGTTTAATGACTGCTGGAGGCAATCAATTAGGTAATGGTTATTATCCAGCTTTAGATTTACAAGCGCTAAGCGTGGAAGATAATGTCTTGGATGTTCAATTAAGAGTTTATCCCAATCCAACCTCACAATCCTTGTATGTAACGCATCCTGATATGAATTCATTTGGAATTACCATTATGGATTTAAATGGCAAGCAATTGTATTTAGGCACAATCAACAAAGAAGAACCTTTGGATGTATCAAAATACACTCAAGGAATGTATTTGGTTACAGTAGAAAATAAAGAAACACAAAAAAAGAACACCTATAAAATAATAAAAAAATAAAACCAATATAAAATGAAAAAACTCTTTACTCTTTTAGCGCTAGTTGTAATAACAACAATAAACGCACAAGCTCCTCAAGGATTCAATTATCAAGCAACAGTGAGAAATAGTGCTGGTGCATTGATTGTAAATCAAATCGTTTTGGTTAAGTTCAATATCTATCAAAACTCTGTAACTGGTACATTAGTTTATAGTGAAAATCAAACTGCTAACACAGATGATTTAGGACATATTGCCTTAGTGGTAGGACAAGGAACAGCCACTACAGGAACGTTTTCTAATATAAACTGGGGTAATGGATCTTATTATTTAGGAATAGAACTAAATACTGGTTCAGGTGGTTATGTTGATATGGGAATTACACAGTTGTTGAGTGTTCCTTATGCACTGTATTCTAATAGTTCTGCAACTTCGACACCTCAAAACTTAACTTCAGTATTGAATGCTGGGAATAGTGCTGATAACACTAAAATTATAAATCTTGGAGATCCTGTGGACCTCAAAGATGCTGTAAACAAAGATTATGTTGATGCTCAGATATTAATTTTACAAAATTACATTAATACATTGCCTGTAACTGATATTGATGGAAATACCTATTTACCATTATCTATTTGTGGAAAGACTTGGACAAAGTCAGATTTAAATGTTTCTAAATATACTGATGGAACACCAATACCTCAAGTAACTGACCCAACACAATGGTCAAATTTAACTACTGGCGCTTGGTGCTATAACAATAATGATGCATCAAATGGTCCAATTTATGGTAAAATGTATAATTGGTATGCAATAGCTGGCATTTATGATGCTGCATCATTGTCTGACCCAACATTAAGAAAAAAAATTGCTCCTACAGGATGGCATGTGCCAACTTTTGGAGAATGGCTTTCATTGATAAATTGTCTTGGTGGCCTATATATAGGTGGAAACACTTATAGCATAGCTGGAGGAAAAATGAAAGAAGTAGGTACTACTCATTGGAATAGTCCTAATACAGGAGCAAATAACAGTAGTGGATTTACAGCACTACCTAGTGGTGATCGTAATTATTTTGGAAATTTTGATGGAGGGATTGGAACTTATGGTGGCTGGTGGAGTTCATCAAGTACTGGAGGTTTTGGTTACCACACAGGTATAAATTACGATTCTGACAACATTATTTTATCAGGAATAGGAAAAGGTTCAGGTAGTTCTGTTCGCTGTATTAAAGACTAATTAAAAATGAAAAAAATACTCTACCTCTTCAGCATAAGCTTTTTAATGCTACAATCTTGTTCATCTGATGATAACAATTCTAGTAACTCGACTTCAGTTTTAGTAAAAAAAATTATTGAGACCAGCCCTGATGGGGTATTCACAACTATTTTTACATACAATGGAAATAAAATTGCTGATGCAACATTTTCGGTTACTGGTAGTATAGCAAGCACAGGGAGTTTTACTTATACAGGTGATTTAATCACTAAAGTTGATATCTTTGACAACACTAATACTTTAGTCGGAAGGAGTATTTATAATTACAATTTAGACAATAAATTAGCCTCTTTTGTTGTACTTAACTACGCAAACGATTCAGGAAGAAGAGCAACTTACACTTACAATTCAGACGGAACAATTTCATCTTCTGAATATGAAGGTGATTTAACTTCACAAACCACTCTCAATGAAACAAAAACAATAATATTCAACAATGGAGAAGTGAGTAGTTTAGTTGAAAACATTGGTTCAATAACAGAAACAAATAGTTTTACCTACGACAATAAAAATAGTCCTTTTAAAAATGTGCTTGGTAGTGATAAACTCTCATATGCTGTTTTTGGGACTTTAACCAGTGAAATTAACCATAACTTAATAAAAATGGATACATCAATTGGAACAAGTAATTTTGTTTCTAATTGGCAATACACTTATAATTCTAATGATTACCCAACTTTAAAAAGTTCTGTTGAAAATCCTAATGAAACCAAACAATTTTTTTATTAAAATTTTAATAAAGCAATCGATAGGTCTTACTTTGGGCGTTCATTTTGTTACATAATACTTTTCCAAAATTTCTAACCAATTTGGTTAGTTTTTAGTGTGAGTGAGATTGAAGCCTCCTCCCTACCAAACCCCCTGGTGTTAAATTTCATGTTGGACGCATCCCCCTGATTAAACATTCCAAACGTTTAATAACGAAATACATACGTTAACTAAGAACAGAAATAAAAGCATCTTAGGAAGCTTCAATATGTTAAAATAGTTCACTACATTTGAGGGGATTTAATAAGAAAAACATGAAAAGAATACTACTCTTAATCATTTTACTGATTACAACATCTCAAACGATCTATTCACAAACAGTTGTATTAGACGCTAATAGTGTTACCGTTAAATGGACAGGAACTACAGTACCATCTCCCTATTTTGTTCAAGCCAACCCAAGAGGAACAGGAATGGAATGGTTTGCCATTGTTGATAATTCAACTAAACACATTATTAACTGGTACGCCAGAAATTTTCCATCGGGGATAAATTATTTTACACCACCCGGTGGGTCGTCACCTATTCCTTTTAATAATATAATAACTACTCTTGTGACAAATATGCAGAATTTGTTTTTCTATTCCAGCTCACCTGGTTTTTCTGAGGGGACTTACTTTAATCAAAATATTGACTCTTGGGATGTGAGTAATGTGACTGATATGAGTTTTATGTTTAACGACTGTTATGCCTTTAACCAACCTATTGGTTCTTGGAATGTCAGGTATGTAATTAATATGTTAGGTATGTTTAATCATTCTTGGGCCTTTAACCAACCTATTGGTTCTTGGAATGTTAGTAATGTGAATACTATGCAACAAATGTTTGGTGGCGCTTACTCATTTAATCAAAATATTGACTCCTGGGATGTGAGTAATGTGACTAATATGCTGAATATGTTTTCTAATGCTTTTGGATTTAACCAACCAATTGGTTCTTGGAACGTGAGTAATGTTACTGATATGAGTTATATGTTTGCTATGTCTTCCAATACTAGCAACTTTAACCAACCTATTGGTTCTTGGAATGTAAGTAATGTAACTAATATGAGTAATATGTTTGTTAATCTTTCCTCCTTTAACCAACCAATTGGTTCTTGGAATGTGAGTAATGTAACTCGAATGGATGGTATGTTTGGTAATGCTACCTCCTTTAACCAAAATATTGGTTCTTGGAATGTGAGTAATGTAACTAATTTGAATTATATGTTTTATGGAGCTCAACTTTCAACAGCTAATTATGATGCCACACTTATTGGATGGTCAACTATAAGTCCAAATGAAGCTCCATTAAAACCAAATGTAACTTTTTCAGGAGGGAATTCTAAATATTGCAATGGAGCCTCAGCTCGAAGTTCAATAATTAGCACTTATGGATGGACTATCACAGATGGCGGACTAGATTGTTCAAGTTTAGACACAGAGGAATTTGAAACAAGTAGTTTACAACTATATCCAAACCCTGTAATAAGTATTTTAAATGTAAAAACAGACTACAATTTTATCAATCAAACATATACTATAATTGATGGTTTAGGAAGAGTAGTTTTAAATGGAAAAATTACTGAAGTTGATACCACAATAAATGTAGAGCAATTGTCGAAAGGCATTTATTATCTAAAAATAGCTGGTAACAATGCAAATAAGTTTATAAAAGAGTAAATAACCCTAGCAACTAAAACAGTTGCTTAAAACTAAATGACATATGAAAAAATTAACACTGTTTTTGTTAGTAACTACCACGTGCTTCTCACAAACAGTTTCTAAGCAAGTTATAGGCACTGCTGGAAAAACACAAAGCAATTCCAATCTTAAGATTTCTTGGACTACTGGTGAGCCTGTTGTGGGTTTAATGACTGCTGGAGGCAATCAATTAGGTAATGGGTATTATCCTGCCATGGATATACAAGCATTAAGCATTGATGACGCTACTTTAAATGTAGAAATCAAGGTATATCCCAACCCAACCTCACAATCGTTGTATGTATCACATCCTGATATGAGTTCTTTTGGAATTACCATTGTGGATTTGAATGGCAAACAGTTGTATTCAGGAACAATCAACAAAGAAGAACCTTTGGATGTATCAAAATACACTCAAGGGATGTACATGGTAACGATTGAAAATACAACCACCAACAAAAAGAACACTTATAAAATCATCAAAAAATAATTATGAAAAAACTTTATACACTTTTAGCATTCGCAATTACGATTATTGCAACAGCACAAGCACCACAAGGTTTCAACTATCAAGCAACAGTTAGAAACTCAGCTGGAGCTCTTATTACCAACCAAAACGTGTTGTTTAAGTTCAATATAATGTTGAACTCTCAAACGAGTTTGCCAGTTTATTCAGAAACTCACCAAGCACCAACAGATGATTTAGGACAAGTAAACCTAGTAATAGGAACAGGTACTGCTACAACTGGAACTTTTGCAGGGATTAACTGGGGAAGCGGAACATATTATTTAGGTATTGAATTGAATACAGGCGCAAACTTTGTGGCTATGGGAACCACACAATTGTTAAGCGTTCCTTATGCGTTGTATGCCAATACAGCTGGTTCAGCTTCTAGTAATAATACAGGTTTAATATCACCAACAATAACAACAAACCCAGTCACAAATATTATAGGAACAACTGCTTCATTTAGCGCAAGCATTAGTAATGTAAATATTAATCAATTGAAGACAACAGCTGGATTTGTTTATTCCTTGAATCCTAATCCTATATATGAATTTACATCATTTGGTGGTGGCAATGCTTTAGAAGTTAATTTAAGTTCAAACACTTATACTTTTGATTCTGCAGTTCAAGGATATCCAGATTTTTCACCTAACACTTTATACTATGTTAGAGCTTTTGTTGTTACAGAAAACAATATTACAGTTTATGGAAATGAAATTAGTTTTGTAACTGCTGCTTGTCCAACACAACATGCTTATTGGTTTGGCGCTCTTAGTATAGAGGATGTAGGTTATGGATCAACACCAGG
>NZ_JBMOGV010000108.1:0-7311 GCF_049318185.1 Flavobacterium sp. | reverse complement strand
CCTGAGGCAAAATAGCCTTAATTATAACCTTATTCAAATATAATATATATTTAATAATTTTATAAATGAATGTTTATTGTTGCGGTAAGCGATTGTTAAATTTTATTCGAAGCACCTGAGGAAGGGCAATCTTTGAACACCTTAATGAAAAGTTGTTAGCAATAGGGAAAGAGATGAACACGAGAATGGGGAAAATATCTAACTCGATAATTGATGATATGAAAATGCTAACTTATTGATTTTGTATGTATTACGCTTACAATTTCAATTATGATAGAATTCACCTGTAGATAGATTGAGGTAGCGACCACTTGACGTTTTGTGTCCATAAAAAAAAGTTGAAAACAGAATTGGGGCAGCTCACCCAAACCGGCAAACGCTTATAACACCTGTTAGCTTGGTGCTTTTTGCTTGAATGCTGTATCAAAGTACTGGGTATTACATCTAAAATCTGAGATAATACCGGCTGTCCGACAAATTTTTTAACTTCGTCCATAGTAATATTTGTTCTGTGGTAAGTCAAACATAACTAATCTGGGCGGTTCTTAGGAACTGCCCTTTTTTATGCCAGTTTTATTATATTTTAGTCGGGCAATTGTGTTAAAAAATAATAAAGTGTATATCCAAATAGGGTACTTCATGGTAACTGAAATTAACAGAAATACTATATATTCAATGGAAAGGGATCATCCAATTGTATTTTTGAATCAAATAAATATTGTTCATTATCCTGTAATAAACAAGATTCAAGGTCAGCTATCATTTTTTCTTTCTCAATATCTTGACCTATAAATACCAATTCGTTCATTCTGTCGCCCCATTGTTTACTCCATTTCTTTTCTATCATTGTCTGATGATCAACAAATGACTGATAATTCATTCGCTCAGCATATGGCATACTACACCACCAAACTCCAGCTCTTTCAAGTCTAGATGAACCCCCTGCCTGAGAAAAATTAATCGCATCATTAGGTCTTGAAGCCAACCAAAACAATCCTTTTGCTCGAATAACGCCACTTGGATATTCTTCATTTAAATACTTCCAAAATCTGATTGGGTGAAAAGGTTTACAATTTCTAAACACAAAAGATGAAATTCCATATTCTTCAGTTTCTGGAGTATGTTCACCAGCTTCCAATTCTTTTTGCCAACCTGCACTGTTTTGAGCTTCTTCAAAATCAAAAAGCTTCGTATTCAGAATTTCTTTTGGTGCAACTTTACTAAAATTCGATCTAATAATTTTTGCTCCTGGATTTAATTTATGAATAGACGCTTCTAACAATCCTACCGTTTTATTATTAACCAAATCAGTTTTATTTAAAATAATAACATTTGCAAACTCAATCTGATCGGTGAGTAAATTAACAATTGTCCTATGGTCGCCTTCCATATCGGTTAACTTCCGATCAACCAGTAATTCGTTGGTACCAAAATCGTTGAAAAAATTAAAGCAATCTACCACAGTAACCATTGTATCAATATAGCTGTACTTGGAAAGATCTATGCCTTGTTCTTCGTCAACAAAACTAAAAGTTTGCGCAACCGGAACTGGCTCACTAATACCTGTAGATTCAATAAGTAAATAATCGAATCTGCCTTCATTAGCCAATTTTTCCACTTCTATCATTAAGTCTTCACGCAACGTGCAGCAGATACATCCATTGCTCATTTCTACTAACTTTTCCTCGGTTCGTGATAAAACGTTTTGTTCGTTAACCAACCTAGCATCCACATTTACTTCACTCATATCATTTACAATAACAGCTACTTTTAAGCCTTCTTTGTTATGCAGCACATGGTTAAGTAAAGTTGTTTTTCCTGCTCCGAGGAAACCGCTTAATACAGTAACAGGCAACTTCTTATTTGCAATCATAAGTTATCAATTAAAATAATTTACTATAAAGATTCAATCCAGATTTTACATACAGTGCATTATTAACTATTGCATCCTTCCCCATAACGCATTGGCTTTTAATCCATTTTTTGTTAGAAACTGACTCCTTGTATTCTTGTATTTATTCAGTGTATTTATTGCATTGGTATAGATACTACTGTCAATATTTGTAGGGATATAGGATTTTGGAATTGCATAAGTAAAATGTCCTTTTTCTCCTGCAAAAACAGGTATTTCAAAAAAGTTTCTTGGCACTAGTTTCTTTGAAATATCAGCAAATTGAGTTTTACTGGCTTCAACAAAGAAATCAACAGCATGAGCCGGATAACCAAACAAATATCCATAAGCCCTATTTCTATCCCATTTTGATTCATATTCTATTACCGATAAAACAACGCTTGGATTTGTACTAGGAGTAAAACCCCATTGACCAAAAAATGATTGAAATTGTTGAATCTTTTTAGCAAATAAAGATTTTCTGATTACATAGATTTCCATATTGCGAACATTTTTTTCTGTGCGTTGAAAAGGGACCAATACAAACAACCAATCATTTTGGCTTAAAGCATTACACACTTGTTGGTAAGCCTCAATTTTATAAATAAATGAATCGTTTTTAACAATGTCGATATCTCCATCTAACTGAGTTGAATCTTTTGCAACAGCAAATCGCAAAAATTTTACACTACTTAATGGTTTTAAGGTATCTGCCAATGTATACAATGCTTCATTATCTAATGCATACGCTAAAACAGAATCTGCAAGGGAAGTATTATACTCGTAAAACGAATTGTTTTTTGACCCGCTTTTAGGGACACTACATGCTACAAAAAAGACGAAAATCAGCATTAGTATATTAAGTTGTTTCATTGTATATTATTGGTTATTGTTCTTTATTTTAATGCTAGATAAAAAAATAGCTATCAATGTAAGCAAGCTTAATGGCAACAAATACTTTCCGAATTTCAATTCCATATTAGGCTCAAAATATGTAGGAATCTTTTCAAAATCTTTTTTTGTAAAGTTTGTTTGAAATAAAATATTTTCAAAGAAATAGTGAAGCTTTTCTTCACGGTATTTCATAACTGCTTTTTCAAATTGTATTTGTTGTTCTAAACCAGTATTACCAATAATAGCAAAAGAACGCACTACTCCACCAACAGGGTTAATCCAAAAACTTTTTTCTTCTGCCTTCATTTGCGCATTGGCATTGTTGGCTATAACATTGTGCAATTCTTTTTCTTTATCTAATATTTGAAGAGCAGAACTAAAAATGTCGATAAAATTGCTATCCACGTTGGCAGAGCCTTTCAATACTTGAATGTAATTAGCAAAAAAATGTTTTCTTTTATTTTCAGATGATTGATCCCAGATTTTTGCATTATAATCACGAAATTCAGCTATTTCCGTTTTATTAGTTGCTGGGTTTTGAAAGTTAAACCAGGTATTTAATAGTCCAGGAATTGCAATTAATAATAAAACCCATACTCCAGCAAGTGATATGGCATTAACTAAGGAGTTAAACTTTAAACGATGTACCAAGGCAACAACTACTAACCAAAATAGGGCATACAAAAATGCTACACCCCACCACTGAAGAAAGGATAAAGATGAAAAGCCGGGCAAAGAATAGAGCAACCAAAAAGAAAGAAAAGTTAAAAAGAACATCGGCAATAAAGCAATCAACCAACGAAACAAAAGTCGCTGGCGAAACAAAACATCCACAGAAGCTGCTTGAGTATATAATAATGAATCAATTCCTAATTCCTTATCGGCCGATTGCAAGTTATAAGTTAGCGCCAATAATAGCAGCGGAAAAAGAAATACAATAAAAAATGATGCATCTAAATTACCTGCTAATAATTGTTCAGGATTTTTAAACTCGGAAAAATTATTTTTAAATATTTCGTTATTAAAATGACCACTAATTAAGGGCGCATAAATATCTCCTTGGCCAATGCTCAAAACACTTAGAGGAGAAATGTTCTTTGCAACCACATCCTGAAGACGCCTTTCTAGAATATAAGGAGTTTCAATGCTACTTCTTATATTAGAATGTTTAATTGTATCAAAAATATTTTTAACAAAATCGTAGCTCCGGATTTTTTTAGCCATGGCGCTATCGACAGAAATTCTTTGATACTGATAAACAATGGCGCCTTGTTTTAAACAGAAGAAGCCAATGGCAGTAAATATAAACAAGGCTACAATTAACCCCTTACTGCGAAGCAATTGTTTCCATTCGTAAGTAAAAATAGTTTGCAACATATTATAATACAGTTAATTTTTTTGAAGTAATAATTACACTGACCATTAATAGCAGCATCCAAAAAAGCAATGCCGAAATTTCAATAATGGTTGCTTTCATAGTTTGTGCAAGTGTAGCTGAAGGATAAGTAAAGTCTTTCACTGTCTCCCAATACTTGGCATCAACTTTCCAATCCCAATCGCCAGTTTTACTGCCGCCATAGGCCATTTTATCGTTGAGATTTTTTATCAGGTAACGTCGATATTGTTCCGCTTCAAACAATAAATTCAAGTGACTGGAAAAATCACTTTGGCTAATACTCATTGAAATATTGCGAATAGCGAGGTATGGATTAATATATGATGCATATTTACTAATACTGTTTTGCAACACAATATTTTCACGAATGCGCTTAAAATGTTTATCATACACCAGGTTAGCATACTCTTCATCTGCCTGCATTACCAATCCATCAACATTAACGGGCAAGGCAGCATTCACATCTTTTACTTTACTGGTATCAATTTTATAATGAGCAATTACCGAATCCATGAATTTTTTAGATCGTTCATCTTCAGGATTATGGCCATCTATCCCTTTTTCTCTGTCTTCGCGAAGCGCTTTATTAAAAGCTGCTTTGTGTTCAGTTGGGTGTAAAGCTGCACCTGCGCTTGCAGTAATTTTTGGCATAACAACCATCAACAATATCCAAATTGCCAACTGCAATACCAATGATGTATTGCTTTTTTTAAGCCATCCACTTACCAATACGCTTATACCTGTTAACACAAATAAATAGGTTGCATACAATAAAAACCAGGCGGCTATTTTAACAAAAGCAATTTCACCTAACCCATCTGCAATAATTTGATAAGTAATTAATTGTATTAATAACCCAATCAATGATAAACTGATTACTACTGTATACAAGGAAACAATTTTCCCCCACAAATAATTACTGCTGCTAATACCTTGAGCAGTCAATAATTTAAGGTTCTGACTTTCCCTATCGGAACTCACCGTATTAAAACAAAGTAGTATAATAAATAAAGGCATCAGCACTTGCAGCATCCAAGCAAAACTCATATCTCCAAATCGGCTAAGTTCTGTTTTATCTTGCGCTGGGCTAAAAGCAATTTCATTTTGCGCATGTGCTTCTAATCGCAAAATAGAGCCAGCAAAAGGACGGATACCATTGTCTAGAAACTGCATAGCATCTACTGGCTGAAATATATAATGTCCATAGTGAGCACTGCTATGCGGATTTTGCGGCCCTTGATTTAACCATGCTTTGCGAACAGCTTGCCTGGCTTTTTCAAAACTTTGCATTCTAGCTTTATAAGCAACACCACTGTTAAATGCAACTAATACAAATAACAAGAGTAATACTATACTAAGAACTTGTAAATGTTTTTGCCGAAGTGAATTGGTTATAGTTTGAGTAAAGATTGGTTTCATAATAAATTCTTTAAATCGTTTCCAAATACAATTCCTGTAATGCACTGGCAGTAATCTCATTTGTATTGAGTGTATGCACCAGTTCACCTTGTTTCATAATACCAATCTTTGTTCCCACATTTACTGCGTTAAAAATGTCATGTGTAGCCATAAAAATGGTTTTGCCTTCAGCAGCCAACTTTTTACATATTTTGGTGAATTCTGCTGTGGCTTTAGGATCTAGACCGGATGTTGGTTCATCCATTAAAATCACGTCTGCGTTTTTTGCAAGGGCAATAGCAATACCAACTTTCTGACGCATCCCTTTACTAAATGTAGATAGCCTTTTGCTATGAGCTTCACTTTGCAAACCAGCTTTGGTTAAAAAGCCACTTAACAATTCTGTACTGTATTTAAATCCAGCCAAACGACTAAAAAAATCCAAATTTTCAACACCCGATAAATTACCATATAGTTGCACTACTTCCGGAATATAGGCCAGAAACTTTTTAGTTGCTGCATCATTTGGTTTTACCTCAACTCCGTTAATGGTAGCTTTACCACTAGTAGCATTGGTAAAACCCAGAAACAAATTGATGGTGGTAGTTTTACCAGCTCCATTCTGACCTAATAGGCAAAATATTTCACCTTTATCAATTGACAAATTGAGATTACTTAAAGCCGCAGTACCATTGTACTGTTTACCAAGCTCTATTGCTTGTAATACAGGCATAAACAAAAATTAAATGATTAAAAAAGATAAGTTGAAGCACTAAACAATCTTAGAAAAAGATTAAACAAATAAAGGGGGGCCTTTATTTTCTGCAGTCAAGCCATTTTTGAATGGCAGTTTAATTAGAGGAATATCATTTGCTACTTGATACAAAGCAAGTGGCCTGATCAGATAAGTAAGATCGTTGTTGTAGAAAACTGAATAATGAGAACTAGTGCAAATACCACAAATTGAATCAAAACTTTTTTCAGCTGCTTTTTTAAATATTAGTTTTGAAACAGTTTGGCTAATATTATCTTCATTAGCATTTAAATGATTGTGCCAAAATGAAATAGGTGTTGCTATAAAAAGATACAAGGCTAATAAAATAGCACCAAAGCATTTATTGTATTTTTTTATGATTTTTTGCATATTTGCAATATCGTTGCAAATATATAGGACTATAGTCATTAATCAAAAACAAATTGATATCATCCATTATGGGATGAAAGAAGCAGTAATACGTATTAAAATGAGGGAAATACTCCCAGATTTGTTGAAATTCATGAACTATTTGATATGCTTGTAGCTAAACAAGCATATCAATACATTGCTTTCACAGACAACTTCTACGTAGGCATTCTAATTAAGAGATTCGAAAAAGAGTTTGGCACTTAAAAAAAACTAAATAATCGAATCTTTGAAATCATCAAAAATTAACCACCGCGTAGTAATTCACCTCACGCAGAACCTCAAGCAAAAAAAACCACCTACGAATAAACGTAAGTGGTTGATTTTCATGTAGCGAGAATGGGACTTGAACCCATGTGCGCCATAGGCGCATATGAATCCTGTGCTCTAACCAACTGAGCTACCTCGCCTAATATATTTAATCATCCCTCTTTCACCCTCCACTTGAACCAGTGTGCGCCATAGGTGAAACGCAAGCTCAAAAAATTGAAGACTTTACATTACTATCTGTAACTGATAATAGCACTTTCACTTTAAGTAAATCTAAAG
>NZ_JBMOGV010000107.1:0-7359 GCF_049318185.1 Flavobacterium sp. | reverse complement strand
CTAATAATATTGCTCGTGTGATTGTAAAGGAGGGCGAAATTTCAATTCAAAATTTGACCCGTTCTTCGGTAGAAAGTTCCAAATTTGATTTGGCAAATGCGTTGCGTTCAGCTTATGAATTGTTTGGTTGTGAAGTAGAATTTGGCGGAAGCTATCCTGGTTGGACACCGAATGTGAAGTCTGAAATATTGGACGTTTTAGTTCATATTTATGAAAAACAAAATGGTACCAAACCAAATGTCGTAGCGTGTCACGCCGGATTAGAATGTGGCATTTTAGGGACTAATTATCCTGGAATGGATATGATTTCTTTTGGTCCAACCATCCACGGTGCACATAGCCCTGATGAAAGAGCATCGATTAAATCGTCACAAAAATTCTGGAAGTTTTTCTTGGAAATACTGGCTAATATTCCGGAAAGGAGTAATTAGTGAATAGCAAACCTCGTTTAGAAATAGAAGAGGTTTATTATTTTTTATTCATCTGATAACTCTCTGAACTTTGTTTTCCTTGTTGCAATCCAGAAATAGTGGCAACCAGTTTGGTTTCATTCACTTTTTTGTAAACTATTTTTTGAGGATAATCGTGTTTTGGGTTTTCAAAACTAAACGAGTTCTCACTCTCGGAACTTAATATAAAATCTACCGGTTCATCATTATTTTGACCTTTAACGGTTGGTCTATAAACCAGCTCATCATTTACTTGTTTTAAGATTATAGTCTCCGAATGAACTGTATCTTTTTTGTTCATTATGAAATATGTGGTGCCAGAAAAAGTACTGTCATTATCTTTAGTCCATGTTTCGGTTAAAACTCCTTCGGGCATTTCATTTTCCCAATTGCCAATAAGCCAATTCAACTTTTCAAGTTTATCGAATTTTTTTTCTGATTTATTCTTACACGAAATGAACATTAATATGCTAACACTGCAAATCAATACAACCAGCAATATAAACCTTTTAGATTTTTTCATCTTCTATTTTTTTAAAACGCTACAATACTATAAAAAATCTGCCAACATAACACTCTAAACTATGCACTTTTTTACTACTTTTGCACTCGAAAATATATAATAATATGTTAGAAAGACTTCAATATGTAAAACAGCGTTTCGACGAAATTTCGGATTTGATTATTCAGCCCGATGTTATTGCTGATCAAAAACGTTATGTTCAATTAAATCAAGAATATAAAAGTATGAAAGCGTTAATGGAAAAACGCGATGAATATGTTACTCTTGATGCCAATATAAATGAAGCTAATGAAATTTTAGCAGATGGTTCAGATGCAGAAATGGTAGAAATGGCAAAAATGCAATTGGATGAAGCTAAAGAACGTTTGCCCGAGTTAGAAGAAGAAATCAAATTCATGTTAATACCAAAAGATCCAGAAGATGCTAAAAATGTAATGGTTGAAATCCGTGCTGGAACTGGTGGTGATGAAGCTTCTATTTTTGCTGGAGATTTATTTCGTATGTATACTAAGTATTGTGAAAGTCGTGGCTGGAGAACTTCGGTTGTTGATATGAACGAAGGAACCTCAGGAGGATTTAAAGAGGTTATTCTAGAAGTAACTGGTGAAGACGTATACGGAACCCTAAAGTTTGAAGCTGGTGTTCACCGCGTGCAACGTGTACCTCAAACTGAAACCCAAGGAAGAGTTCACACTTCGGCTGCAACCGTAATGGTTTTACCTGAAGCCGAAGAGTTTGATGTACAAATTGATATGAATGATGTACGTGTAGATTTCTTTTGTTCTTCTGGTCCTGGTGGACAGTCGGTGAATACCACAAAATCAGCAGTTCGTTTAACACACATTCCAACTGGGCTGGTGGCACAATGTCAAGATCAAAAATCACAACATAAAAATAAAGACAAAGCATTAGACGTTTTGCGTTCTCGTTTATACGAACAAGAACTAGCCAAAAAACAGGCCGAAGATGCCACTAAACGTACTTCTCAAGTAAGTTCTGGAGACCGTTCTGCAAAAATTCGTACTTATAATTACGCTCAAGGTCGTGTAACCGATCACCGTATAGGTATAGATGTTTTTGATATGGATGGTGTGATGAATGGAAAAATCCAAAAATTTGTTGACGAACTTCAGTTGGTGAACAATATGGAAAAACTAAAAGAAAGCGAAGTTTTTTAATCAAAGAAAATAGAGAAAAATAAAAATAGAAAAGATGTCATGCTAAAATTTAGTAAGGCATTTTTTTTTAACATTTAGCGAACTTTGCGAAAAACTTTGCGAACTTTGCGATTAAACATCCACTATGACAACCCAACAACTCGTTCAACAAATCAAAACCAAAAAATCCTTTCTTTGTATTGGTTTAGATGTGGATTTGAATAAAATTCCTCAGCATTTGCTGAAACTTGAAGATCCCATTTTTGAATTTAACAAAGCTATAATTGTGGCTACTCATGATTTATGTGTTGCTTATAAACCCAATACAGCTTTCCATGAAGCCTATGGTTTGAAAGGTTGGCAATCTTTAGAAAAAACAATTAATTATATCAATACAAACTATCCTGATATATTTACAATTGCGGATGCTAAACGAGGCGATATTGGCAATACTTCAACGATGTATGCCAAAGCTTTTCTAGAAGATTTGAACTTTGACAGTGTGACTGTAGCACCTTATATGGGTAAAGATAGTGTAGAACCGTTTCTCGCTTTTGAAAACAAACACACAGTATTATTGGCATTAACTTCAAACGAAGGTGCTTTTGATTTTCAAACTAAAATTGTTGATGGTGAGGAATTATATAAAAAGGTGATCAAAACTTCCAAGACTTGGATAAATAGTCAAAACTTAATGTATGTTGTAGGAGCTACCAAAGCGGAATATTTTACTGAAATAAGAAAAATTGTTCCCGATAGTTTTCTCTTGGTTCCAGGAGTTGGTGCACAAGGTGGCAGTTTGTATGATGTTTGTTCCTATGGCATGAATGCCGATATTGGCTTACTCATTAATTCTTCAAGAGGAATTATTTATGCTTCTGCAGGAGAAGATTTTGCGGAAAAGGCTAGGGAAGAAGCTCTGAAAATGCTACAGGAAATGGAAATAATTATGAAACAAAATGATTTGTTGTAATCTGTTTTGAAGATATTAATAGACCAACTTGGTACTTTACACACTTTTGAAATAACACCCAAAAAAATAGTTTCTCTTGTTTCCTCTCAAACAGAACTACTTTATGATTTGGGCTTAGAAGAGAATGTAGTTGGTATAACAAAGTTTTGTGTGCATCCTTTCCATTTCAAGTCAACAAAAACGATAATTGGCGTTAAAAAAAATCATTTTGAAAAAAAACTATTTTTGTAGATGGCGAAATGTTTTCTTGGTAGGGTAGCAGACTAGTAAAAGCGTTTGCCTATTTTAAATTGTTACACTAAAAACTAGTTTTTAAATTATTCTTCCATTGTAAATACTATATTTACATACAATCAATTGGTTTACTCGTGATAAATTACAGTATTTATTCAAACACTAAAAGCACACAATGGGTGACTTTTGTTCATGGTGCCGGTGGAAGTTCTGCTATTTGGTTTAAGCAAATTAGAGAATTTCAAAAAGAGTATAATGTTTTGTTATTGGATTTACGTGGTCACGGAAATTCAAACCAACAAATAAAAAATGCTTTCAAACAAAAATATACTTTCGCTGCATTAGCTGATGATATTGTTGAAGTTTTAGATTATTTAAAAATCGAAAAATCACATTTTGTTGGGATATCATTGGGTACCATTCTTATTCGTCAATTAGCCGAAACACATGCAGATCGAGTTCAAAGTATGATATTAGGTGGTGCTATTCTAAAAATGAATTTTCGTTCTCAAATCCTTATGAGACTTGGAAATATTTTTAAATACGTATTGCCTTATTTGGTTTTGTATAAGTTTTTTGCCTTTGTAATAATGCCCAATAAAAATCATAAACAATCCCGAAATTTATTCATCAATGAAGCGAAAAAACTATATCAAAAAGAATTTATTCGCTGGTTCAAACTAACAGCTGAGATTAATCCCATTTTAAAACTATTTAGACAAGTAGAAATGAGTATTCCAACGCTTTATGTCATGGGAGAAGAAGATTATATGTTTTTACCATCTGTGAGGAAAGTAGTCGAAAGTCACTCTAAATCGTCACAATTATTTGTGATAGAAAACTGTGGCCATGTTGTAAATGTTGAGCAATCTCAGACTTTTAATGATAAAGTTCTTTCATTCTTAAAGGCTCAAAAATAAAAGAACTGCCAATCCTTGATAGACTTGACAGTTCTTTCTTTTAACTAACCTAAACCAAATATAATAAAAAACCAAATTTATTACATTACAAATATACGTTGACTCAAAAGTAATTAATGTTAAGATTTTGTTATACTTATGTTATTGATTTCTAAAAATTTAACTTACTTTGTAGCTTCCTTCTTTCTTATCCTGTGTTAAAAATACTAGTTATGACAAAAGTTGAGATTTTCATTTGATAACGGTACAAATGTTTGCTCATCAACGGTTATGATTGTTAAAAATACTTTCCAAATAGTGTATTGTCACAAAATAGTATTATTAGAAAAACTACTTTATGTATTATTTTTATGTTTTCTACGAAATCGTTGTAACATTTTTATTTATTACGTAAATTGCAACACTAAAATTATCATATCCGCAAAATGGAACTACAAACGTCTTACATCCCTAAAAATAAAGTTAGAATAGTTACTGCTGCTTCACTTTTTGATGGACACGATGCTGCCATCAATATCATGCGACGCATTATCCAAGCTACAGGTGTTGAAGTGATACACCTTGGGCACGACCGTAGTGTAGAAGAAGTAGTCAATACCGCTATTCAAGAAGATGCTAATGCTATTGCTATGACTTCCTATCAAGGTGGTCACAATGAGTATTTCAAATATATGCATGACTTGTTGAAAGAAAAAGGTGCTGGTCACATCAGAATATTTGGAGGTGGCGGTGGTGTTATTTTACCTTCGGAAATTAAGGAACTGCAAGACTATGGCATTACAAGAATTTATTCGCCTGATGATGGTCGTGCAATGGGTTTGCAAGGCATGATTAACGATTTAGTACAACAATCAGATTATCCTGTAGGCGATGTTTTGAATGGCGAAATCAATCATTTAGAAGAAAAGAATGCTACTGCAATTGCACGTGTCATTTCTGCAGCAGAGAATTTTCCTAATGTGGCCAAAGAAACCCTTGATGCCATTCACAAGAAAAATGAAACTTCACAGATTCCAGTTTTAGGAATTACGGGTACTGGTGGTGCTGGAAAATCCTCTTTGGTAGATGAATTAGTGCGTCGTTTTCTAATTGATTTTCCAGAAAAAACTATCGGTTTGATTTCGGTTGACCCTTCAAAACGTAAAACAGGCGGGGCTTTGCTTGGGGACAGAATTCGTATGAATGCTATCAATAATCCTAGAGTTTATATGCGTTCGTTGGCAACACGTCAATCGAATTTGGCGTTGTCAAAATATGTAAACGAAGCTATTCAAGTCTTGAAAGCCGCTAAATATGATATCATCATTTTGGAAACTTCGGGAATTGGACAGAGTGATACTGAAATCATAGAACATTCAGATGTTTCATTGTATGTCATGACGCCCGAATTTGGTGCGGCTACGCAATTAGAAAAGATTGATATGTTGGATTTTGCTGATCTAGTAGCATTGAACAAGTTTGACAAACGTGGGGCTTTAGATGCCTTGCGCGATGTAAAAAAACAATACCAACGCAATCATAACCTTTGGGAGGTAAATCCTGATGAAATGCCTGTCTTTGGAACCATTGCTTCTCAGTTCAATGACCCTGGCATGAATACGCTTTATAAAAAGATAATGGACAAAGTAGTGGAGAAAACTGGAGCCGATTTGAAATCGACTTTTGAAATTACCCGCGAAATGAGTGAAAAGATTTATGTGATTCCACCCCATAGAACACGTTACTTATCTGAAATTGCCGAGAATAATCGCAAGTATGATGAGACGGTTTTGACACAAGTAGAAGTAGCGCAAAAGTTATACGGTATTTATAAAACCATTGAAAGTGTAAACAAAAAAACTATACAAATTGATAAATCAGGAATATATGCTAATTATTTGGATATCAATTATAATAACAATGATTTTCTAAACTTATTGGTGAAAGAATTTGATCGCGTAAAAATGAACCTCGATCCTTTCAACTGGGAAATTATCCTCACTTGGAATGACAAGGTAAACAAATATAAAAATCCATTATATAGCTTCAAAGTACGTGATAAGGAAATAAAAATTCAAACCCATACCGAAAGTTTATCGCACTCTCAAATCCCAAAAGTAGCGTTGCCAAAATACCAAGCTTGGGGCGATATATTAAAATGGAATCTACAAGAAAATGTGCCAGGAGAATTTCCATTTACTTCAGGATTGTATCCGTTCAAACGAGAGGGAGAAGACCCATCAAGAATGTTTGCTGGAGAAGGAGGACCCGAGCGTACTAACAAACGTTTTCATTATGTGAGTGCTGGTTTACCTGCTAAGCGTTTATCAACTGCTTTTGATAGTGTGACTTTATACGGAAACGACCCTGATTTACGTCCCGATATCTATGGAAAAATTGGAAATGCTGGCGTATCTATTTGTTGTTTGGACGATGCTAAGAAATTGTATTCTGGTTTTGATTTATCCAACCCTTTAACTTCGGTGTCTATGACGATTAATGGTCCCGCACCTATGTTGTTAGGGTTTTTTATGAATGCCGCTATCGACCAAAACTGCGAAAAATATATAGTTGAGAACAACCTACAGGTTGAAGTAGAAGAGAAAATTAATGAGATTTATAAAAAGAATGGCTTGCCACGTCCTGTATATAATGGAGAGTTGCCACAAGGTAATGATGGTTTAGGTTTAATGCTTTTGGGTGTTACAGGCGACCAAGTTTTACCAATGGATATTTATCAGGAAATTAAAATAAAGACATTGTCACAAGTGCGAGGCACAGTGCAAGCCGATATTTTGAAAGAAGACCAAGCCCAAAACACTTGCATTTTTTCTACAGAGTTTGCATTACGATTAATGGGTGACGTACAGGAATATTTTATCCAACAGAATGTACGCAACTTTTATTCGGTTTCTATTTCGGGCTATCATATTGCCGAAGCAGGAGCCAATCCCATTACGCAATTGGCATTTACCTTGTCCAATGGCTTTACCTATGTGGAATATTACTTAAGTCGTGGCATGGATATCAACGATTTTGGTCCAAACCTGTCCTTTTTCTTCTCTAATGGTATCGATCCAGAATATGCAGTCATTGGAAGAGTAGCACGTAAGATTTGGGCGAA
>NZ_JBMOGV010000106.1:0-7561 GCF_049318185.1 Flavobacterium sp. | reverse complement strand
GAATAGTGGGTCAACATGAACAGGAATGGTGGGTCAACATGGACAGGAATCTACAGCTAAATTTTAATAAAAAAGTATTTTATTTTTCTAATAGTCGCGAAGCTAGCTATTAAGTATCGACTTCCGATGAAGTTCCGCAGCAACAACCTTTGATAGAGTGCCACTTTATCGACCCCAAAGTCAAATTGGTAATATCTCCCTTTCACGGAACTTGTAAAGTGCTTCTTTACTCCTTGCCGCATATACGCTAACCAAGCTATAAACTATTTTCAAAGTATAGTTATTTTTGGTGTGGCTATATCCCAGCGCTACCCACCAGCAAGCCTATGGCGTTTCTAAATTTTAGTGCTAAGTTATCTTAGTAATCTATTTTAAATTTTTCAATGTTGAATTCCAGGTTGTAATCATCATCAAGATGCTCAGTATTTTGTACCGCTAACTTCAATATGTTATAAAACTTGCGCTCAGGATTTATTCCCAATGTGAATAATTCATTTTTTATCAATTTGTTTACATGAAATACTGGTTCAGCCTCGTATGGGTCAATAAGTAAATGTATTGGAAATTGTTCCTTTCTTTCCTCGATAAATCGTACTTCTGAAACATCGAAAACAACATATTTCAACTCAGCAGTTAATTGAATGTTTGAAATGAAATTAGTCCATTTCCTTCCTTTGTCATTTTTCGATGTTAGGTAAATACTTTGAATGAGTAAATGGCTATCTTCAGCATTCAGCGTGAATTCCATTACAGGATTTTTTTGATTTAGGTTTATCTGGTTCAATAGTTTTTAGTTTTATTTTACTACAATTAACGTTTTCGGGCTTGGCGAAGGTGGCGATTTTCACCACAAATGTTGATGCGGAGAACCAAACTTTGATTAACCACAAATGTGTCTGCGGAGCACTGAACCGCCACTTTTGCCAAACCCGTGTTACCACCAGTGCTTTCTTGTCTGCCGTGGTTTGTATGTTCTGTTTTGCATACTCTCATTTGTCTTTTGTCGTGCGGTGGGGCATTTTTTAAAATTTCATTTTGTCTTGGGTTTGCTTTGCAAGCTCTTTTAAAAGCTTTGGTTTAGCGTTCGCTTGTGCGGCTTTTAAATGTGCTTGCAAAATTATTAGGAAATTTATAAATCAATAAATGATTTTATCAAAACAATAAAACTTAGATAGAAGCAATTTGCCATATTCTTTAAAATCTTTTTCTTGATAAAGTTTGCAAAAAGCATCAATGTCTGCATTATTTGGATACATTAATTTGGTAAGCTTGTTTTCTATTAATTCTCTATGCTTATTTTTTATATCATCAGATGAATTATTCATTAAGCTTTCAATCAGCTGTGTATAGCTTTCGTTTTCATCGGTATTATCGTAATCAAACAGCTTATTCAAATTGCAACTCAACTTTTCCTTTTCGGTTATATATTGCTGTGATTCACCCGCTCGATTTTCTTTATCAAAAAAAGGCATATGGATTAATTTCTGATTTATAGGTTGAAATATTTTACATATTTTCAATTCAAAATCAGCAAAATTGTCGTAAGTTAAATATTTTTTTGGCCATAAGGCTTCTGCTACTAGCCTATGGATTAAAGTTGCTTTGAAATTATTAAACGGGCTTTTATATAGCCTAATATAATTCCACATTTTAACATATCCAATATAAGGAAAGATTATTTTTTCTAATTTATTGTCAATTATTAGTTTAATAAAACCCTCTGTTATTTTTCTATCAAAGCTTAGCTTTTTTACTTCATTGTTTTCTCTCCAATCAGCAGGACTAATATTGAATTCTTCTGTATTAATCAAAATTAATATGAATTCTATTATGCAAGAATCATCAAATTTAGTTTTACTATTTATAAAGTTGTAAAACTGCAATCCAAAATCACTTTCTTCAAAAGACCAATTACCTTCAAAATACTTATCTGCTTTTAACTTATCAATTATTTCAATACTATATTCTTCAAAGAAAAGCTGAAGCAATATAGAATTATTCTGGGTACTGTTTTTCTTATCTTTGTAATCAATTACCAAATTAACAACAAGCTGATGTTCTTCAACAGTATACTTCCGTTGATTAACATCTTTGCTGAAATCCAAACCTATTTGATTCATTTTTGTCTATTTATATTACATCTTTAAAAAATCCATTATTTTCATCAACAAGAATTCGTCTATCTAAATATATATTTCGATGCTCACAAGAAGTTTCACTCACAAGACTACATGAAAAACAGGATGCGAAATTTAATTCAAATAATCCTTGTCCTTCAGATTCCCAACATAGTGGATCACTGTTGCAGATAGTTGCTCTTCTTAATGCGCTCTGAATTAAACTCAATAAGTTCTTTGGTCTAGTTTGGGCAATTAACCCTCCCATACTTCCCTCTGCCCCTTCTGCCGTATATATCATACATCCATACATTTTATATTTTGCGTTATTTGAAACATAAATTCTTTCAGATAAAGAAGCTGTTGGGTAACCGCATTTAAACTCTAATTCTCTCATAATAAGATGAGCAAAAGTATGAACAATATATAACTGCCAATTGTTCTCCAATCCATATTTAATAGCCCCCTCTGAAAAAGCACCACTATTTTTAGATAGATTTTTTAATTTCTTATTTAATAAAACAATAGCGCCAGAATTAGCAAATTCATTCATTAGCTCTTCTTTAAAAGAAAAAAAGATTCCTTCTCCGTAATTTTCAACAACTGGATAAGCTTCTACACTATTTTTTTGTTTACTACTGAAAATATTCTTTGAACTAATATTATCTGCATCAGAATCCACAGGCACAACTCTAGAAAAATCAAGTTGTGCTGAAGTTATTTTCATATTATCTATTCTAAGTATTCGAGAAAAATACTTTTCTACATTAGAACCTTTAATATTTATAGTAACGTCTTTTACCTTTAAGTGCTCATTGACTTTATCAATATTTATTTCTTCCTCTCCCTTTAAAGCAAGCGCTCTATATTCTTCAAACCGATAAAGTACATCTTTTTCTGAATCATGAATTATTTCAAGCGGAGGATTGTTTTGAATTTCTGCTTTTAAAGAAGTCATCATACTATTTATTTTCATCGCTTCTTCAAAGTTTTTATCATCCATAGCTAATTCCAATTCTTTCTCAAGCACATTCAATTTCAATGTTTTTTCATCCAAGAAAAGTTCGTCCGGCATATAAATACTTGAAAGCATTCTAGAATAATAAAGATTATTTCCGGTAGTTAATGCTACCTTCATTGCTTTACTTGATAAACATGTTTCAAAAGGGGGCATTTGATTTCTTGAGCCTGGATTTCCGGAATGATACTTTAGTTCCCCATTGTTAGAAGTAATTGCTTCCCATGGCTTATGTCCGGGACATTTTATTTTCACACTCATTAACCCTTTTAATGAAGTCTGTCTTCCACAGTTTTCACATTTCAACCACTTTCCGTCAAAACCAGAAGCGTTTGCAGTACTAGAAGTAATCTTTATTTTTGAAATACTTGTATCCTCGGTGCCACAACAAGGTTGAGAATTAAATAACTCAATGGGTTGTTCAGAATTAATTTCCATCGGAGAATCTGTTCTCCATCGTAAAAACTTAGACCATGGAAAATCGCTTATATGACCGTGGTCGCAAATCAGAACAATATTATCTTGTGCTAGATTATAAGTTCCTTTATCAGTATTGTATTTGGGTGGAAAAAATCTATTCCCATATTGGTCATCATTTTTTTTATTTGACACCCAATCTTTGAACCACTCTTTATAGAATTTATAATGTTTGCTTTTATCAAAAAATACCTTTGGCATAAATGAACTATTAATTGCTAATTCATTACCATTATTTTTTATTTTATTGGAAAAATCCTGAACAGTTATATCCGGTATTAATACCAAATATTTCAATTCTGTTAATCCTTTTCTATTAATCAAGGACTTGAGTAGTCTTGTATCATTAGAAAGTCCAACGCTCCCATTTCTTTCCAACCTAGCTTGTTCAATTACATATCCCTTAATTTCCTTCTCTTTTTTACCAGTATCGACAGCTTCTTTTTGAATTTCAAGTATTTTTTTCAAGAAACCCCATTCCTCAATACATGAAACAATTATACTTCCAAAGGCAGTATGTACGATTGAACCAGGCCCACCATATGCGGATAGAAGCTTAAATTTGCTAATGGCTTCATTTGCTTGAGTATTATCAAAATATTGTTTAGTAGCCATAACTTTATTGTTGAACTGTTTTAATTACTACTGATGGATCTATTTCTCTTAAAGAATAACCAACTTTCCAATGAGCCGGATAATTGTTGTCACTCGAAGTAATAAACAAAGAGTTTAACTTGGTGTCTTTTCTATACAATAATTCGGGCACTGGCTCACTTCCTTGTAATCTTTTTAACCAATTATCTAAAAGTGTTTCAACCTTATTATTGAGGTCAAGTAATTCTTCGTTTGAAATAATTCCATCAACATTCGATTTCACGTTGCTAGTTCGATTTTGTAAATATGTATTTAGTTTATTTGCATTCGTTTCAATTTCAACAATTTCAGCAGTAATTAATTTTTTGATTTGCTGAATTTTATTGTAATCTATATTTGATGCATCCGTATTGTTCATTAATTCAAGAGTACTATTATGCCTTATCATTACAGATAAAAACATCGCTAAATACCTTTCCATTGCTTTACTTGCAAATGGTGTCACAGAAATGGGCTCCACATAACTGTAAAATTTCTCGTGAAATTCTTTGAATTTTTGATAATGGGAGATATCTCTGGATCTGAATGGATGATGGACAGTAAAAACAATTCCTTCTTTACTTCTCGCAACCCTACTTGATGCCTGAATATATTCAGCAATATTTCTAGGCATTGAACTTATTATCATAGTATTGAACCTAGAGACATCAATACCAACCGAAATCATGTTTGTTGAAATCACAAACTCAGGAGGATTATTTGAATTCAATTTAAATTTGGTTCCGTCCTTTGAAATTAAGCTCCACTTTTGTTCAATGTTAGACAAGTTAGATTTTACATCTTCACCTGTCAACCTACCTGTAAGTTCAGAGTAGTCAATTAAACTTTCATTCCTTATTAGTTTATCTAGAAAACTCCAAAGAACAGTATTCTTTGTTATAAAATTTACATCTCCCGGCAAATAATGACTTAACTGAGATTGCGTCTTCCCTACATCTTTTAAACTATTGAAATAGGATAAAACTGTATGGTAGTAATCAAAGGCTTCCTGATGTTCCTTTAATAACTCAGGTTTCTCGAAAATCTCGTCATTTGTATAAGTTGCCTTTAAATATTTCAACCTGTGCGCAAGGGAAATTGAAGCAACCCTTAATTGCATCCAAACTTGTGTCTTTCCAACGGGTAAAATACCAATATATTTTCTGTTTGCTAAATATTCATTAATATTTTTTTCATTTCTTTCGTAATATGCAAAAAATGAATCGTCAGATAAAATCCCTTGTTTCGGAAATATTTCAGATCGCCTATTAAATAATGCAAATATTTGTTTGTCAGTATTTCTTGTTGTTGCTGTAGAAGTAACTATTTTGGGTTTAATATTATTTTCTGTGCATAAATAATCGATACTCTTTTCAAACAGACCTACCGCTGATCCTAATGGGCCTAATAATAAATGTAATTCATCTTGGATTATTAGTTCAGGAGGCAAAGTATCATAGTTATAGCCTTTGCCAAATAATCTCCTAGAGTCTTTATTTCTTTCCGTTGTATTTGTAGAAACATTATTGGCAAGGGCAGCAAACTTATCTACCGTACCAAAAAGCAATGTGGGTGGGAATTTATAGATATCCTCATCAAATAATCTAAATGGTAAACTAAATTCATTACTTGGTCTATTTCTCCCCATACCTTTATAAGTGCAGGATGAATTATTGCAACAGATGTTTAATTGATCATCAATTTTGTACTTATTTCTATCTGATTTATGGGTGTGTGATACATTGCTTAAATCTTTGTCAATGAATAAATCACTACCACACCATGGACATTCAGTAAAAGGCAAATTAGTGCTAACCTTTTTTTCATTTTCAACACATTGAGCTATTTTCTCAAGTTCCTTTTCCATACTTGTATCATTCGAGTTACCGGTACCTTTCCATTGATTAGGTAACGAGCCGGAACCAACAAATAATCCAATAGTAATTCTTGAGTCACCAAGTATACAAGAATGGGGCAGGGTAAACTTATCTTTACGAATCGCTTCCAATGCACAAATTAACATCGTAGCTCTTTGGAATTGTTGTAATGTCAATAATCTTAATGTATAGCGCATTAGCACAGTTGTACCATTTGCCCTTGCTCCTTTTGTAAATCTCCTATATCCTATTGTAAATGCTATAATCCCTAAGTATGCTTCTGTTTTACCACCACCCGTTGGAAACCAAACCAAATCTGCAATTTCATTTCTTTCCGGCCATCCCTTAGAAAAAATATTCTCTACCGTTTTATCATTAAGATCAGGTCGTACAAAAGCATCGATATTTAGTAAAATAAATGCAATTTGAAACGAACGCCATTTATAATCTTTTTGAGTCCCATCAGTATTTTTACCTAAATCGACATTTTTATAAAACTCTTCTGTATTTGAATCAAGGTTAAATGGTTTGTTTATACTATGATGTAATTGCATAAACATTGCCGTATTCATCAATCGAAAAGCAGCCATTGCTTTAGAATCCTTGCTTAGCAATGTAATATTTCTAACTAATCTAGTCTGGTCTTTATTACATGCTAATAGTTGCTTGTTTAATAATTCCCGCTCTTCACTCTTTAGTAAATTATCCTTTTGAAGATCTATTTTTTTCTCCTCAATCCAAATTTTATATTCATTTACAAAATCTTTTAATCCACCTAAAACAACATCATCTTTAACATCAGATAAAGTTGACAGATATCGCATTGACAAAACAGAGTCATTGTTAAGCCTAGGAATAATAGTATTATTTACAATTTTGCTAGGCTTAAAGTCCACTTTAGGTGTTTCTTGCTCTGGCAGGAATTCAGTAGAAATAAATTTTAATTTATTTTTTTCGCCCCAATTAACGGAGGTATTGTAACCTTCGCCAAAATCATGATAGTTTCTATAGAGTAATTTATTAAAGTTATCCTCCTCATCAAAGTCCAATAATTGTGGTGGATTATATTGTTTTAGAGTATTCTCCTTCGCCTCATTAATTCTTAACTCAACTCCGAAAAATGCTTTTAAGTTTGCTTCATCCTTTTTATTCAATTGAGGCGGTTCATTTTCCTTAAGAATAATACTTGCTTTATTAATTAATATAATTTTTACAAATATCTCTTCATTCTTGTGAAAATACTGAACCAAATATTTTAAATCAGCTATTTCCTTTATTTCTGTACTAATAGTCAGCTCCTTTGATCTAAATATCCTTTCTAACCCCTCATGTTTTGGTAGTGATAAAGAAATATTTTCAAAAGACGTGGATTCCCAAATAGGTGAAGCATTTCTTGGTTTATAAACAGACTTCAAATCCGTTACATAATTTTTTAGTTG
>NZ_JBMOGV010000105.1:0-7684 GCF_049318185.1 Flavobacterium sp. | reverse complement strand
TTTGGATAATTTTAATGAAGCATTATTGAGTTTCAAACAATTTGTTGGTTACACCGAAGCAAAAAAAACACCTGAATTTAAAAACATCAATTATAATATTGCTTATGCTTATTTCAAGCAAAAAGAATATGAACAAGCCGGAAATTATTTCCAAAGTTTCATTGATGCCAATAAAGATGATAAAGTACGTTTGAATGATGCCTATTTGAGACTTGGTGATAGCCGTTTCGTAACTTCAAAATATTGGCCAGCCATGGATGCTTACAACAAAGCTATCGAAATGAAAGGCATTGATGCCGATTATGCAGCTTTCCAAAAAGCATTGAGCTATGGTTTTGTATCTAGAAATGATAAGAAAATAGATGATTTCAATAAGTTCCTCGCCTATTTTAAAACCTCTCAATACCATGATGATGCTTTGTTTGAATTAGGAAATACTTATGTGACTGAAAACAAAACTGACCTTGCGATTAAAACGTATGATCAATTATTGAGTGAATTCAAAAACGGTTCATTTGCTTCAAAAGCTATTTTGCGTCAAGGATTGGTATATTACAATGCTCAAAAAGAGGAACAAGCTATTGCAAAATTCAAGAAATTAGCGGCTGATTATCCAAGAACTCCTGAAGCTTTAGAAGCAGTTTCTACAGCACGTTTGATTTATATGGATAACGGAAAAGTTGATGAATATGCTTCTTGGGTTAAATCACTAGATTTTGTTGCCGTTTCAGATGCTGATTTAGATAACGATACTTATGAAGCCGCTGAGAAACAATTTTTACAAAACAACACTAAACAAGCCATTTCAAGTCTGAGTAGTTATGTTTCGAAATTTCCTAACGGAATTCATGCTTTAAAAGCTAATTTCTATTTGGCTCAATCCTATTATACAGATGGTATAGAAACCTATGCCATAACAAATTATGAATATGTTATCGGTAAAACCAGAAATGAATTCACAGAGCAATCTTTAGCCCGTTTATCTGAAATTCATTTGAAAAAAGATGATTATGCAAAAGCGATTCCAGTTTTAAAACGTTTAGAAGGCGAAGCAGATTTTCCTCAAAACGTAACATTTGCTCAAGCCAATTTGATGCGTGCTTACTATGACCAAAAAGAGTATGCTAATGTGGTTGTCTATGCTGATAAAGTTTTAGCCAATCCAAAAACGGATAATAAAGTAAAAAGTGATGCCCAAATAATTATAGCTCGTGCTGCTATTCAAGTTAATGATGAAGCCAAAGCTAGAGTAACTTACGCCAAATTATTAACTATTGCTAAAGGAGAATTAGCAGCTGAAGCTTTGTATTATGATGCTTATTTCAAAAACAAAGACGGTAGATATGAAGACTCTAATAAAACCGTTCAAAAATTAGCCAAAGACTATTCGGGTTATAAATATTTTGGAGCGAAAGGCTTGATAGTAATGGCAAAAAATTACTATCAGATGAAAGATAATTTTAGTGCTACTTCCATCTTGGACAGTGTAATTAAAAACTTCACCACTTATCCTGATGTTGTTACTGAAGCACAAACAGAATTAAACCTTATCAAAGGAGAAATTTCTAAAACGAATTCATCAATAACAAATTAAAAATCTTTGAATCTAACAGCTTCTCTGTGAATCTCTGTGTAACAATTCTAAATATGAAACAAGTAAAATTTATAATAATAGCATTTCTTTTGACCCAAATTTCTTTTTCCCAAAAGAAAGACGAAAATATAGGAACTGAAGTAGTAAATGTGGTAAAACCCTATACACCAACAATCTCTGATGCTTTCAAAGTAAAAGAAACGCCAACATTGGATGATGAAGAAACCACCAAAAAAGAAACTATTCAATACACTATTTTTTCTTTTCCAGTAGCGTCAACTTTCACACCTTCTAAAGGTAAAGCAGTCAATGTTGATAAATCACCAGAAGAGAAAATTTTCAGCAATTATTTAACTTTAGCTGCAGGAAATTATGGAAATATAAATGCCGACTTATTTGTTATTAAAAACATAAGCAATTCCGATTATTTTGGAGCCATGTTACGCCATAGTTCTTCACAAGGTGGAATTAAAGATGTGGTTTTAGATGATAAACTTTTCAATACTGCTTTGGATTTAACCTACAGCAGCAGAACCAGAAAATTCAACTGGAATACAGATTTAGGATACAAAAATCAAGTGTATAATTGGTACGGAATTCATCCAACAATTTTTGACGATGCCACAATTAATACAATAGATGAGCAGCAAAAGTATCATACTTTATACCTTGGAGGCAGATTGGCTTTGGATAATATTTTAAAAGAAAGCTCGGTTAGATTCATCCGTTTTTGGGATGCTTTTGGTTCCGCTGAAAATCGTTTTGTCGCAAAACCAGTTTTTGAATTTGATATCTTTGAACAAAAGATTAAAACCGATTTTGTGATCGATTATTGTAGTGGCTCATTCGATCAAACCTACAGTGGCGGAAACTCTTTGAAATATGGTTTTACTAATATTGGATTTCAGCCTAACATCAAAATCAATAAAGGCGATTTATCAATGAATGTTGGTGCAGCATTTTTTTATAGTGCTGCTCAAAAAGGTGGAGAAAGTAAGGTTTTCATCTACCCAAAAGTTACAGGAACATTCAAATTAGTGGGAGATTTAATGGTTTTTTATGCAGGTTTAGAAGGAACTCTGCAACAGAATTCCTATCATGATTTTGTGCAACAAAACTTCTTTGTGTCGCCAACGCTTGGCATGGCACCAACAGATCAAAAACATGATCTATATGCTGGTTTGAAAGGAAAATTAGCTAGTAGCGTAAGTTATAATATTCGAGGTTCGTATAAAAATGAGAACGATAAAGCACTTTTTAAAAGTAACGGATACGATGATGACAATGGGAATACGGATGGATTTACCTTTGGAAATTCATTTAATGTAGTCTATGATAAAGTGAAAACGATTAGTTTCTTTGGGGAATTGAAAGCAGATTTTTCTAAAAATATTTCTTTTGGAATAAATGGTACTTTTAGTAGCTTTTCTACTGTTGCTGAAAAGGAAGCATGGAATTTGCCAGCAATACAATTAGCTGCCACTTTAGATGTAATGATAACCCCAAAATGGTACGCAGGAACTAGCCTGTTTTTTGTAGGAGATAGAAAAGACCAATTTGTCCGAACATCTGTTTCAGGGTTTTTTCCAATAGAGAATATCACCTTAAAAAGCTACTTCGATTTGAATGCGCATGTTGGATTTAAATTCAGCGAGCGTTTAACTTTTTTCTTAAAAGGAAACAATTTAGCCAATCAAAACTACCAACGCTGGTTGAATTATCCAGTTCAAGGATTGCAGGTTTTGGGTGGCGCGAGTTATAAATTTGATTTTTAAAAAAAGTAACTAAGTAGCTGATTGTCTAACTTATAGATAATTTAACTAAGTCACTCAACTACTAAGTCACTCAGTTACTCTAAAATGAAACACCAAATTCTCAATCGATACAAGCAACTTCTTCAAGACCGAATTGATGTTTTTCAAGACATGATTTTAGGATTGACCATTGATGCCCAAAACGATGCCAAAGGTTCCGCAGGCGATAAGCACGAAACCGCTTTGTCGATGATGCATATAGAACAAGAAAAATTGAGTTATAAGCTTAAAGAAGTATTAGTACAAAAAAATATTCTCGACAAAATTGATTCATCACAAGTTCACAAAAAAATAGCTTTGGGAAGTATAGTACAAGCAAATGGCATGACGCTTTTCATTTCTACCGCTTTACCAAAAATAAGTATTGAAAACAAAAACATTTTTGCGCTTTCGCCACAATCGCCTTTGGGAAGTAAACTAATGGGGAATCAAGTAGGTTTTGAATTTGATATGAATGGGAAAGAGTATACTATTGAAAGTGTTTTTTAACATTTTCAAACCGAATACAACCAATTCTAATTTTTTTACTTTCATATTTTAATATAATTATTTAATTTAGTTATATATTATAACTAATTATTTCTATTTAGTTTATGTATTGAAATGAATATATCATTTTTGCTCTTATAAAATTAATACGTTTAAAGATTATGTGCGGAATTGTATGCGCTTTTGATTTAAAACAAAAAGCAGAAACGTTAAGACCAAAAGTATTAGAAATGTCCAAAATCATCCGCCATCGCGGACCTGATTGGAGTGGAGTTTTTAGTAACGACAAAGCTATTATGGCACACGAAAGATTAGCGATTGTTGACCCTGCTTCGGGGAAACAACCTTTGTTCAGTCAGGATGGAAAATTAGTTTTGGCTGCCAATGGCGAAATATACAATCACAGAGAATTGCGCAAACAATTTGAAGGAAAATATCATTTTCAAACCGAAAGTGACTGTGAAGTTATCTTGGCTTTATACAAAAAAAAAGGCGTTCATTTTATTGATGAAATGAACGGTATTTTCGGATTTGCAATTTATGATGTGGATAAAGACGAATATTTTGTAGCACGGGACCACATGGGAATTATTCCATTATACATCGGTTGGGATCAACACGGAACTTTTTATGTAGCTTCCGAATTAAAAGCGTTGGAAGGGTATTGCACCAAAATTCAATTGTTTCCTCCGGGACATTATATGACCAGTAAGGATGGCGAGTTCGTACAATGGTACAAAAGAGAATGGACAGACTATGATACTGTAAAAGACAACAAAACTAATATTGATGATATAAAAGTTGCTTTGGAAGCAGCGGTTCACCGTCAGTTGATGAGTGATGTGCCTTATGGCGTGCTACTTTCTGGCGGATTGGATTCATCCATTACATCGGCTATAGCCAAAAAATATGCGCAAAAAAGAATTGAGTCGGGTGATACACAAGAAGCGTGGTATCCACAATTGCACTCGTTTGCAGTTGGTTTAGAAGGTTCGCCCGATTTAGCGGCTGCTCAAGTTGTAGCTGATTATATTGGAACCATTCACCATGAAATTAAATTTACCATTCAAGAAGGATTAGACGCGATACGTGATGTGATTTACAATCTTGAAACCTATGATGTAACAACTATTAGAGCATCAACGCCCATGTGGTTAATGGCAAGAGTTATTAAATCGATGGGAATAAAAATGGTGCTTTCGGGCGAAGGTTCAGATGAGTTATTTGGTGGTTATTTATATTTCCATAAAGCGCCAAATGCTCAAGAATTCCATGAAGAAACGGTTCGAAAATTAAGCAAATTACACATGTACGATTGTTTGCGTGCTAATAAAAGTTTGGCCGCATGGGGAATTGAAGGTCGTGTGCCTTTTTTAGACAAAGAATTTATGGATGTAGCAATGAGAGTAAATCCACAAGATAAAATGATTAATCCCGATCATCCTATGGAAAAATGGGTGCTTCGTAAAGCATTTGAAGACATGCTTCCCGAAAGTGTGGCTTGGCGACAAAAAGAGCAATTTAGTGATGGTGTAGGATACAGTTGGATAGATACTTTGAAAGCGACAGTGGCAGTTGAGATTTCGGATGAACAATTAGTCAATGCTAAGTATAAATTTCCGTTGCAAACGCCTACATCCAAAGAAGAATATTATTATCGTTCTATTTTTAACGAACATTTCCCAAGTGATGCCGCCGCATTATGCGTGCCTCAAGAAGCTAGCGTTGCTTGTAGTACCAAAATTGCTTTAGAATGGGATGAAGCGTTTAAAAATATGAACGATCCATCGGGTAGAGCAGTGGCGAATGTTCACGATGATGCTTATATTAAAATTTAAAATAATGTTGAGAAAAAAATAAATTAAAGAATTTGTTGTTAGATTGAATTTTAGTTTGCTTGTTTTGAAACGTCCGTCTTTTTAGGCGGGCGTTTTTTGTTGAAATCCTATCGAAAATGTTAATAACTTAAAGGTTTTATAGTCGAATTTAAATAGGAAATCCTAAGTGTTTTTATATATTTGCGTGTTAGACAAAAAATTGATTTTTTACCCTAAAATAATATGAGCGACGAGATTAAAAAGAATAGTTATTCAGCCGATAGTATTCAGGCATTAGAAGGAATGGAGCATGTTAGAATGCGTCCTTCCATGTATATTGGAGACACTGGTGTTAGAGGTTTACATCATTTAGTTTATGAGGTAGTAGATAACTCTATTGACGAGGCATTAGCTGGACATTGCGACACTATTGGTGTAATTATAAATGAAGATAATTCAATCACCGTTGAAGATAATGGTCGTGGAATTCCAGTTGATATGCACAAAAAAGAAGGCGTTTCTGCTTTGGAAGTGGTTATGACCAAAATTGGTGCTGGAGGAAAATTTGACAAAGATTCCTATAAAGTTTCTGGAGGATTGCACGGTGTTGGAGTTTCGTGTGTCAATGCACTTTCTGACCATTTGCGTGCTACGGTATATCGCGAAGGAAAAGTATACGAGCAGGAGTACGAAAAAGGAAAATCAATGTATCCTGTTAAACAAATTGGTGAAACAACCAAGAGAGGAACGATGGTTACTTTTAAACCTGATGCAACTATTTTTACACAAACATTAGAGTATTCCTATGATACCATAGCAGCTCGTATGCGTGAACTTTCTTTTTTAAATAAAGGAATTACGATTACATTGACTGACAGAAGATTTACTAAAGAAAACGGCGATTTTGAAGGAGAAGTTTTTCATTCAAAAGAAGGATTGAAAGAATTCGTTCGTTTCCTTGATGGCAATCGTGTGCCAATCATTAGCCATGTGATTAGCATGGAACATGAAAAAGGCGAAATTCCTGTTGAGGTAGCATTAATTTATAATGATAGTTATGCTGAGAATATATTTTCTTATGTAAACAACATTAATACACACGAAGGAGGAACGCATTTGCAAGGTTTCCGTATGGGTTTAACTCGTACTTTGAAAAAATATGCGGATGCTTCTGGATTATTAGAAAAATTAAAATTTGAAATTTCGGGCGATGACTTCCGTGAAGGATTAACTGCTATTATTTCGGTAAAAGTTCAAGAACCACAATTTGAAGGACAAACCAAAACTAAATTGGGTAATAGAGAAGTAGTTTCTCCAGTTTCTCAAGCAGTAGCTGAAATGCTAGAAAATTATTTGGAAGAAAATCCAAATGATGCTCGTATCATTGTTCAGAAAGTAATTCTTGCAGCAACAGCCCGTCATGCTGCTAAGAAAGCGCGTGAAATGGTGCAACGTAAAACCGTTCTTGGTGGTGGTGGTTTGCCCGGAAAATTGTCTGATTGTTCGGAACAAGATCCAGCAAAATGCGAGGTTTACTTAGTCGAGGGAGATTCGGCTGGTGGAACCGCAAAACAAGGGCGTGATAGAAATTTCCAAGCGATTTTGCCATTAAGAGGTAAAATCTTGAATGTGGAAAAAGCGATGCATCATAAAGTTTTTGAAAACGAAGAGATACGAAATATATTTACAGCTTTAGGAGTAACAATTGGTACAGAAGAGGATTCCAAAGCCTTAAACTTAGAAAAATTGCGATACCATAAAGTAATTATTATGTGTGATGCCGATGTGGATGGTAGTCACATTTCTACTTTGATTTTGACCTTCTTTTTCCGATTTATGAAAGAACTAATTGAAGGCGGACACGTTTATATTGCTGCGCCACCTTTATATTTAGTTAAAAAAGGAAACAAAAAAGAATACGCTTGGAATGATGATCAACGAGATATTGCTAACGAAAAGATGGGTGGAAG
>NZ_JBMOGV010000104.1:0-7727 GCF_049318185.1 Flavobacterium sp. | reverse complement strand
GAAATGGTTCCTTTCAAAAATGAATTAGCCGTTATCGTTTGTCGCAATCCCTCAGGCGAAATTAAGACTTATCCTGTTGTTGAAATGGAATTTCATCCAGAAGCTAATCAAGTGGAATACGTAATTTGTCCTGCTCGAATTGACGACAAAGTTGCCGAAAAAGCGAGATCAATTGCGTTGAATGTTTCCAAAAAATTCCATCACGTGGGACTTTTGGCAGTAGAAATGTTCCAAACTCATGACGATGAAATTTTAGTTAATGAAGTCGCTCCAAGACCACACAATTCCGGTCATTATTCAATAGAAGCGAGTTATACTTCCCAATTTGAAAACCATTTGCGTGCCATTTTGGATTTGCCTTTAGGGAATACAGATAGCAAAGTAGCAGGAATTATGGTAAATTTGGTGGGCGAACAAGGTTTTTCAGGCGATGTAATTTACGAAAACATAGAAACGATTTTGGGTTGGAATGGCGTCACGCCTCATATTTACGGTAAAAAACAAACCCGTCCTTTCCGCAAAATGGGACATGTTACAATTGTGAATAAGAATATGAAGGAAGCAAGAAAAATTGCAGAAGAAGTTAAGAATACCATCCGTGTAATTGCGGAATAATTATTAATTATCAATTGTTAATTATCAATTAATATGAAAGTAGCCATCATTATGGGAAGCAAAAGTGATCTTCCAGTTATGCAAGAAGCCATCGACATCCTTCATGGATTTGACATCGAAACCGAAGTCGATATTGTATCCGCACACAGAACACCCGAAAAACTATTCGATTTCAGTAAAAATGCACACACTCGTGGTATTTCAGTTATTATTGCCGGTGCTGGTGGCGCGGCTCATTTACCTGGAATGGTGGCGTCAATGTCGCCTTTGCCTGTGATTGGAGTGCCAATAAAATCGAGTAATTCTATCGATGGTTGGGATTCTGTTTTGTCCATTTTGCAAATGCCGGGTGGCGTTCCCGTTGCGACTGTTGCCTTAAACGGAGCAAAAAATGCTGGAATTCTTGCCGCACAAATCATCGGAACTTCTGACAAATGCGTTTTAGACAAAATCATCCTTTACAAAGAAGGTTTGAAAGACGCTGTGAATAAATCCTCAGAAAATTTAAAAAAATAATTTCAAAATCATCCTGTATTTTTTCAGGAGCTACTTCCCGCTATTCGTTGCAAACGAAGTTCACTGAACTCAAATAAAAATGCAAGCAGAGTGAAGTAATCTTTTTGGGCTGAACCCCAGCCCAAAAAGGATTTTCACTTCTATCGGGGCTAAAAAATAACCAATGAGCATCTTAACATCAATATTCCTAACAAAACACAATACTGCGCCATTTTCGCAAATAAAACTAAACGATTACCAACCTGCTTTTATTGAGAATATTGCTGCTGCAAAAGCCGAAATTGATGCCATCATCAATAATCCTGTTGCTCCAACTTTCGAAAATACAATCGAAGCGATGGAATTTTCTGGAAATGCTTTGGATCGATTATCCTCAATTTTCTTTAATCTAAATTCGGCTGAAACTTGCGAGGAAATGCAAAAAATAGCGCAAGAAGTTTCGCCTTTATTGACTGAATTTAGCAATGATATTACGTTAAACGAAGATTTATTCAAAAGAATAAAAGCGGTTTATGAGCAAAAAGACGGTCTAAATTTATCCGCTGAACAAGCGACTTTATTGGACAAAAAATTCAAAAGTTTTTCTAGAAACGGCGCCTTACTCTCAAAGGAAAAAAAATTAAAACTTCGCGAAATCGACACGGAGCTAGCCAAACTAAAACTGACTTACGGCGAAAACGTTTTGGCTGAAACCAACAACTATCAAATGCACATTACCCAAGAAAGCGATTTAAAAGGCTTGCCAGAAGGTACAATCGAAGCGGCAAAAGCATTAGCAAAATCAAAAGAACTCGAAGGTTGGATTTTTACATTAGATCATCCAAGTTATTTGCCTTTTGTTACCTATGCCGACAATCGTGAGTTGCGGAAAGAAATGGCCATTGCTGCGGGTAAAAAAGCATTTCAAAACAACGAATTCGACAATCAGGAAATCACGTTGAAGATTGCCAAATTGCGTTTTAAACGCGCCAATTTATTAGGATATGAAACCCATTCTCACTTTGTTTTAGAAGAACGAATGGCGCAAAATCCTGATAAAGTAAAATCGTTTTTTAATGATTTATTGGACAAAGCCAAACCTGCAGCTCAAAAAGAATTTGCCGAATTAACGGCTTTCGCCGCAGCATTGGACGGAATTGATCATTTAGAAAAATGGGACGGAGCTTATTATTCAGAAAAATTGAAACAGAAATTATTCAATTTGAACGACGAAAAATTAAAACCTTATTTCCAGTTGGAAAATGTTTTAAATGGAGCTTTTACTATTGCTGGAAAACTATTTGGATTGACTTTTACCGAAGTTTTCGATATTGATAAGTATCACGAAGAAGTTACCACCTACAAAGTTAAAGACGAATTTGGCGAACTTGTTGCTATTTTCTACGCCGATTTCTTTCCTAGAAAAGGTAAACGAAATGGCGCTTGGATGACTTCTTTCAAATCACAGTATATTAAAGACAACAAGAACGAAAGACCACATATTTCGAACGTCTGCAACTTTACCAAACCAACCGAAACCAAGCCGTCACTTTTAACTTTTAATGAAGTAACAACTTTGTTTCACGAATTCGGCCACGGATTACATGGCATGTTAGCCAATACGACTTACCCAAGTTTGTCTGGAACATCAGTATATTGGGATTTTGTAGAATTGCCAAGCCAAATAATGGAAAACTGGTGTTATGAACCAGAAGCGTTGGCGTTGTTTGCCAAACATTACGAAACTGGCGAAATTATTCCGCAAGAATATGTCAATAAAATTAAGGAAAGTGCAAGTTTTCAAGAAGGAATGGCGACTTTGCGGCAATTGAGCTTCGGATTACTGGATATGGCTTTTCACAGCAATAATCCAAGCGAAATTAAAGATATAAAAGCCTTTGAAAAAAAGGCCTTTGAAGGCACGACTTTATATCCTGATGTAGCCGAAAATTGCATGTCGGTTTCGTTTTCCCATATTTTTGCAGGTGGTTACTCCTCTGGATATTATAGCTACAAATGGGCCGAAGTTTTGGATGCGGATGCTTTTGCTTATTTCCAAGAATGCGGCATTTTCGATAAGGACGTGGCTACCAAATTTAAAGATAATGTACTTTCAAAAGGCGGCACCGAATTGCCAATGGAATTGTACAAACGTTTTAGAGGACAAGAACCAAATGCGGATGCTTTGTTGAAGAGAGCGGGGTTATTGAAATAAAATCAAAAGAATTAACCACAAAATCGGCACGCTTTCCACCCAAAAAGAGGTGTAATATTGATTTCGTTTTAATGAAGTAAAATTGATAAACAAGATAGTTATAATTCCAATTGGGATTGCGAAATAATCAGCTTTTTGTTTAAAAAATTCTAAACCCATAAACGGAATTACCAGTAAAATACCAAAGACTTTGGTGTGATTAATTCCAAACAACTGTGGTAAAGTGTTCAAGGTTTTCGCATCAGTTTTACTATCCATAATTTCAAACGGAATAAGTAAACTTGTTATAATTATAAAACGTTGCAATAGAGTTATATAATAATCAATAGGCAACCATTTAAAGCTTTGATACGGAATATAAACCGTAACATAAGTCACAACAAAACTGACCAAAAACAGTTTCATCCAACCCAATTTTCGTAGAAAAGGATAAAATAAAACAAATAATCCACCCATAAGTAGATGATTTTGAACTTTAGTATTCAACAATAAAAAGAAATAAGAAAAACCGATAATTGCTAATAAACTAACTCCCAAAATACCATAATTCTTTTTGGAATAAAAATTATTTTTAGTGAAAACTTCAAAATATTTCAAGAAATTATAGCCCACAATCGTCCCAAAAAAAACACAACTTAGATATAACGAATGTTTAAGCATTTCGTTAGGAAACACGGTTATACAAACTAAACATAAAACGGCCAGACCAACGTGGATTGAGGATTGTATGTAAAAATCTAAAAAACGCTTTAAAACATGCATTCAACAAAAATAATCAAACTGTTAATAAGAACCGATTTTAGTTGAAAAATTCTCAAATTTTGACCTCCATTTAACCTATAATTAAGAGTTTAATAATTAATTTTGTCTCTTTAAAAATCACCTGTGATTTTAATTATTGCAAACACAAATAAAACTACTTTAGAACACTCTATATAATGAAAACAGACGCATTTGCATTACGCCACATTGGTCCAAATGATAACGACCTACAACATATGTTGAAAACTATTGGTACAGAAACAATGGATCAGCTTATTTTTGAAACTATTCCTAAAGATATTCGCTTAAAATCAGATTTAGATTTAGAACCAGCGATGACTGAATTTGAATTTGCAAATCATATAAAAAAATTAGGCGATAAGAATAAAATGTTCCAATCTTATATTGGATTGGGCTACAACCAAGCGATTATTCCTGCGGTAATTCAAAGAAATGTTTTCGAAAATCCAGGGTGGTATACGGCTTATACTCCTTATCAAGCGGAAATTGCACAAGGTCGTTTAGAAGCCATTTTGAATTTTCAAACGATGGTTATCGAACTCTCTGGAATGGAAATTGCAAATGCTTCACTGCTTGACGAAGCAACAGCAGCGGCAGAAGCAATGGCATTGTTGTTTGACGTTCGTTCACGTGAACAAAAGAAAAATAACGTGAATAGATTCTTTATTTCGGAAGAAATTTTACCGCAAACATTATCTGTTTTACAAACACGCTCTACTCCAATTGGTGTGGAATTAGTAATAGGAAACCACGAAGAATTTGATTTTTCTGATGATTTCTACGGCGCTATTCTTCAATATCCAGGCAAATTTGGGCAAATACACGATTACGCGGGATTTATTGCTAAAGCAAAAACAAAAGAAATTAAAGTAGCTGTCGCAGCAGATATTTTAAGCTTGGTAAAACTAACTTCACCGGGAGAAATGGGCGCTGATGTCGTTTTAGGAACAACGCAGCGTTTCGGAATACCCTTAGGTTATGGCGGACCTCACGCAGCTTATTTTGCTACTAAAGCCGAATACAAACGTTCGATGCCGGGAAGAATTATTGGTGTAACTGTAGATACTGACGGTAATCGTGCGCTTCGTATGGCGTTACAAACTCGTGAACAACACATCAAACGTGACAAGGCAACTTCAAATATTTGTACGGCTCAAGTTTTACTGTCTGTTATGGCTGGAATGTATGCCGTATTTCACGGACCAAAAGGTTTAGAATATATTGCCAATAAAGTACACAATTCGGCAGCAACTTTAGCAAATGAATTGGAAAAATTAGGTTTATACCAAACCAATACAGCGTTTTTTGATACGATAGTAATCAAAACTGACGCTAAAAAAGTGCGTAAAATTGCTGAACAAAACGAAGTAAACTTCCTTTATGTTGATAAAAATACAATATCTATTTCGTTAAACGAAACCACAAGTATTACTGATTTAAATAAAATTGTATCCATTTTCGCGGAAGCAACTGGCAAACAAACTTCAACTATTTCTGAATTACAAAACGGAAATCAAATTCCGTCAAATTTAGAAAGAACCTCAACGTTTTTACAACACGAAGTTTTTAACAAATACCATTCAGAAACGGCATTGATGCGTTACATCAAAATGTTAGAACGCAAAGATTTAGCATTAAATCACTCTATGATTTCGCTTGGTTCTTGTACCATGAAATTGAATGCTGCCTCAGAAATGCTGCCTTTAAGCATGGTACAATGGAATAATATTCACCCATTTGCTCCATTAAATCAAGCCCAAGGTTATCAAGAAATGTTGACTAAATTAGAGCAACAATTGAATGTAGTTACCGGTTTTGCCGGAACCACTTTACAGCCTAATTCTGGTGCTCAAGGAGAATATGCAGGATTAATGGTTATTCGGGCGTATCATCAATCGCGTGGTGATCATCATAGAAATATTGCTTTAATTCCCTCGTCGGCACACGGAACAAATCCCGCTTCGGCTGCAATGGCTGGAATGACAGTTATCGTAACTAAAACATTAGAAAACGGAAATATCGATGTAGAAGATTTAAGAGAAAAAGCCATTTTACACTCAGCAAATTTGTCTTGTTTAATGATAACGTATCCATCTACTCACGGTGTTTTTGAAAGTGCTATTTGCGAAATTACCCAACTTATTCACGATCATGGAGGACAAGTATATATGGATGGTGCGAATATGAATGCCCAAGTTGGATTGACAAATCCGGCAACCATAGGCGCTGATGTTTGTCACTTAAATCTACACAAAACCTTCGCCATCCCTCATGGAGGTGGTGGACCAGGCGTTGGACCAATTTGCGTTGCACCACAATTGGTTCCGTTTTTACCAACAAATCCTGTTATTCCAACTGGTGGAGATAGTGCGATAACTGCAATTTCTGCAGCACCATGGGGTTCGGCTTTGGTTTGCTTAATTTCTTACGGATACATTTGTATGCTTGGTGCTGAAGGATTGAAAAAATCTACGGAGTATGCCATTTTAAATGCCAATTATATTAAGGAAAAATTAAACGGTCATTTCGATACTTTATATTCTGGAGAAATGGGTCGTGCTGCTCACGAAATGATTATTGAATGTCGTCCTTTTAAAGAAAAGGGAATTGAAGTTACCGATATTGCAAAACGACTAATGGATTATGGCTTTCACGCACCTACTGTTTCCTTCCCAGTAGCAGGAACGATGATGATTGAACCTACAGAAAGCGAAAATTTAGAAGAATTGGATCGTTTTTGTGACGCTATGATTGCAATAAGAAAAGAAATTGAAGTAGCAACAATGGACAATCCAAACAATGTTTTGAAAAATGCGCCACACACTTTAATGATGGTTACAAATGATAATTGGATTTATCCTTATACTCGGGAACAAGCGGCATTTCCGTTGGAATATGTGGCAGACAATAAATTTTGGCCAACGGTTCGTCGAGCAGATGAAGCCTATGGCGATCGAAACTTAGTGTGCAGTTGTGCTCCGATTGAGGCTTACATGTAATTTAATCAAAAAGTTAATAAAGTCGAATGTCTTGGTCCTGAAAAATACTTTGACGTTCGACTTTTGACTTTAAGACATTATGACTCAAAAAAATGAAAGACATTCAAAATCAAGATGATTTATATTTTCTTGTTAATGAGTTTTACAAAAAACTATTAGCCGATGATAAAATCAGTTACATTTTTACAGCTATCGTTAAGATTAAAATTGAAGAGCATTTACCTATTTTGGTCATTTTTTGGTCTCAGGCAATATTAGGAACTGGTGGCTATACTAACAATTTAACACAAATTCATTTGGATGTAAATGCCAAAGAATATTTATCACCTGAACTATTTACAATTTGGCTAACTCATTTTTATATTGCCATTGATGAAAATTTCTTTGGAGAAAAAGCAGAACAAATAAAAATACAAGCTTTGAGCATTGCCAATATAATGCAAATAAAAATTAATCAACAAACACAGAAATAATTAAAGTTTTTACAATTTTAACTATCATTTGATAAACTTTATGTAATTATTTTTAAATAAATTAAAAAATAGCAACTGCTAAATAAATTTATTAATAATTTCGTAATGAAATAGTAACAAAATGAATATAAAAATAACAGGTTCTGG
>NZ_JBMOGV010000103.1:0-7744 GCF_049318185.1 Flavobacterium sp. | reverse complement strand
AGTACCAAACTAAATAAGCAAAGGGGTATAGCACGCAAAAGTGGATTTGTATTATTCAGATTATTTTGGCGTTGAAAAATAAATTTTTGTGCCGAAAAGATGTTTATTGCCAGAAGGATGATTGCAGTAACTAACCTTAAAAGTCTTACTTTTATTAGAAACATCCCTATTTTCTAGTTCGTAAATTAAAAATAATGCGAAAAATAGTATACCTCTTTTTGATGCTATGTATGAGTTCAGTTATTCATGCCCAAACAGCCCCTGCCAAGAAAATCGATCCCCATAAAAAGGTATTAGCAGTAGAAGCGACTTGCGGGGAATGTCAATTTAAAATGAAAGGAAAAGGCTGTTCACTCGCCATAAAATTAGATGGGAAAAACTATTTTGTAGCCAATGCCAATATCGACGATTACGGGGATGCCCATGAGAAAAAAGGATTCTGTAATTCCATCAGAAAAGCAAAAGTGAAGGGTGAGGTGGTGGATGGCAAATTTGTAGCAAGCTATTTCGAGTTGATTGATAAGTGAGTTTAACAATTGAATTATGAAGCATTCACTAGACTACAAAATATTTTAAAAAGGTAGATTGCGATAACATAACAGTACTTCCGCCACTTTTTTTCTAAGTCTGGCCTATTTAATGGAACTCAGTTTAATGAATTGTAATAGTTACACACTTTGATTAATTCATCTTCTTTTTTGCACTTTAATTTATTGGCAGTAATAAAAGTTTCAATTAGTAATTTTTTATCGGAAAAATATTCCAAAATAGCACTTGTTGAATTAGATAGTTTGTGAATTCCTTTTAACGAGTTAAACGCAAAATAATATTCAACTTTCTGCAATTGAATCGCAGGCGCTCCTGGGTTTAATCCGTTTGCTGCATTTTGTGTTTCATCAATTTGAAAGTATTTCAACAATTTTGTTTTACCAGCATCTAATACTTGGTAAAAAACACTTTCATCCTGGTTGCCAATGGGGGGAAATCCAGATTCGAAAATGGGAACTCCTTTGCTATCCGCACATCCAATGAATTGAATTTGCCTAATTTGAACAGTTGGTGAAAATTCGTTTTCATCCAATTCTGATTTAGTATAAATAACAATATTATTTTGCAAATTTAATTTGGTACGAACTTTGGAAAACACTTTTCCATCACCCGTAATTAGGTTTGCATCGCAAAAAGTAGTTTTAAAAAAAGGATTTCCTTCTACATTTCTAGCGTTCCCTAATTTTAATGGGCTTCCATTTAAATCTTGGAGCATTGCTAAACTATTAGTGATTGATTGCGAATACATTGTCAGTTGAAAAGAAAAAATAAAAAACAAACCAAGCGATATCGTTTTCATAATAAAATTTCAGATAAAAAAATGCCTCGTTAATTTTCTTAACGAGGCATTAAATATAATGAATAAAACATTATTTAATCAAAGTAGAAACTACTGCAGAAAAAGTACCTGCAGAAACCCTAACAATTGTAGATACTGTGATTGTTTGGTCGCAAGAAGAGAATGATCCTGTTCCTGAAATGGTAGAAGGGCCATAACCAAATGTAGTTAACATAAAAGGTTGACTTGCAATGGTAACAGTAAAGTTAGCAGGGTTGGTCCAATCTAAAATAGCTGTTACGCCGTTTAAAGCAATCGGTTCGTTTGCTGCAAAAGGGCCAAATCCTATATCACTGGTTGCTGCTAAATTTTTGATGGTAACTGATGCACTTGTTGCTGTTAATGGCGTCCAGTTAGAAACGGAAGAACTGTATTTTGCGCCGCTTACAGCTCCCGTTAAAGCTCTATCATAATCTCTAGAAGAAGCATAGGAACCAACTAAATTTGTAGAAATAACATCACAGTATTTGCGCATTACCAATTTATACGTACTATTATAATCAGAGGCAGCCAGATCACCGCCAGTAATTTTAAAAGTCAACGTATCTACTCTAACACCAGGAAATCCAGCAAACAAACCTTTCACTGTTAAAGAATCTACTACATTACCAGCTTGAATTGTTACAGTACTTGCAGGCAAAGTATACTGAGTTCCCGAAGCTGCCCCTGTTGGGGAAGTAACGGTATAATTAATTGTTCTGCTTGAGCCAGATTTTACGGTTACACCAACGGGTATTTTGAAAGTTGAATTGGGATCATTTTTTACAAAATAAGTACCAATGGTTGCATTCATAAAGTGAGCTTGTGCTGGCGGTGTTACTGTATCGTAGGGATTGTTTTTATTACAAGCCATGATCATCACCAGCAGGGTAAATCCGAGTGCTGAAAAATACAATTTATTTTTTTTCATAATTATGTTTTTTGTAGGGATCGTCTATTAATAACCTGGGTTTTGAACCATATTAGGATTTGCCAATATTTCATATTGAGGTATTGGGAAAACAAATCTGTAGTTTCCAGCGGCCAAAGTTTGCCAAGAAGCGCTGGTAACATCAGTTGCACCTCTATTTACCGGTAGATTATTTCTTTTTAAATCAAATAATCTAGACCCTTCAAAACAGAGTTCCTTATATCTTTCGTCTAAAACTGCAGTTAACAAATCAGCAGCAGAAGCAAAGGATGCATTAAGGTAACCAGCAATTCTGCTCGCTCTTAATGTATTTAAATCAGCCGTACCTAATACAACATTCGGAGCAGCAGATTTTGCATAAGCTTCTGCCCGTATCAAATACATTTCAGCAATTCTGATGGCTTTCATATCTACAACTCTTCCACCTTTCGAAGATGTAAAAAACTTATTTACATAAGGTTTTGCTGGCGATCCAGTATAGGCTGCAAAATAGGCGGATTTTCTAATATCGGAAGCACTAAATGTTGCCATTAATTTATCTGCTGGCCCAATGTATACAAGGTTTCCTGTAGTTGTCCAAAGTCCACCAATGTTTGTTCCTGTTGCATATCTAATTCTAAATAAGGTTTCAAACACATTGGCATCAGTCCAAATTCCACCAAAATCCGCAGAGGTGGTTGCCAATGGTTTCACATTCGAATTGATTACTGCTGTTGAATAGGTAATTGCATTCGCATAATCTCCTTTATACAACGCAACTCTAGCACGAATTGCATTAATATTTACCTGATTCATTACCGTATCCTGGAAAGAAGCCGTTGTTACAGCAGGACATAGCGAAAAAGCATCGCTTAAATCTTGTTCAATTTGAGTTACTACTTGTGCCATTGTATTTCTAGCGGGCTTAGCTAAGATATCAGACTTCAGCATAATAGGTACGCCTAACTCTGCTGGGCTATAAGCTTTACTGTATGTCTGCAATAAATCAAAATGTGCCAATGCTCTCAAAGCTAATAACTGACCTTTTAAAATGTTTCTTCTTGGCTCCTCAAAAGTGGTTGCAATAACTCCAGGTAATTTGTTCAATGTGCGATTCACCTGATCAATCAAAGAATAATAGCCAGTATATGCTCCAGTTACATCACCTCCGGTTGTACCATCAGAGCTATATTGGAAACGAAATGTAAGTGCACCCTGTCCATTATTATCCACACCTAATTTTGCTTCATCGGTAACCAAAGCAGTTGAGTAAATGGTATTCGCATTTGTTCCATAACGAACATATGCCCCATTAACTGCTAGTTGTGCATCTGCAATGGTTGAAAATGCGTTTACATCCGAAAATACGTCTGTGGGAGCAAGGTCTAACTGCTTACTGCAGCTACCCAATAAACTCGCACCTAGTACTGTGTAAACAAAGTATTTATGTAGTTTCATTGTTTGTGTTTTTATCTATTAGATAATTAGAAAGTAATATTTAATCCCATAGTCACCGCACGTGGATTAGGGAATTCACTTAAGTTAATATTCGAACCACCTGCCTCAGGATCCATTCCTCTCCATTTTGTCCATATAAATAAATTGGTTCCTTGAACGAAAAATCTAGCTCTTGTGATAAATTTAGTTTTTTGAATCAAATTTTGAGGCATATTATAACCGATAGTTAAATCCCTTAAACGCATGAAATTAGTTGAGTGGATCAGTTTTGAAGAGAAATTAGTGCCATATAATGGACTAGGAGTGGATGCAATATCTCCCGGTTTTTTCCAGAAGTTCAAGTCAGCAGATTGATTGTATCCACCACTCATAAAACCTACAGGATTCTCAACAAAATATTCTAAATTATCTGTTTTAACTGCACCCTGTTGCCAGCTAAATAAAACAGAAAAGTCAAATGCTAAATAACGTATTTGAGAGCCAAAACCTCCTTTCCAAGGTGCTTCATACGTTCCGTAATCTTGAACAGCATAACTAGCACTGTAAGTAGAACTAACTTTGCCTTCTTTGGTATAATATAAAGGAGCTCCACTTGCAGGATCAACACCCGCCCACTTAACTTCATAAATTGAACCTAATGCTTTTCCAACGCTGATCAAAGAAGTTCCGGAAGGATATGAATCCAATCCTCCTAAATCTAAGATAGTATTTTTATTGTAAGCAGCATTTGCAGTGATTGTCCAACGTAGGTTCTTCTTGTTGATGATATCATAGTTCAACAACATTTCAACACCTTTGTTCTGCATAGTACCTGCATTCACCGTAATGGAAGCACCAGTACCTTCTGCAGTTAATTGTTTTTGTACAAATAAATCTTTTGTTCGTTTGTCATAAACGTCAACACTACCGTATAATTTTCCTTTAAATAAGGAGAAATCCAAACCTAGATTTGTTTGATAAACTGTTTCCCATTTCAAATCAGGATTGCCTAATGAACTAACTGCTAAAGTAGCCAAACCAGAATAAGTTCCTGTTGATGTATAGGTAGGTAAATAGCCAAAATCTCCGAAAGGGAAGTTGTCGCTGTTACCTGAGCCACCATAACTTGCTCTTATGCTCAACTCTTTAATCCAATTAACATTCGTCATGAATTTTTCTTTCATTACATTCCATTTCGCGGATACTGAATAGAAAGGAGTCCATCTGTTGTTACTAGGCAACTTAGAAGACCCATCATATCGATAGGAGCCAGCAATCGTATATTTCCCATCATATATATAGGTCGCTGTACCCAACATAGACAATAATGCATTTTGAGATTTAGCACCGCCAACATTCGCAAATAATAGATTCACTGCATTACCCTGCGTAATTGCAGCAGGAGTATTTGGAGTTCGAGGATCGATACCGTAACCCGTTAATGAGAAGCCCTTACCGTACTGGGTTAAATATTCACCAAGAACAGTGGCATTAATTTTATGTTTTTGAGCTATTAACTTGTTATAGGTGATGGATGGTCTAATATTGAATTGCAAATATCTGAAGTATGCTTCTGATTGATTACCAGCTAATGCAGTAGGTGAAGTTGTGGCTGCAGGTGTTCTAGTAAATGCGAGTTTACTTCCATAGCTAGAAGATTGCGTTTCTCTAAAATCAATACCTGTTGTTACAGCTGCTGTAAGATCATTTGTTAATTTGTAAGAGGCAGTCATTCCAAGAACTGCTTTCAATTGATCGTTATAGTTTAAGTCATATTTAGTTAAATCTAACTGATTTGCTCCAGCAAATGCTGATCCAACACCTGTTGCATAGTTACCAGATCCATCTGGCTTAAACACCAAAGAAGTAGGTGCCTGAAGGTTTACTATTAAAAATGGATTGCCTAAGCTGTTGGTAGTGGTGCTTTGTTGGAAATTTCTTTTTGTATAGGCAAAAGAAGATTGCAATGAAAAACTGAATTTGTCATCTGCATAATCGATATTGTTTCTTAACGAAACACGCTTCATGTCTGTTCTCGGAGTGGTACCTTCCTCATTATATAATTCTAAACTAGAATAAATGGTTGTTTTACCAGTTCCACCAGATAAACTAATTTGATGATTAGAGAAATTTCCGTTTCTGAAAACATAATCTCCCCAATTGCTATTGATCTTAGATATGGAATCCAATAAAAAGTCTGCTTGCGCTTGACCTGCAGGTCCCAAAGTAGCATACCGTGGGTTCTGCTTTGAGTAAAACCAACCCGGGATAGCTGAACCACCCCCTGCTATTTTACCATAATCTTCCTGTGCTTTTAAGAGTTGAGTAGTATTCATTGGTTTGAAAGCAAAGTCAGGTTTTGCTTTTTGACCAAATTGACCATTGTAACTAAATTTCATTTTTCCAGACTTACCTTTTTTGGTAGTAATTACAATTACACCAGAAGATCCTCTAGAACCATACAGAGAAGATGCAGCAGCATCCCTTAATACATCTAGGCTTTCAAAGTCATTGGGATTTAATCCTTGAAATACACCCGCTTCAACAGCAATACCGTCTATAATATATAAAGGGCTACTTCCACCAGAAATAGAACCTTGACCTCTAATGATAATGTTAGTATTAGAACCCGGTGCACCGCTTAAAGTTAAAGCAGCCAACCCAGGAACCTGACCTTGCAATAATTGGTCGAAAGAACCTACGGGGCGGTCAACCAATGCTTTGGCAGAAATTGTTGTTCCAGCACCAGTAAATTCTGATCTTCTTTGTTTGCTAATACCCGTAGATACAACCACTTCATCTAAATCTGAACTAATATTAATCAAAGAAATACTAATGTTGTTTTCTTTGCCAATACTAATTGATTTGGTAGTGTAACCTACATAAGAAATAAGTAATGATTTTGATGTTGTTGGCACTGAAATAGAAAAATTACCTGCATCATTGGTTAATGATTTTGTAGAAGTTCCTACTACCAGTATGGTAGCTCCTGATAAAGGGGCGCCATTATCGCCTAAAACCTTTCCTGTTATTATACGATTTTGGGCGTTTAGTTGTAAAACAGCCAAAATCGAACACAGAAAAACTGTAAATAGTTTTCTCATAATTCGTTTTTTAGTTTTTGGATTGCAATAATAGTTAAAAAATTTAACATTTTTAACACAATAGCATAACAAAATGTTCAAATTGCTGAGAAAATAGGTTATTTAGGTGTGAAAAAACTTCACCGAGGAGTAAATTACCCCACCAGGTGTGGTTGTAAGTGGAAATTGATAGAACGCTGTCACTTTTCGCTAAAATGGAAAAGGAACTTACTTTTCTAATGTGAGTGGTATTAAAATAAAAAACATTGTACGAATGGCACAATGTTTTTATTTTGTGATCCCGCTGGGACTCGGACCCAGGACCCATACATTAAAAGTGTATTGCTCTACCAACTGAGCTACGGAATCATCCTGATTGAGCGCTTCATCTCTTTCGGAGTGCAAAAATAGGGATATTCAAAAATTCACCAAATATTTATATTCTTATTTCACCGTTTTACCCAGATTCTTAATCGGATAAGCAGAATAAAGAGTTTATTTTTGTTAATAAATCAATCAGCATGTCGACTTTTTATAATAAAGTGGTAGTGATTACAGGCGGTTCTGATGGTATTGGTAAGGCATTGGTACAACTTTTTTTAGCCCAAGGTGCCAAAGTGGCTACCTGTGCCCGCAATCCCGAAAAATTATATGCGCTTCAAAAAGAACTGGCAGGAAAGCCTCTGCATGTGCAACAAGCCGATGTAAGCGTTGAAAATGACTGTCAACTTTTTATTCAAGGAACGCTGGATGCTTTCGGAACCATTGATATACTTATCAATAATGCAGGAATTTCTATGCGGGCACTTTTTGCCGAAGCCGCTCCGGCAACTATTAAAAAAGTAATGGAGGTGAATTTTATGGGAACCGTTTACTGTACCCATTATGCTTTACCTCATATTTTGCAAAACAAAGGAGCCATTGTAGGTATTTCCTCCATTGCCGGAT
>NZ_JBMOGV010000102.1:0-8223 GCF_049318185.1 Flavobacterium sp. | reverse complement strand
GCTGCTGAAGAAACCAGCGAAGAAAAAGAAGCTTAATACTTCAAGCAATTATGCGTAAAGAAGAATGTTTCTATTTAGGTAAAATTGCAAAAAAATTTAGTTTCAAAGGGGAAGTCCTTATCTATTTAGATACTGATGAACCCGAATTATACGAAAACATGGAATCAGTATTTGTTGAATTCAACAAAAATCTGGTTCCATTTTTTATTAAAAATAGTGCCCTTCATAAAAACGACTTTCTTCGCGTTCAATTTGAAGATGTCGATTCCGAAGAAGAAGCAGATAGTATTCTTAATTGTGATGTTTATCTTCCGCTTAGCATGTTGCCAAAATTGGAAGGCAATAAATTTTATTTTCACGAAGTAATAGGATTTGAAATTGAAGATAAGCGCTTAGGTGTTTTTGGAAAAATTGTTTCCATAAACGACACTACAGCTCAACCCCTTTTTGAGGTATTAAATGGAACAGTGGAAATGTTAATACCAATGATTGACCATTTCCTAGTTGAAATTGACCGCAAAAACAAAAAAGTCATCATGGATTTACCAGAAGGACTAGTTGAAATGTATTTATAAATGATAATTAATAGTTAACAATTGATAATTACAATTGTAACTCCTATCAGTATTTCATTATCAATTATTTATTATCCATCACTAAATTAACATGTTTCAATTCAAACAATTTGCCGTTCAACAAGACCGCTGCGCCATGAAAATTGGCACAGATGCTGTTATACTTGGTGCTTGGTGCCCAATAAACAATCATCCGTTTTCTATTCTGGATATTGGAGCTGGAACTGGAATTTTATCTTTGATGTTGGCGCAAAGAAGTAATGCAGCGCAAATTGATGCTGTAGAAATTGATGATGAAGCTTATGAGCAATGTGTAGAGAATTTTGAAAGTTCACCATGGAGAGACCGATTATTTTGTTTCCATGCTGGTTTAGACGAATTTTTGGACGAACCAGAAGACGAATATGATTTAATTATTTCCAATCCACCTTTTTATTCTGAAAATCATAAAACTGATAGCGCACAACGCGATTTAGCTCGTTTTCAAGAAGCGATGCCTTTTGAAGATTTGATAGAAGCTGCTCGTTTATTATTATCAGAAAATGGGATTTTTGCTGTAATTATTCCATTTAAAGAAGAAGAAAAATTTATTGAGTTGTGTGCTGAAGTCGAATTATATCCCATAAACGTTACTCGCGTAAAAGGCACACCAACTACTGAAGTCAAAAGAAGTTTATTAGCTTTCAAGCGCTACGAACTATCGGTTTTAACTGCCGATGAATTAATTATTGAAACCGCGCGTCATCAATACACAGAAGATTACACAGCATTAACTAAAGACTTTTATTTAAAAATGTAATTGAAATTTATAACAATTGTTCAACAACATTTTAATAAGGATTATGTAAATTTGCAAAAGTTTTGGTAAACAATTTTAAAGATTATGAAATAGCGTTAGCTAAAACATGCGAAAAAAAAGATAAATATGAAACCAGATTTATTTCAAGCTCCCGATTATTATTTGTTGGATGATTTACTAACAGAAGAGCACAAATTAGTTCGTGACTCAGCTCGTGCTTGGGTGAAACGAGAAGTTTCTCCAATCATTGAAGATTATGCGCAACGTGCTGAATTTCCTAAACAAATAATTAAAGGTTTGGGAGAAATCGGTGGTTTTGGACCCTATATCCCTGAGGAATATGGTGGTGCTGGTTTAGATCAAATTTCTTATGGCTTAATCATGCAAGAAATTGAAAGAGGTGACTCGGGTGTTCGTTCTACATCATCCGTTCAATCATCCTTAGTAATGTATCCTATTTGGAAATTTGGAACGGAAGAACAACGAATAAAATATCTGCCAAAATTGGCCACAGGAGAATTCATGGGATGTTTTGGTTTAACGGAACCCGATCATGGATCGAATCCAAGCGGAATGACCACCAACTTTAAAGATATGGGTGACCATTATTTGTTAAATGGAGCAAAAATGTGGATATCCAATTCCCCATTTGCTGATGTTGCTGTAGTTTGGGCAAAAAATGAAGAAGGTCGTATTCACGGTTTGATTGTTGAACGCGGAATGGAAGGATTTACTACTCCAGAAACGCACAATAAATGGTCACTTCGTGCCTCAGCTACAGGAGAATTGATTTTTGATAATGTAAAAGTACCAAAAGAAAATTTATTGCCTGGAAAATCTGGTCTTGGCGCACCAATGATGTGCTTAGATTCGGCTCGATATGGAATAGCTTGGGGGGCTATTGGTGCTGCTATGGATTGTTATGACACTGCTTTGCGTTATGCTAAAGAGCGTATCCAATTTGACAAACCTATTGCAGGAACCCAATTACAACAAAAGAAATTAGCTGAAATGATTACCGAAATTACCAAAGCACAATTATTGACATGGAGATTGGGTGTTTTGAAAAACGAAGGTAAAGCTACAACAGCTCAAATTTCTATGGCGAAAAGAAACAACGTTGATATGGCAATTCATATTGCACGTGAAGCACGCCAAATATTAGGTGGAATGGGAATTACAGGAGAATATTCTATTATGCGTCACATGATGAATTTAGAATCCGTGATAACTTATGAAGGAACACATGACATTCATTTATTGATAACCGGTGCAGACATTACTGGAATCCCTGCCTTCAAATAAATAGATTAAACAATAAATAAATTTGATATAAAAATGCTTCTCTTTTCGGGTAAGCATTTTATATTTGTACACTATTGCAAACACATTTTTTTCACTTTTCGTAAATATTATTAAAAAAGCTATGAACTTTTCGAATATAACCCAAAAAATTCAACCTCAAAAAAATCTTCTATTACAACATTCGCTTTACGAAAAAGTTAAAACTATAGATGATTTACATCAATTTTTAGAATGTCATGTATATGCCGTTTGGGATTTTATGTCGCTATTAAAAGCTTTACAAAACAAATTGACATGTACCACAACGCCCTGGTTTGCTACTGAATACACTGAGGCTCGTTATTTAATTAACGAAATTGTATTGGCCGAAGAAAGTGATTTAACCATTGATGGAAGAAGATTAAGTCATTTTGAAATGTATAGGGAAGCAATGAAAAGTTGTGGTGCGCAAACAACTGATTTGGAAGCTTTTTTGCAAACCGTAATCCAAACCAAAAACGTTTTTATTGCTATAAAACAAAGTGATTTACACCCAAAAATAAAAGCTTTTTTAGATTTTACTTTCCGAGTTATTGAAGAAGGTAAAGTCCATAAAATTGCTGCTGCTTTTACATTTGGCAGAGAAGATTTAATTCCAACTATGTTCACCGAAATTTTGAAAAATTTCCAACAAAACTTTCCTGAAACAGATTTATCAAAATTGATTTATTATTTCGAAAGACATATTGAATTAGATGCAGATGAACATGGGCCAATGGCCATGAAAATGATTTCAGAACTTTGTAAAGATGATATTCAAAAGTGGAAAGAAGTAGAAGAAATATCTATACAGGCCTTGGAAAAAAGAATTGGACTTTGGGATGCGATAGAAGAAAAAATTGAAGCTAATTTAGAGTTGGTGTAACTTCATTAAAATTATTACTGCCTTAACACAATACAAGTTTCCTTATTACTATTGTTCTGGAGCAATTTCAATTTCCAATCCGTCTAAGTTTTCAGTAATCTGAATTTGACAACCTAATCGAGAATTGTCTTTAACATGATAAGCATCTGATAACATTGCCTCTTCATCCTCATTGCGACCCGTTTTTAAAACATTATTCAAAACATAACATTGACAGGATGCACACATCGCCATTCCACCACAAATTCCGATGGTCCCTTCTTCGGCTAATTCATACATTCGAACAAGCTCCATAACATTTAAGTTCATGTCTGTGGGTGCCAGAACTTCGTGAATAATTCCTTTGCGATCTATTATTTTTATGGTAATGTCTTGAGGCATTTTATTCTATTGATTTTACAACGGCTTTTTCAGCTTCTTTTCGTGTACCATCAAATCCGTCAACCCCAGAAACTGTGGTGTATTTCAGTACATATTTTTTCCCTGGATTTAATCGTTGATACACACTTTGGCACATCAAAGTAGCTTCATGAAAACCACAAAGAATGAGTTTCAATTTACCGGGATATGTATTCACATCACCAATAGCATAAATTCCTGGTATATTGGTTTGATAATCTAAAGCGTTATTCACTTTGATGGCATTTTTTTCTATTTCTAAACCCCAATGAGCAATAGCACCTAATTTGGGTGTTAAACCAAATAAAGGAATAAAATAATCGGTTTCAATCATTTCTAAATTTCCATCTTTAAAGATGGTAATAGCTTTCAAATGGTTTTCACCATGCAAACTAATAACTTCAGCAGGAGTAACTAAATTTACTAATCCTAGCTTTTTATACTCTTGAAGCTTTTCAACAGAATCTAAAGCGCCACGAAATTCATTTCTTCTGTGTATTAAAGTAACTTTTTCAGCCACATCAGCTAAAAAAATGCTCCAATCCAAGGCAGAATCACCACCACCAGCAATAACAATTTTTTTATCTCTAAAAAGTTCAGGATCTTTTACAAAATATTCTACTCCTTTTTCTTCATAGAAACTTATGTTGTCAATTTCTGGTTTTCTCGGTTCAAATGTTCCTAAACCACCCGCAATAGCGATAGCTTTTGCATGATGTTTTGTACCTTTGTTAGTTGTAACTATAAAAGTTCCATCTTCTAACTTATCAATTTTTTCAGCCGTTTCAGCTAAAGTAAAACCGGGTTGAAATTGTTTGATTTGTTCCATCAAATTGGCAACCAAATCACCTGCTAGCACCTCGGGATAACCTGGAATATCGTAAATTGGTTTTTTAGGATATAACTCCGCTAATTGCCCGCCAGGCTGAGGTAAAGCATCAATAATATGACATTTTAATTTTAATAATCCTGCTTCAAAAACAGTAAAAAGCCCCGTTGGTCCTGCTCCTATTATTAGTATATCTGTTTCAATCATTTTTAAGTCATAAAGTTGTAAAGTCGAAAGTCATAAAATGATATATATTGATTTTGACTTTAAGACTGTTTTTAAGCTATGTTTTGAACTGTTTCTATTTGTGGCGCATACTTTTTAATTGTTGTTTCTACGCCAGCTTTCATAGTACTCATACTCAAACTACAAGAAGTACATGCTCCTTGAAGACGTACCTTTACGTGTTTATCATCTTCTATAGAAACCAGACTAATATCTCCGCCGTCAGAATTCAGAAAAGGTCTGATTTCATTTAAAGCTTTTTCAATACTTAAAGTTAATTCTTCTGTATTCATTTTATTTTCCTTTAACGGCAGAACATCCAGCCATAGTTGTTATTTTAATAGCTTCTGTTGGCGGTAAACTTTCGTTTCTGTTTACCGTTTCTTGAACCACATTTCTTGTAATTTCTTCAAAAACGCTTTCGATTACTGATGCTGTTTGCAAAGCTGCTGGGCGGCCATAATCTCCTGCTTCACGAATGCTTTGCACCAAGGGAACTTCCCCTAAAAATGGGACCCCTAAATCTTCTGCTAAATTTTTTGCTCCTTCTTTTCCGAAGATATAATATTTATTGTTTGGCAGTTCTTCTGGTGTGAAATATGCCATGTTTTCTATGATTCCTATTACTGGAACGTTAATTGAATCAGACATAAACATAGCAACTCCTTTTTTAGCATCTGCCAATGCTACAGCTTGTGGTGTACTAACAATTACAGCTCCAGTAATTGGAAGTGATTGCATGATAGATAAATGAATATCTCCAGTTCCTGGTGGTAAATCGATTAACATAAAGTCTAATTCTCCCCAATCCGCATCAAAAATCATTTGATTCAGTGCTTTTGAGGCCATTGGACCACGCCAAATCACAGCCTGACTTGGTGCTGTAAAAAATCCGATGGAAAGTATTTTAATTTCATAACTTTCAACAGGTTTCATTTTAGATTTACCGTCAACTTCTATAGAAATTGGTTTTTCATTTTCTACATCAAACATAATTGGCATAGATGGTCCATAAATATCGGCATCTAAAATTCCTACTTTGAAACCCATTTTAGCTAACGTTACGGCTAAATTTGCTGTAACTGTAGATTTTCCAACACCGCCTTTTCCTGAGGCGATTGCTATAATGTTGCTGATTCCAGGAATATCTTTACCTTTTATTTGATTAGGGTTTTGAGATGGCGTTTCTACTTTGCTATTTACTTTTACAACAGCATCTGGTGAAAAGTTGGAGTGGATCAATTTTTTTATATCGTCTTCCGCGCGTTTTTTTATGTGCATGGCTGGAGTTGAAATCACTAAATCGACTATTACTTCATTGCCAAAAGTCAATACATTTTTCACAGCACCACTTTCAACCATATTTTTACCCTCACCAGCAATAGTAATGGTTTCTAATGCAGTAAGAATTTCTTTTCTATCTAATTTCATTTTGGGTATCATTAATATCTTCAGTTGCTTTTATTTAAACTGAATTTAGATTGCAAAGATAATACGAATTGTTATGAAACTATAGTTAATGAATTGAAAATGTTTATAGTTTTATTGATAGAAATCGAGGTTTATAATTTCATTTCTGGCTGCCAAAAATGCTTTTCAAAATCTACAATTTGGTTGTTGATGATTTTAACTCCTTCGTTTTCCAGCAATTGCTGCATTAAATTAGTTCCATCAAAGTGATGTTTTCCTGAAAGCATACCAACTCGATTGACGACTCTATGCGCTGGAACATCTTCTATATTATGCGAAGCATTCATTGCCCAACCTACCATTCTGGCAGAACGAGCAGTCCCTAAAGCTTTAGCGATGGCACCATAGGAAGTAACTTTGCCTTCGGGAATTTGTCTCACAACAGCATAAACTCTTTCAAAAAAATTGTCTTCCATTAACTCCAAAATAGTTTAATTATGGTAATAATTGCCATAAAGGTAGTTACTGAACCTATAATGTTATTACTATTTCTAAGTAGAAAATCAGTTTTGCTTTGAATTAATTTAAAGGAAACAATGTAACTATAAAAAACAGAAAATGAGCCCATAACTACACCTAAAACAAAGGAAATAATTTGAGTTTTTTCAAAACTAAAATAGCGTAAACTGGCTAAACTAATACTAGCAAAAACATAAAAGGGAATAGGCAAAAAATTAAGCAATGATAAAAATACTCCAAAGAAAAACCGATTTGATTTTCCTTTGATTTTAACACTTCGGTTTAACTTTTTTGGTTTCTTAGCTATCCAAAAAAAGTAAATACTCAATCCTGTAAAAACAAAAATGCCAATTTCTTGTAACGTAGTAACTATTTGCTGATGCTTATTAATATATCGAGCAAATAACACAGCGATAAATGTTTGAAAGAAAACCACCAAAGAAGCTCCAAGAGCAAAACTCAAAGCTTCATTTTTACCTTCTTGCATGCTGATTTTTGCCCCTGTCATATTAATTAATCCAGGAAGTATAACCGCCAAAAAAGAAATAAAAAACCCAAAAAGAAGCGGCAATAAGAAACTCATCTACTTGATTTTAAAACGAATATAAGTAATTGCTTTATTAATCTCCAAATATTGATTCTCATAAAAAGTTTGAATTTCAGTTACTTCTGCTGATGCTCCTTCATTTTTGTAGACATTATGATTGGCATATAACACTTCGTGTCCTTCGCCATGAAGCAATCCTAGAGTGTAACCATGCATAAATTCGCTATCGGTTTTGAGGTTTACGACACCGTTTGGTTTTAGGATTTTTTTATACAATTTCAGAAAATCTGAGTTAGTCATTCTGTGTTTGGTGCGTTTATATTTTATTTGCGGATCTGGGAAAGTAATCCAAATTTCATCTACTTCATTTTCAGCAAAAATAAAATTAATTAACTCAATTTGAGTTCTTACAAAAGCCACATTATGCATTCCATCTTCAACGGCAGTTTTTGCACCACGCCAAAATCTTGCTCCTTTTATATCTATACCAACAAAATTTTTATCAGGATAACGTGCTGCTAAACCAACAGAATATTCTCCCTTGCCACAACCTAATTCAATGATAATAGGATTGTCATTTTTGAAAAACGTAGTATTCCATTTTCCTTTTAAAAGAAAATTACTGTTAACTACTTCTTCTCTTGTTGGTTGAAATACGTTTTCAAAAGTTTCGTTTTCCTTAAACCGTTTTAATTTATTCTTACTTCCCAC
>NZ_JBMOGV010000101.1:0-8418 GCF_049318185.1 Flavobacterium sp. | reverse complement strand
TCAGATACCCTCCTATGGCTGCAAATCGGGCACCCATCAATTTTAAATTTTCGGGATTAGGCTTTACATCACAAATAATAAAGTGTTTACGTTCTTTTCCAATAAACTCCTGAACCACCTTTATCATTGCTTTCGACTGTCTTTTTGAAGTTATTTTATCCAAAACAACAGTGCTTGGTACTCCTGAGGTAGCTGAAGATTGCAGTGATATTTTGATATCATCTGCCTCCACAGATCTGAGCATGGAACCAAGTTCTTTGAATACACTTACAGCAACAGCCGGAATATCAGAAATATCCCCCGAAAACGTCTCCGGATTAAATCCTTTTCTTTCACAAAATTTTCGGTAATATTTATTGTTGTTGTAATGATGAGTTAATTCCTCAAGCAAAGATTCATTAAACAATGTTTTACGTTGCAACACTTCATAAGAATAAGGGTGTAATTCCAATAAAGCATCGGTTTTATTCACGCTGGAAATCATATTGAATATAATATTTCTTTATAGAACGATTCGGATAACGGTAAAGGGTTACCTTTTGCACCCTTGTCTTTCATAGCATTTGAAAAGAAAACATCATTTTTGAATATTGTGTTCAACAAGGATTTAAAACGTTCTCTATCTTTTTGATTATTTGAGGCAACAGACACAGCCTCAATGAGTTTATTGAGGCCATCAACCCCATCCATAATTCCGGAAGCTGAGGCAAGTTTCTCGTATTTACGTTTTACATTAGGGTTTTCTGCATTTTTACTAATTACAGCCTTAAGGACCATAGAAATAGCTGATGAGTGTGAAAAATCGTAGGAACTTAACTGATGGGCTAGACCGTGAGCAGCCCCAACGATACAATGATTTTGAACAAGACCTGCCAAAACTGCTGCAAACTGGAGGTTTTGTGCCGACTCAAATGTTCGAGTAGTTTTGAACACCTCCCAATTTTCAGCGATTAACTGTAAAGCTTTCTCGGCATAAATATCCACAACCGGATTATCCAATAACGAAACATAACCTTCAACCACATGTGAAATAGCATCTACCATTGTTGAAAATAGAATATCATCAGGAGCATCCAAAATAAATCGAGGATCAAGAATGATAATTTCTGGTATAAACGAATGGGAGATAAAAAAATCTTTTAATTTTTGTTCCCGATCGTACAAAACGGAAGCAGAAGATATTTCAGCACCACTTCCGATAGTTGTTGGAATAGCAATAAAACGCGTGCTAAAGTTCAACATGTTGAAGTTTCGAGTCTGAACATTTAAGTACGGAAATTCATAAAATGCTCGAAGCATTTTTGTACCGTCAATAACACTTCCTCCTCCAACGGCAAAAATTACGTCCGGCTTAAATAACTCTATCCTACGTAAGGAATCCTTTAGAGTATTTAACTCGGGTTCTCCTCCCCAACTTTTTTCGATGAATATTACTTCAAAAGATGATATTGCACTTTTAATTTTATCTTTCAAATCCTCTGACAGACTTGCTCCGTGAACAACTGCAACTCTGGATGCTGGAAAGTTCTTCAATCCATTTAATGCATTTTTTCCGAAGAGGAGAGTTGGCATTTTAAGGACAAACTTGGAATATAATCCACTAGGTTCCCACATATTTTACTACTTATTTTTAAGTTCTAGTCTTTTTATTTTTCCGGATTCGGTTCTGGGTAAAGCATCGATCCACACATACTCAAAAGGCCATTTATACGATTCAAGAGATGTTGTAATTTTATTTTTGACCTCAGTCATATCACACAGCAAGGAATCACCAACCATAAAAGCTTTAACCACCTCTCCCAAAATACCATTAGGATCAGGAATTCCCACACAGGCAGAAGCCGAAATACCGTTGATTGTATTTAAGATTTCTTCAATTTCAATGGGTGAAACTTTCTTACCTCCTACATTAATAATTTCCTTTTTCCTGCCTACAATCTTCAGGTATCCATTTTGTAATTTTACCCCGTAATCTCCTGTCCGGATATAGTCTTTCCAGAAAAAGTCTTTCACTTCTTCTTCAGACAATCCAACATATAATCTGGCTACATGATCTCCCTTGATACATATTTCGCCTTCACAATTTTCACCTAACGATTCGCCTGATTCGCCCACAACCTCAACCTCAACATTTGGAGATGCTTTACCCAATGTATCTAGGTTTAGATAATCATTTTTAAAATTTAGAAAAACTGAACGAGATGCTTCTGTTAATCCGTAATGCATACAAATGCGAGTGTGGGGCAACAATTCAATCAGTTGTTTTTTATCAGAAACTGACAAGTACTCACTTCCGATTTCGATATATTTTAACTGATGTGCAAAATCGCTTATTCGGTTAGCACTCATTTTTTTGATATAGGCCCAAGCTGACGGCACAAATGCAAGACCGGTGACGTGGAATTCTTCTATAAGCCGAAAAAAACCTTTGATGTTGGTAAAGCCGTTTATTAAAACAATAGCACCACCTGCCGAAAGAACACATCTTATTCTACCCAATCCGAAAGAATGACTGGTTGGAAGTGCTAGCAACTCAATATCTGTTTCCGAGTTTTTAATAAAACTGTTAATGTTTCGAACTGCTGCTGCAATGTTTCCATTAGTAAGGTAAACACCTTTGGATATGCCAGTGGTACCCGTGGTAAACAAAATGTCAGCTTTATCCTGCAAATCAGGGAATACAACTTCATCAAAACTGACGTTAACTTTAGAATTTTCTGTTGAAGTCATTTCAGTTACATATTCCCTCGGAATGGCTTTGGTGGGGTTCCCAAAAATGAACCGGGGCCGGGTTCGGGATTTTATCATCTCAAAACGCTGAGCCGTTATTTCAGGATCGATCATAACGGCAATAGCTCCTGATAAGTGCAAGGCGAAATAGTTGTAAATAAAGGTTGGAGTTTTATCCGCAATCAGAAATACAATGTCTCCCTTTTTTAGAGAGTGTTTAGCTAATAGTGAATTTGAAACATTCTGAATGCAAGATGCTAGTTGCGAATACGAAATACGCTCATCCCTATTGTAAATGGCTATTTTCTCAGGAGTAGTTTTAGCCCAATGAAAAACTTTGTATTCTACACTCTGAAGAAGAGACATCTTAGTTTCTTTTTAATCTCTCTTCGATTGCTGCAACGATATCACTAACATCCTCCAGATCCATAATAATTTCAGGATCAAAATTTATAGAGAACTCTTTCTCTAAACTCGATATAAGTACAATATGTCCTAAGGAATTCCATTCAGGAATGTCACCTATAGCTGTATCTTCTGTAATTTGATCTTCTGAAACTTCTAATGATTCAGCGATAATTTTTATTATTTTTTTTTCAAGTTCCATATATAGATATTTAGGTTAATTATAATACTGAGTATCCTCCATCAACTTTTAAATTTGAACCAGTAACCCATTGACTTGCATCAGACAATAAATAAACAGCAGCATAGGCAATTTCATTCGGTTGACCAAAACGTTTCAAAGGGTATTTTTTCTTTTCATCCAACAATTGTTCTTCTGTTAGTCCACTTCCAAGTAATATATCAGTTTCAACCATACCAGGGTTAATAGAATTTACTCTAATGCCTTTTCCTGCCAAATCAATAGCCATTCCTTGCATGATTCCATTTATAGCTGCCTTTGAAGCAGAATATACAGATCCTCCAGGAGAGGAAATATGCACGCCAGAAATCGACGAAATAAATAAAATAGATGCTTTTCTATTTAACTTCTTCTGTTTTAACAAAGCCAGATTCAAAAGTACAGGAGCGTTGAAATTAACCGAAAATGTTTGATTGATTTTCTCTGCATTTACAAACGGGAATGGTGTGGGATAAGATACTCCAGCACTATGCACTACCCCATCTAAAACAGGCAATTGAGCCACCAAAGTATCTAAGTCGTTAATATTGGTCAGATCAGCAGGTATTGCAGCATTCTCTACGCCTTCCAACTCCAAATATGTTTTGTTGAGGTTATCCACGTTACGCCCTGTGATATATACTATTGCTCCTAATTTAGAACATTCAATAGCTACAGCCCTTCCTATGCCCGATGAGGCTCCTGTAACTAATATTTGTTTCCCAGCAAGTGAAAAAGGATTATACATTCTTCTATCTTTTACTAATTACTATTTTAAATAAATCATTAATTGTATTAGCAGATCGGATATCATCACCATTAATACGCACACCAAAACAACCATCAACCATAGCTATAACAGACAAGGCTGTTAATGAACTCCATTCCTCAATGTTCTTGAAATCTGTTTCTGATTTAAAAATATCTAAATCTGTTTCATCAAATTGTTCAGCAAACTGTTTAATAAAAAAATTAATATCCATAATGATTAAAGTTTAATGTTAGTCGCCGGATTTCCGACAAGAAAGTTACTGTTTTTAAAATTTCTTGAAATAATTGATCCAGGAACAACCACATTTGAATCACCAATTACTTTATTGGGTAAAAAAGCGCTGTTTAACCCTATACTATTGTAATTTCCAATTTTTGTATTACCCGATAGCTGGACATTAGGATTTAAAATGTTGTAGTTTCCAATTTCCACATGATGCCCAAAATTAACTTGTGTATTTATAATATTGAAATCGCCTATTCTTACATCGTATGAGATTATTGAATTACTTAATATTATATTACCAATACCTATCGACAAACTATCTCTTGCGAAAAATATATTATTAGGAGCCATTAAATTTGGAAAAGCAATATTGGTATTAACAATATTTTCTCTCATAATCAATAGATTTTTCATAATACCAATTGCTATAACAATATTTAATGGTTCCTTAATTTGATTTATATCTTTACTGCTACCTATTATCTTGCCATATTTACATGATTTCCCTAATTTTTGAATATCATCATCAAAAAAACCAATAAAATCGAATAACGGACTCTCAGAAGACTTATTAATAGTGTCAATTAACAAATAAACCTCTTGACCGAAACTACCAGATCCATAAATTGCAATTTTGGATTTACACATATATTACTAAATTAACTTTAAATGGCCGACCTTAGGGTAAGTCTACAAAATTGAAAAAAGTTATTCAAAACTAAATTATACCAAGTTGCAAATCTTCTAGTCAGCCTAGCAAATCTAAAAAAAAGATACAAAAGAATTTATTAGTGTTTAAAAAGTTCATATTGTAAATTTTTTATACTCTTTCAACAGTTCATTCCAAACAAATTTTTGTTCGTATTTTTCCACTATCATTTTCCTTGTATTTATTTGCAGTTTTTTATATAAGAAGGTATCATGGTAAACACGTTGCATTTTTTCAATAAGGGCTTCCGTATTTTTAACAGGAATAATTGTTCCGTTAATTTCTTCTCTAATAATTTCATTGCAACCATTAATATCTGAAACTATACTTGGTAATCCCATTGCGCCAGCTTGCATTACTACGTTAGGAAATCCTTCTCTATAACTCGGAAAGACAAGACAGTTGGCAATTGACAAAAAAGGTCTGACATCTACTTGAAAACCAACTGTGATAATATTAGAATTATTTTCAATAATTTTTTTTGTATTATTTTCAAGTGGATCCAATTCATCTTCATAATTACCAACTAGCAACAATTTGCAACCCTTATCATTCTCTTGAATTGCATAAAATGCCGTAACTAATTCATTAATTCCTTTATCTCCAACAAGTCTTCCGACAAAAATGAAAACAAAGTCATTATATTCTATATTAAGTTTAGATTTTAAATCTAACTTAGATTCCATTGAAAAAAGATCCGGATTAAAATGGGATGTATTTATTCCATTGGTACTACCATTTGCAAGAACTTTTATTTTTTTAGAATTACAAAATCGATTTTTCTGAATAATTTTTTCCAAGCCAACTGAATTGGGATATACTTTAGTTGCAAAAAAATATGTAGTTATTTCAACAACATTAAGTATTATTCTTTTGATACCTTTCGCTTCTAATAAAGGCAGGCCAGCAACAGTATGTAACCTAACGGGAACACCTGCTAATTTCGCAGCCAACATACCAAGAGTTCCAGCCTTTGGTGTATGAGTATGAACAATATTAGGCCGCAATTTTCTAATTAACCTAATTAATTTAAAGAGAGAGATTAAATCCTTGAAAGGTGTTATTTTTCGACTCATTTCAATTTCAAACACTTCTATTCCCTCATGTAATTTTACTTCTGAAAGTGAAACACCTTTACTTGATATGCCAAAAACTTCGTATCCGTTTTCAGACATAAATCGTAGCTGCCCCTTTAACAGTGTCTTTAGAGATTCGGGAACAGTAGTAATTCGAACTAATTTAGGCTTCATAAACATTACAATACCACTTTTGGAAACAGAAGAAAGCCCATACCCTAAATGTATTGTCTATTTTAGAATCTAAGTGATTATGAACTAATCTTGAAATAGATTCAAACTGAAAAATATTTTGTTTAGTTACAAGTGTTTCATCAATAAAAGAAAGTAACTCAGTTCGCAATTCTGAACGCAACCAATCACCAACTGGGACACCAAACCCTTTCTTCGATCTATTCAAAAAATTATTAGGAAAATATTCTTTAAAAGCCTCCTTAAGTATATGTTTTTTGTCCCAGCCTTTAATCAGATACGAATCAGGCAGTTGATTTGCAAAATCCCATAATTCTTTATTCAAAAATGGCGCTCTGCATTCCAATGATGCTAACATACTAGTTCGATCCACCTTAACTAACATATCTCCTTCCAAACTCAGATACTTATCAATAATTCTAAAATCAGAAATGGAATTATTACTAGATTGGATTTTATTTTTGAAATACTGGAGACCATCACTATTATACAAATCTGAATTCAAAATTGTCTTTACTTCAGCATCTGTAAAACCCAATGAAATAATGTTATAATAGAAGTCGCCATTATAGTTAATTGACTTCAGTAATCTTTTTATTTTAAACCTATTACCCCTAGAATCTTCCTTAGTAGTTATTAAATTTTCTAAAAAATTTAAACTGAAAGCATGTAATTTTTGTGGTATAAAAGAAGTATATCTTCTATTTAACTTACCCATATAGTATTTGTTGTAGCCTCCAAAAACTTCATCTCCCCCGTCACCTGTTAATGCAACTTTTACAAAATCTTTGGTTTTTTTTGAAACCAAGTAGGTAGCTAGTGCAGAAGAGTCAGCAAATGGCTCATCAAAATTTAAAATAATTTCATCAATATTTGCTGACAAATCTTTTTCAGAAATGATAAATTCATGATGATTACTATTAATCAATTTCGCTACTATCCTTGATTTATCAGATTCATCAAATGACTTTTTATCAAACCCAATAGAAAATGTATCAATTTTTTTATTTTGTTGTTGCGCAAGACATAGTGATACAATAGAAGAATCTACACCACCTGATAGAAAAGTACCTAAAGGAACATCAGAAATAGATCTAGAATATACACTTTGCTTTACTAAATCGTGAGTTATCTTAATCGCTTCATTTTTTGAATCAAAAGATACATAACTAGTAGACCTAGCGATTTCAAAAATTGAAAAGGTATTTTTACTACAATTCAATTCAATATAATGATTAGCTTCTAACTTTTTTATACCATTGTATATAGTAAATGGTGCAGGAATATAAGTTAATTGAAAATATAAGGCTAGACTAGTTTTATCTATCGTTGGCGTATGTGGCAAGTTTGATATTATAGATTTAAGCTCAGATGCCCAAATAAAACCATTTATTGTATGTGAATAATAAAGTGGTTTCTCACCAAAAAAATCTCTAGCTATAAATATTTTATTAATTGTTTTATCATAAATACTAAATGCAAACATGCCGTCTAATTTACCAAAAGATTTCGGACCTTCTTTTTCATACAATCTTAAAATTACTTCTGTATCCGAATTAGTTTTAAAAACAACTCCTTGTCCTATTAAATGATTTTTTAAAATCTGATAATTGTAGATTTCACCATTAAAAACAATTACTTTAGATTTATCTTCTGAATAAATAGGCTGATCTCCATTACTTAAATCAATAATTGAAAGCCTACGCATTCCCATAGCTATTGTAAAAGAATCGCTGATAGAAATAAATTCACCTTCGGCATCAGGACCTCTATGAATAATTAAATTATTCATGAATTTTAACTGAGCTGAGTGATTTTTTAAATTACTATAGGTCAAAAATCCATTAATACCACACATTTTTTCTGAAATATAAAATTCGAAAAATTAAAGTTGAATAGTTAATTCCTTTGGAATAAAAACAAAATTGATTCCTTGTTTTTGTAGAGACCTTGTTGGATCTAACAACTTTTTATCGTGCTCTGAGAGCAGTTTCCAAGCATTATTGGCAAAATGATATACCTCAAAATCATGCAATTGAATAAGTTTTTCTAATTTTTCTAATTCACCTTCAGCATTTAAAAACTCAAT
>NZ_JBMOGV010000100.1:0-8640 GCF_049318185.1 Flavobacterium sp. | reverse complement strand
GAAAATGTTGTACTTTTGGAACTTAGATAAGTAAATAGTGAAAAGTGTCAATTAAATAGACTTTGCTAATCACTTTTTACTAATCACTAATTACTAAAATAAATATGAAAAAAATATTACTATTACTATTTGTTGCATTTTTCTTCTCGAGTTGTGAGAAAGATGATATTTGCAGCGAAGATACCACACCACGATTGATAATAGAATTTTATGATATAGCCAATCCTGCTAACACAAAAAATGTTTCAAGTCTCAAAGTTACTGGAGTTGGACAAAGTGTTCCTTTGAAAACGTATAGTGGAGTAAGCAAAATAGAATTGCCTTTAAACATAACAACAACTTCAACAAAATATAGTTTAATAACAAATAGTTCTATTTCTTCACTTATTCCAAACGAAGACTTTCTAGAATTTAATTATGTTCACCAAAATATATATGTTTCGAGAGCTTGTGGTTATAAAACTACTTTCGATTTGAATACTACAGATGGAGTTCTATTAACTGACGCTGCTTCACCTGATTTACTTTGGATACAAGACATTAACATACGAACTACTAATATTGACAATGAAAATGAAACACATATCAAAATTTACTTTTAGTATTGGATTGGTATTGGTATGTTTCATTGGCAATGCACAAGAGACAGTCACCAAGAAAAAAGATAGTATTCCAGTTAAAAAAGAAAGATACGGATTGCGAGTTGGGGTTGATTTATACAAACTATCGCGTTCTTTTTATGAAACAGACTATCGCGGATTAGAACTTGTTTGTGATTATCGATTAACACGAAGACATTTTTTGGCTGCTGAAATAGGAAACGAAAACAAAACAGTTGATGAGAATCAATTGAATTTTACTACCAAAGGAACTTACTTAAAAGTTGGCTTTGATTATAACACTTATGAAAACTGGCTTAACATGGAAAATATCATTTCAGTTGGGTTACGATATGGTGTAAGTAGTTTTAGTCAAACTTTGAACAATTATACGGTATACAATCCTAATCCTTATTTTGGAGAAACTCCATTAATAGTTTCAGGGGATAATTATGATGGATTAACAGCCCAATGGGTTGAAGTAGTAGCTGGTATTAAAGCTAAAGTTTTTAATAATGTTTTCGTAGGTTTTAGTTTTAGACTTAATAGGATGTTATCACAAAAACTTCCAAATAATTTTGACAATTTATATATACCAGGATTTAACAGAACCTATAATGGAGATTATGGTGTAGGTTTTAATTATACTATTTCCTATTTCATTCCATTATATAAAACAACTGTAAAAGCAAAAGTTAAAAAAGTGGAAATATCAAAAAAGGATAAGAAGAATTAAAATTTCTTAATTCCTTTAACAAACAACCATTTCATGAAAATTTTATCACCCTCACTTGTTTTTACCGCTTGAAATTTTGGTGCTAAAATAGTACTCACTACAAAAGCTGTTACTGGTAACCAAAAACTATATAAACCAGTATAAACTCCCAATAGAAAGCGTAATAATATAAAAATAGTTGCAAAACAAACTAAATTGTAAAGTAAAGCTTTGGTATTATTTGACACTTCGCAATTTTAATTTTGATTAATATTTTCAAAAGTAGTACAAATAAATAAAATACATAAACTAGGTATTTGTTATTTTTAAGTAAACTTTAAAAATTTCAGCTATTATTTATTTTAAAAATACATTATTTTTGATTTTTAAAATTTACAATAGAAAAACTATGAAAAAAATATTTATAATCTTAATTTTAAGTTGCTCTTCATTTTTTGCTAATGCTCAATCAGGTTATGATATTACTATAAATTTAAAAAACTGTAAAGATACTTTAGCTTATCTGACCTTCTACCAATTTGATAAAACATTAATTAAAGATACTTGTACTACTATTAAAAATGGTGAAATAGTTTTTAAAGGCAAAAACAAACTTGATAAAGGTATTTATTCTCTTGTAAGTCAAGGAAAATCTATTGTATTTGATTTTTTTATTGATGAAAGTACACAGAATTTAGAAATAAATAGTGAATATGGAGTTGATATTTTAAACAATGTTAAAGTAGTCAATTCAAATAGAGAAAATGAATTTTTTAATTACTTGAAATATATAAGTCAACAAAATAAAGACTTTCAAGATTTAAAGTCAAAAACCGAACTTAAAACAAAAAAAGACACCTTGGCACTAGCTGAAAAGCAAAAAACATTTGAGCAAAAGATTGTAGATTATGAAGAAAAGTTCATCATTCAAAATAAAGGTTCTTATATTGCTGATGTTTTAAATATCAAAACAGAAAAAAAATTGATTGATATCCCTAAAGCTTCAAATGGGAGACCAGATAGCCTAGCAGTATATAATTTTTATAAAAAACATTATTGGGATAATGTTGATTTTAATGATGACGGCACGATCAGAAATCCATTCTTTATTAATAAACTTAAGAAATATTTTGACAATGTGGTGGTAACTCATCCTGACTCAGTTGCTGTAGAAATTGATAGAATGATGAATAAAACGGTTCAAGGAAGTTTAATCAATAAATTATTATTAGCCCATTTTACTTATACGTATGAGACTTCAAAAATAATGGGGTTTGATAAAGTTTTTGTTCACATGTCCGACAACTATTTTAAAACCGGAAAAGCTTTTGGAATTTATGATGATGAAGAGGTAGTAAAAAAAATAATTAAACGTGCTGACAAACTAAAACCACTATTGGTTGGTGCAACTGCTCAAGATTTATTTATGATTAAAGCGGAAGATTATGATAAAATGAAAACTATGGGATTTGAGAATGCAAAGAATAGTGAAGAAATGACCAAAGTTTTTTATGACCATGTGAATGAAGTCAATAAAATGTGGGTTAAGTTAAGCGATGTCAAGGCAGATTATACAATACTCGTTTTTTGGGATGTGGATTGCGGTCATTGCCAAAAAGAAATTCCTAAACTTTTAGACGTATACAATGACTTACTAAAAGAAAAGAAAGATGTAAAAGTATATAGTGTTTATATGCAACACGAAGGCGAAAAATACCTAAAATATATAGCAGAGCATAAACTTCCTTGGATAAACGTATATGACGGAGCACATTACAATAATGCCATTGAGAAATATGATGTTTATTCTACTCCAGTAATTTATATTTTAGATAAAAACAAGGTCATCAAAGCCAAACGAATTGAAGCGGATAATGTGACAACCATTATTAAAGCTATTGAATTAGAAAACAAAAAGTAATTTACTCTTCTTCTGTTGTTTGAAACTTAGTTCTCTTGCTACCTTCATACATTTCATATTTTACCAATCGTGCTTCCAGACTTCCGTTGAAAAGCTTAATTTTCCTCGAAGGACGAAGTCCAACAAATTTCAAAGCTTCAAGATTACCTGTAATAAACCACGCATTTGTATTGGAATAGTTGTTCTTTAATGTATCACCTATTTCTCTGTAAAAACGTTCTAATTCAATATCTAAACGCTCGCCATATGGTGGATTAAATACCATGTGCAATGGACCAGCAATTTCCTTTTTGGTCTCAAAGAAATTAGCTTGTGAGATGGTTACGTAATCATCAAGATTAGCATTTTGTATATTATCTTTGGCTTTCTGAACAGCACTTGGTGCTTTGTCGTAGCCAACGATAGTATAATGAAACTCTTTGGTACGTTTCATTAACGCATCGATAATTTGGTCAAACAAATCGTTGTCCCAATCGTTCCATTTCTCAAAAGCAAATTCTTTTCTGTTAATATTGGCCGGAATGTTACACGCAATCATAGCAGCTTCTGCCAAAATAGTTCCCGAACCACACATTGGATCTAGAAAATCAGAACTTCCATCCCAACCCGAAAGCAATAACATTCCTGCTGCCAAAACTTCGTTTATAGGAGCAATATTTGTTGCGGTTCTGTAACCTCTTTGATGCAATGAAGTGCCAGAAGTATCAAGGGCAACCGAAACTTGGTCTCTATCAATATGAATATTTATTCGCAAATCGGGAAAATCTTTATCAATCGATGGGCGTTGTCCCGTTTTATCTCTAAACTGGTCAACGATAGCGTCTTTGGCTTTTTGTGAAACAAATTGTGAGTGCTTAAAATTGTCTGAGTGAATGGTAGTATCAATAACAAAAGTTTGATTACCATTAAGATAGTTACTCCAATCGATGCCTTGTATTCCTTTATATAAGTTTAAATCATTTGTAGCACGGAAATAATAAATCGGTTTTAGAACTTTCAAAGCTGTACGTAGTGACAAATTGGCTTTATACATAAAACCTTTGTCGCCTTTGAAACTTACAGCACGAGTACCAATTTCAACATCTTGAGCTCCTAATTGTTGTAATTCTTTACCTAATATTTCTTCAAAACCAAAAAAAGTTTTGGCTACCATTTTAAAATTTTCCATGTCAATTTTAATTCAAACTTTAAATTTGAAATTCATCGGTAAAAATACATTAATTTTGCGTTTTAAGAATTCATTTAAAATATTAAATGTCAGATATAACAAATCCTAAATCCCAAATTCTAAATCCCAATTCAAATAATTGGTATACCTCTTGGTTTGACACTCCATACTACCACATTTTATATAAGGACAGAAACTATCGTGAAGCGCAAATCTTCATGGATAATCTCACGCATTATTTAAACTTGCCCGAAAAAGCCAAAGTTCTTGATTTAGCTTGTGGAAAAGGTCGTCACTCAATTTATTTAAATCAATTAGGATTTAACGTAATCGGTGCCGATTTATCTGAAAACAGCATAGTAGAAGCCAATAAAAATGCTAATGAAACTTTACACTTTGTAGTGCACGATAAACGCGAACCTTTTCAAGATAAGTTTGATGCTATTTTTAATTTGTTCACCAGTTTTGGCTACTTCGAAAAGGAAGAAGACAATATAAAAACGCTTATTTCCATCAAAGAAAGTCTTTCGGAATACGGTTTCGCGGTAATCGACTTTATGAATATTTATACAGTTCTTGAAAATCTAATTCCAAATGAAATTAAAGAAGTTGATGGTATCACATTTCATATTAAACGCTATTTATTAGATGGTTTTATTATTAAAGAAATAGATTTTGAAGATAAAGGAAAGAAATTTCATTTTACAGAAAAAGTAAGAGCGTATAATTTAGAAGATTTTCAATCCATGATGGATGAAGCTGGAATATATTTATTGGATACTTTTGGAGACTACAAGCTAAAGAAATTTCATAAAAATACTAGTGAAAGATTAATAATGATATTCAAATAAATGAATTACATACTTCCTTTATTATCAGTTATTTTGGGCTATGCAATTGCATTATTTATTAAACCTAAAAAGAAAAATAATCTTAAGCTTTTATTAGCTTTCAGTGGTTCGTTTTTACTATCGATAACGGTGATGCATTTGTTACCAGATGTTTATGAAAGTCATAATCTCTCTGTTGGGATTTTTATTATGCTTGGGATTTTATTTCAAATCATATTAGAGTTTTTCTCTAAAGGAGCCGAACACGGTCACGTTCACGGTCATGATAAATTGATACAAATGCCATGGCTATTGTTTATTAGTTTGTGTATTCATGCATTTCTAGAAGGTTTTCCTGTGGGACGACACCACGATTTGGCCTACGGAATTGCCATTCACCACTTACCCATCGCCATTATCTTAACTACATTTTTTCTTAACGCTCAGTTGAATAAAAACGCTTTGTTTTTGTTCATGGTTTCTTTTGCCATTATGACACCTTTAGGAACATTTGTTTCTGACAACTTCCCTATTCTCAATCAATATTACACTCAAATTACCGCCATCGTCATCGGAATTCTGTTTCATATTTCTTCAACAATTATCTTTGAAAGTAGCGAAGGTCATAAGTTTAATATTGCCAAGATTTCGGTAATTATTTTAGGGATTTTGTTGGCATATTTTGTATAAATTTAGATCAAATCATATATAATATAATTTTATATTTTAAAGCATTAAAATGAACTTCACCAAAACAACTGAACAATCCTCACACTACGAACATTTAGAAAAAATGTCGGTTAATGAGTTGTTATCCAATATCAATAACGAAGACAAAACCGTTCCACATGCTGTTGAAAAATCATTACCACAAATTGAAGATTTAGTTACTAAAATCGTGGAGAAAATGAAACTCGGTGGACGCTTATTCTATATTGGTGCAGGAACTTCTGGTCGATTAGGAATCGTGGATGCTTCGGAATGTCCGCCTACTTTTGGTGTACCTTTTGATTTAGTTAATGGAATTATTGCAGGTGGAGACAAAGCCATTCGACGTGCTGTTGAAAATGCCGAAGATAACGCAACTCAAGCTTGGATAGATTTACAAGAAAATAACATTTCAGAAAACGATATTGTGATAGGTATTGCTGCATCGGGAACAACGCCTTATGTCATTGGTGGTTTGGAAAAATGTAATGAGAATAATATTATCACAGGTTGCATAACATGTAATGAAGGAAGTCCGTTAGCATTAACAGCACAATTTCCTGTAATAGTCGTTGTAGGACCAGAATTTGTAACCGGAAGTTCGAGAATGAAAGCTGGAACAGCTCAAAAGTTGGTGTTAAACATGATTTCAACTGCTACCATGATACAACTCGGCAAAGTGAAAGGCAACAAAATGATCGATATGCAACTGAGCAATGACAAACTTGTTGATCGTGGTGTTAAAATGATTATGTCTGAAATTCCTGTGAGTTATGAAGAAGCTTCGGCATTGTTATCTAATTACGGGAGCGTTAGAAAAGCAGTGGATAGTTATACTAATTGATAATTGATAATTGATAATTGATAATTATATAAAAATGTTTGGTAAAAAAGAACTACTAGAAAAAGGAATTAAATTTATGCTTTACGCTCTGCCTCTTATGTTTATTGGCCCAAGTGTGATTTATAATGCTTTTATCAATAAGCAAAATGTTTGGCATTATTTGGTTTTAGCTGTTGGCGTTTTTCTTTGTTTTTTAGCAGTATATTTTCTATTTAAAGGAATTAAAAGTGTAACAGACGCATTTTTTAATCATGAATAACAGTAACTAACTAAAGAAATGAAATGAAATGAAATAATGAAAACAACACTACTCCTACTCTCGATATTCCTTATTTCTTGTTCTAATAAAGAACGGAAATGTCAAGATTTCAAAACTGGCACATTTGAATTTACACAAGAAATTCAAGGTAAAAAACAAACGTCAACTTTCATTAGAACTGAAAACTTGCAAATAGAAACGTTTAATGGAAAAACAGATACGGCTTCTGTTCGATGGGTAAACGATTGCGAATTTATATTGCAAAAACTACATCCCAAAACCATGAATGAACAAAAAGCAATTAGCATGACAATTTTGACAACTGACAAGAATAGTTATACTTTTGAATATTCGTTTGTGGGAGATGCCAAAAAACAACGTGGCGTTGTAACAAAAAAATAATAACTACGTTTAATAGCTAAACTATAACCTATAATGATGGATATTTTATTTACACCAAATGCTTTAATTGCGTTACTGACATTAACTTTTTTAGAAATTATCCTTGGCATTGACAACATTGTTTTTCTTTCGATAGTTTCAGGAAAATTAAAAGCTGAAGACCAACCTAAAGCCAGGAGAATAGGTTTGCTTTTAGCAATGTTATTCAGAATAATTTTATTGTTCGGAATCACTTGGGTTTTAAGTTTACAAGATACCCTATTTTCTATTGAATGGGGATTTTTTGAAGCTCATGTTACAGGACAAAGTTTGATTATTTTTGGTGGGGGATTATTTCTTTTGTATAAATCAGTGTCCGAAATTCACCATAAACTAGAAGGTGATGAAGAAGGAACTACTGGGAAAGCGAGCAATAGTTTGTCACAAGCGATTGTTCAAATTGCCTTGTTAAATATTGTTTTTTCGTTTGATAGCATTTTAACCGCAGTAGGAATGGTAAGCATGAAAGAGCCAGGGGCTGGAGGTTTTGGTTACGAAGGCGCCTTACTCATTATGATTTTATCGGTAGTTATTTCTATAATTATTATGATGATTTTTGCCGGACCAGTTTCTAAATTCGTTAACGAACATCCAACAATTCAAATTTTGGGTTTATCGTTCTTAATACTTATTGGAGTGATGCTTTTGGCAGAAGGTTCTCATTTAGCCCATTTCCGTTTTGGAAATGATGTTGAAGTAACTAGTATTCCAAAAGGCTATTTATACTTCTCCATTTTCTTCTCCTTGTTTGTAGAATTCTTGAATCTGAGAATGAAGAAAACCAGAAATATAGTAAAATTGCATAACAACAAAATTGTAGATAAAAAACTAAAGGATTCTGATGTAACAGACTAAAAAAATACTCCCAAGAATTGGGAGTATTTTTTATTCTAAACTTAAGGTTATCTGACCGTCATCGTCAGTTTCTGTTTGAATATCATCTGAAACAACAGTTTCATCACTGACTTCCATTTCTTCTAGTTGCACTTCTTCTAGTTCTTCAAAAGGTAATGACTCTAATAAATTTACTTGTTTTAATTTATCGACTGTCAATTGGTTTCCTATTGCTTTGATACCTTTTACAGATATGAATTGTTCCAAATCAACTGTGATTGTATCTTTTTGAATTCCTTTTACTTTAGCAAAAATAATTTC
>NZ_JBMOGV010000099.1:0-8651 GCF_049318185.1 Flavobacterium sp. | reverse complement strand
AAACTGCCGAAGACTACTTAGGTCAAACAGTAACAGAAGCAGTTATTACGGTTCCAGCCTACTTTAATGATGCACAACGCCAAGCTACAAAAGAAGCTGGTGAAATTGCAGGTTTAAAAGTTATGCGCATCATCAACGAACCAACAGCAGCAGCATTGGCTTATGGTTTAGATAAAAAAGGAATTGACCAAAAAATTGCAGTTTACGATTTAGGTGGTGGTACCTTTGATATTTCTGTTCTAGAACTAGGTGACGGAGTATTTGAAGTGTTATCAACAAATGGTGATACTCACCTAGGTGGCGATGACTTTGACCAAGTAATTATAGATTGGATGGCTAACGAATTTAATACCGAAGAAGGTATCGATTTGCGTAAAGACCCAATGGCATTACAACGTTTAAAAGAAGCTGCCGAAAAAGCAAAAATTGAGTTATCTTCTTCTACACAAACAGAAATTAACTTGCCTTATGTTACTGCGACTGCTACTGGTCCAAAACACTTAGTTAAAAGTTTAACTCGTGCTAAATTTGAACAATTAGCAGAATCTTTAGTTAAACGTTCTATGGAGCCTGTTGCTAAGGCTTTGAAAGATGCTGGTTTATCAACTTCGGATATTGATGAGGTAATCCTAGTTGGAGGTTCTACAAGAATACCAGTTATTCAAGAACAAGTTGAAAAATTCTTTGGTAAAAAACCATCAAAAGGAGTAAATCCTGATGAAGTGGTTGCTATTGGTGCAGCTATTCAAGGTGGCGTTTTATCTGGAGATGTAAAAGATGTATTGTTATTAGACGTTACGCCTTTATCATTAGGAATTGAAACTATGGGAAATGTAATGACTAAATTAATTGAGTCTAACACTACTATTCCAACCAAAAAATCACAAGTATTCTCTACAGCTGCAGATAACCAACCAAGTGTTGAAATCCACGTAATTCAAGGAGAAAGAACTATGGCAGCAGACAATAAGACAATCGGTCGTTTTCACTTAGATGGTATTCCACCAGCACCAAGAGGAGTTCCTCAAATTGAAGTTACTTTTGATATTGATGCTAACGGAATTATTAAAGTTTCGGCTACTGATAAAGGTTCAGGAAAATCACATGACATTCGTATCGAAGCTTCCTCTGGTTTAACTCCAGAAGAAATCGAAAGAATGAAAAAAGATGCTGAAATGAATGCGGAAAGCGATAGAGTAGCTAAAGAAAAAGCAGATAAATTGAATGAAGCTGACGGTATGATTTTCCAAACAGAAAGTCAATTAAAAGAATTAGGAGATAAATTAACTGACGATCATAAAGTAGGAATTGAAGCTGCTTTAACTGAATTGAGAATGGCGCACCAATCACAAGATTTAGAAGCTATTCAAAAAGGGCTTGATAATATTAATGCCGCATGGAAAGTTGCAACAGAAGCTATGTATGCTCAAGGTGATGCAGGTCAAGCTCAAGAAGCTCCATCACAACCAGAAGCTCAAGGTGATAATACACAAGATGTAGAGTTTGAGGAAGTGAAATAACAACTTTTAAAAATAAGCTATAAAAACCGGGTAAGTTATTACTCGGTTTTTTTATGTTTTAAATTGAACATTCTCTCTATTACAAAAACATGTGGAAAAGTTATAGCTGCTAAAAAAGAAAAGAATATAGAATCAAATATTTTATAATCTTTAAGTAAAAAATACAAAACTACTATACCAAATAATGAAATTAACCAATAAAGAAAAGCCGATTTACAATATGCCTTAAAATTTTTAAGTGATACTTTACCGTATAAAAATTTTATTTGATCAAGCAGTGAAGGTATGCTGTGCCAAAAAATAAAATAAATTACAAAAGCCCAAATTAAATCACCAACTTTAAAAATAATTGCGAAAACTATAAGATACAATATTTCAACAACCAATATTTTTTGAAATACTTTACTACTAAAATAGTTATAACTAAACAAAGCTGCTAATAAAAAACCGTTAAGTTTTAATAGTAAAGAAATACTAATAAATGTAAATTCTATTCCTGTTATTCCAAGCATTATAGCTATAACTTCATTATTGTGAAATTGAAATAATAACAATAAAATAAATAAGCCATATGTTGTATAGAATAAAGTGTTTATAATTTTATGATCATACAAATTTTTATTTTCCCAATGTTGTTCTCCAAAATGATAACTGCTAACAATTATAAATAAAAGCATTGCTAGCCAAGGAATAAAGCTAAATAATAGTACTGCAATGAATATCACTATTAAATAATTAAATAATGTTTTCCAATATGATTTAGACTCCTCTTTATATATTTTTTTTATTAAGAGTAAATCATTAGCACCATGCACAATCCCAAACGATAATATTAATATAAAACCTACAATAAATTGAGTTTCATTTTTTATGAATGAAGTGAGCCACAAACCTAAAAAGCTTGTTAGTATTGATAAATTTGTAATTTTAGACATACTATTTTAAATAATTTTTAAATATAAATATAAAAAAACAATTAAAAAATTTTTTTATTTGTTTCAATTTTTTTAGCTTTGTTTAAACAATTAATCAATTTAAACCATTATTTTATGACAAATTTTATTTCATCAACAGCATTGATTGCTAAAATGTTACCAACAGATTATGTTGGATTTACTTTTTTTGTTGGCTGTATGGCTATGATGGCTGCTTCAGCTTTTTTCTTTTTATCACTTAACCAGTTTGATAAAAAGTGGCGTACTTCTGTATTAGTTTCGGGTTTAATTACCTTTATTGCAGCAGTTCACTATTATTACATGAGAGATTATTGGGCTTCATTCAATGAGTCTCCAACATTCTTTAGATATGTTGACTGGATTTTAACAGTGCCATTAATGTGTCTTGAGTTTTATTTAATTTTAAAAGTTGCTGGCGCAAAACAAAATTTACTATGGAAAATGATTTTCTATTCAGTAGTTATGTTAGTAACTGGTTATTTTGGAGAAGCTGTTTATCCAGAAAGTGCTCAGGTTTGGGGATTCATTTCAGGTGTTGCTTATTTTGCAATTGCTTATGAAATTTGGTTAGGAAGTGCTTCTAAATTAGCAAAAGAAGCTGGTGGAAATGTTTTAGCTGCTCACAAAATTTTGTGTTGGTTTGTATTAGTAGGATGGGCTATTTATCCTTTAGGATATATGCTAGGTACTGAAGGTTGGTACACAAGCATATTTGGAAAAGGTAATGTAGATGTTGCTTACAACATTGCAGATGCAATTAACAAAATTGGTTTCGGTTTAGTTATCTATACTTTAGCTGTGAAATCTCAAAAAGATTAATTAATTATATTTTTTTTTAAAACCGAGCAATTTTGCTCGGTTTTTTTTTGCATTTAATTCAATAGTTTAATTTCAAAAGTTTTATTCCAGTTCTTCCCTGTAACAAAGATGGTATTTGTTTTTTTGTTGTAAGCTATACCGTTTAATACTTCTGCTTCTTTATTTGTTACTTTAGCTCGTAAAGCTGATAAATCCATTACACCTTCAACAGCTCCAGTTTTTGGATTAATTATGGCTATAGCATCTTTTTGCCAAATATTACCAAAGATTTTACCGTTTATCCATTCTAATTCATTTATGCTTTTGATTTTACTATCATTAGTATACACATTAATAAAATCAGTTAATTTTTGGGTATCAGGATTCATAGTCCAAATTTTTTCTGTTCCATCTGAATGATAGATATTTTTTCCATCATTAGTCATTCCCCATCCTTCAACTTTTTTATCAAAAGTAAATGTTCTTAATTTTTTTAAGGTGTTAGCATCATAAATAAAACCTTTTTCATTCTGCCATGTAAGTTGGTATATTTTATTATTAATAACTGTAATTCCCTCGCCAAAATATTGTTGGTCAATACTAACTTTTTTATATGATTTTCCAGTTTTATAATCAATTTTTGCAAAATAAGATTTACCATTTTGTCCAGTGCTTTCGATCAAAGTATCACGAAAAAATTCAAATCCTTCGTTAAAAGCATCAACATCATGTGGATAGGTATTAACTACTGAATACTTAAATAATTTCGGAATAACATTTGAGGAAATTTCAACTCTCGTTTTGGTAGAAACTGTATCGCCTTCAAAATAAACTAAAGCTTTAATATTTTGATAACCTAATTTTATTCCTCTTGAATCTAATGTGAATTTTTCATTGCCTTTTACAGACTTAACTCTATTGTCATTAGCATAATATACAATACTGTCAATGGTTTTGTTTTTTGGATTTAATAAAGTTAAATCAACTTTTTCTGTTACTTGATACATAGGCTTTATTGCGCTATCATCGAAACTGAAATAGTTCTCTCTTTCTTTTTGACTATCATTGCAGCCAACAATGTTAAAAGCTAATAAAATAGTAATTAGGGGATTATAAAGTTTCATTTTGTGGAATTTATTTTTTACATACAAATATATTTATAAAGCTATCAAATTCTTGCAAAAAAATAAAAAGATTGTATATTTGCACTGGCAAGTCCTACACGACCAGCTCCTGCAAAATCCTCCAGGATGGGAACATAGCAAAGGTATGTGGTTGTAGCGGTGCGATGTAGGTAGCTTGCCATTTTTATTCCGAACTTGGTTCGGATTTTTTTTTATAACAACATCTGAATTTATTATTTTAGTTTTTAGAAAAAAGATATCAAAAATTACTTTTAGTTTTTATCTTTAAACTTTAAATTTCAAACCATAGTTTGAATGGTTAAGTCAATACATATATTAAATAAGGTAGATGGCTTTTGTAAAGTTTTTATAAAAAATAATTAATGAGTAAAGTAGTTTTAATCACGGGTGGTTCATCAGGAATTGGAAAAGCAGTTGGTGAGTTTTTATTTCATAAAGGTTATACCGTTTATGGAACAAGCAGAAATCCAGAAAAAATATCAAATTCTATATTTCCTTTAATAGCACTTGATGTTCGAAATGTGGAGAGTATTAAAAATGCTGTTGAGAAAGTTGTCGCCTTATCAAAAAGTATAGATATTGTAATAAACAATGCTGGAGTTGGAATAACTGGACCTATAGAAGAAACACCAACAGATGAAATGAGAAACAATTTTGAAACTAATTTTTTTGGTCCCATAGAAGTTATAAAAGCTGTTTTGCCTAATATGCGTAAACAAAAATCGGGGTTGATAATCAATATTACGTCTATTGCTGGTTACATGGGATTGCCTTATCGTGGAATATATTCTGCTTCAAAATCAGCCTTAGAAATAGTTACAGAAGCTATTAGTATCGAAGTGAAACCATTTGGAATCAATTTAGTTAATGTGGCACCAGGAGAATTTGCAACAGATATAGCCTCGCATCGTTATCACGCTCCATTTATTGAAGGTTCTGTTTATGAAACACCTTATAAGAATACTTTAAATAAGATGAATTCACATATGCATACTGGTGGTGATCCAACCGATTTAGCCGTAGTAATTTATCAAATCATTAATGATAAAAGCCCAAAATTGCATTACAAAGTGGGTGCTTTTATGCAAAAATTTTCTATTGTATTAAAACGAATTTTACCCGATAGAATTTATGAAAGTATGTTGATGAATTATTATAAACTTAGTGATTAGCAATAAGGAAAATGGTATGAATTTTTTGATGAGAAATAAGTTTCAATTTCAAATTTGCTGTTGTACTTTTGTATTTTAATTTTGAAAAACAACTTATACATTATATAAACAACTAAATTATGAAATTTTTTATCGACACTGCCAATCTTAACGAAATTAAAGAAGCACAAGCGCTTGGAGTTCTAGATGGCGTTACCACTAATCCTTCGTTGATGGCTAAAGAAGGCATCACAGGAAAAAATAATATTCTAGTACACTATGTTGACATTTGTAACATTGTTGATGGTGACGTTAGTGCAGAAGTAATTGCTACTGATTATGAAGGAATGATTAAAGAAGGTGAAGAATTAGCTGAATTGCACGAACAAATCGTAGTAAAATTACCTATGACAAAAGAAGGAATAAAAGCGTGTAAATATTTTTCAGATAAAGGGATAAGAACTAATGTTACTTTAGTGTTTTCTGCGGGTCAAGCATTGTTGGCTGCAAAAGCTGGGGCTACTTATGTTTCGCCTTTCTTAGGAAGATTAGATGATATTTCTACTGACGGTTTGGCGTTGATACAAGAAATTCGTGATATCTATGATAACTATGCTTTTGAAACTCAAATTTTAGCAGCGTCTATTCGTCATACAATGCACGTTGTAAACTGCGCAAAAATTGGTGCAGATGTTATGACTGGTCCATTATCTTCAATTTTAGGATTGCTAAAACATCCATTAACAGATATTGGTTTAGCTCAATTTTTAGCGGATTATGCTAAAGGAAATCAATAAAAAATGATAGTATAAAAAGGGTTTTCTGATGAAAGCCCTTTATTTATTAGTTCAAACTATCCTCAAAGTGCACATCGAAAATGTTGGTAAATGCATTTTTTATTTTTCCATTATTTCCAGTAACAATAGCTCTGTAGATTTTATTGATAGCCCATTTTGATTTAATGCCTTCAAAATTAGGACATCTTAATTCTGAAATTCCTTTAAAGTTATAATCAGATAAAACTTTTTCAAAATCTTCTTGTGAGTCATTTATATTTATGGCAATAAAATCATAATTTGGGTATTTTGTTTTTAAAGTAAATATTTTTTTATGGGCTGCTTCTAAGTGCGATTTGGCACTATTGGTCCAAAAAAATATTACCGATTTTTTTGTAATTACTTTATCTGATGTAATTTCAATTCTGTTTTTATCGATTAGTTTTACAATAGGTAATTCAAAATTTGGTTTTAATAATTGAATAGCATTCCCAATTTTCAAGATTTCATTTTCATAACTCTTATCAGTAGAATATTTATAGTAAGTATCAATAAATATATTATTATTTACAATATTTTGATCTTCTAGAAGATATTGAAAAGCGATAGTGTTTAAAACTGTATTTTTTACCTTTATATTTTTTATTAGAGTATCTGCAATATTCATTTTATTGATATTGGTCTTCAAAGATAAATCAGCTTCAGAAAAATGGTTATGATAATTAATCGCTCCCATGTTATTTAACATTTGAGTTAAGTACATCACAAATGGCGAATAGAAGGCTAGAACAACATTGTTACAGTCAATATTTTTCCTAAAACTATAAAAGTCCTTCGGCAAACTTTCAAATACATCTTTACCAGTTCTCATCTTATGAATAATTGGATAAAATTCTTTCTTAGAGTAATATTGATAATCTAGAGCAGCTTTTGCATATTCATTAAATTCATCACTCCATTTAATTTCTTCTCTTCTAGCGGAATAAAATTTATTGGCAACTTGATAAGATGAATCAATAGAATAACTAAATTTATTTACATCATAATCCCATATTGGGAACATACTATTTTTATCCTTTTCATTCTTAAGATATTGTTCTATTAGGAAGTTGTTTTTCTGATCTCCACGACCACAAAAAACAACCGAACCATCAAAATCCTTGGAATTGACTCTAACCATGATACTGTCATTTTTATCAAAATAAACATATTGATATTCTCTTTCATGCTTAAAAGTGTACATTCCAGGAGCAAGTGAGTCAAACAGAATAAAAAAACGATTATTTTTGTCTAGTTTTAAAGTATCAATTACTTCATTGTCTTTGCAGAACAGCACATAAGTATTTTTTGGATTAACAATTTCACCGCCAAAATAGGCAACATAATCACTACCTTTAAATTCATTTTTACATGAACAAAAAAGAGTAACAATTGGAATAATAAAACTTATAAATTTTATATTTTTTAAAGATAACATGCTTATAAAACTAATTGACAAAAATATTTAGATGAATTGAATTATTCTGTTAATCAATAGTTAAATAAAGAAGAGTAAAAATCTGAACCTATGATAACAAATACTAAACTCTATTCACTACTTTTGCACAAAATTTAACAAACTTATAATTCATGCTTACAGTTTCTAATTTATCAGTTCAGTTTGGTAAAAGAATTTTATTTGACGAAGTAAATACAACTTTTACTCAAGGCAATTGTTATGGTGTTATTGGCGCTAATGGTGCAGGGAAATCTACTTTTCTTAAAATTTTAGCTGGAGATATTGACCCAACTTCAGGACGAGTTTTTCTAGAACCTGGAAAAAGGATGTCAGTACTTAACCAAAATCATAACATGTTTGATGAGCATACTGTGTTAGAAACTGTTATGATGGGTAACAAAGTCTTGTTTGCCATAAAATCTGAAATGGATACTTTGTATGCCGATTATGATGATAAAAATGCCGATAGAATAGGAGAGTTGCAAGTGCAGTTTGAAGAAATGAATGGTTGGAATGCAGAATCTGATTCTGGTGCTATGCTTTCAAATCTAGGGATTACTGCCGATATGCATTATACTTTGATGAGTGAGATGGAAGGAAAAATGAAAGTTCGCGTTCTTTTAGCTCAAGCCCTTTTCGGAAATCCAGATGTATTAGTAATGGATGAGCCAACCAATGACTTGGATTTTGAAACCATTAGTTGGTTAGAAAATTTCTTAGCCAATTATGATAATACAGTAATTGTAGTCTCTCACGACAGACACTTTTTAGATTCGGTTTGTACACATATTTCTGATATTGATTTTT
>NZ_JBMOGV010000098.1:0-8735 GCF_049318185.1 Flavobacterium sp. | reverse complement strand
TCAGAAATGCAGTTAAACTAATGGATAGCAATCTAAAAAAGTTAATTCCTTTTGCGCTCACCTACAAGAAAAATATTTTTTTTAATGTGTTTTTCAATATTTTTTATGCTCTTTTTTCAACTTTATTGATGGTATCCATGATACCAACTTTAAATGTTCTATTTGGACTAAATGAAAAAGTAACATCACCACCAATCTTTAACGGAATTGGAAGCATAAAACAGTATTCCGAGCAATTTTTGAACTATAAAATAACATCGCTTACAGCAAATTATGATTTCAAAATTGCTTTGTTATTTGTTATTTCGATTATTATATCCACAGCATTTTTAAAAAATGCTGCCAATTATTTTGCATCCTACCATGTTACTCGATTAAGAAATGGCGTGTTAAGAGATATTCGAGAAAAATTATACAATAAAATCATCCACTTACCTATTTCTTTTTACTCAGAAAAAAGAAAAGGCGATGTTATGTCTAGAATGCTTGGCGATGTTAATGAAGTTCAGAACTCATTTTTTCAGGTATTAGAATTAGTTGTTAGAGAACCTTTAACAATTCTATTTTCTATAATTACTATGTTTATCATAAGCCCTAAGCTGACATTTTTTGTTTTTATTTTTATACCCATTTCTGGATTTTTAATATCCCGAGTGGGTAAAAACCTAAAAGCAAAGTCAACTTCTGCTCAACAAGAAAACGGAGTTTACATTTCAGTGCTTGATGAAACTTTAAGCGGATTAAAAGTCGTTAAAGGTTATAATGCTGAAGAAACTTTCATTTCAAAATTCAATTTCTCTGTTAATAGATTATTGAAATTAACGAACAGTATTGGGAACAAAAACAACTTAGCATCTCCGTTGAGTGAATTCTTGGGTATACTAACAATTGCTACTTTATTATGGTATGGCGGCCAAATGGTAATTGTAGAACATTCATTAACATCAACAACATTTATTACTTATATTGCTTTGGCTTATACCATTTTAACCCCAGCAAAAGCTATATCAAAAGCTTCTTACCAAGTAAAAAGTGGACTTGCAGCTGCTGAAAGAGTTTTCAGTTTGATGGAACAAGAAAATGATATAACGAGCAAAGAAAATGCCATCCATAAAGAAACTTTCGAAACTGGAATTTCCATAAAGAACATCAACTTCAGATACAATGAAGAAAATGTTTTGAAGGACTTTTCACTAGAAGTACCCAAAGGAAAAACAGTGGCACTTGTTGGGCAATCGGGTTCTGGAAAAAGTACTATTGCCAATTTATTGACCCGATTTTATGATGTAAATGAAGGAAAAATTACAATTGATAATGTGGATATAAAAGATTTGGATTTACTATCGCTTCGAAGTTTAATGGGATTGGTAACTCAAGATTCTATTTTATTTAATGATACCATAAAAGCGAATATCTCTTTAGGAAAATTGAATGCTACTGACGATGAAGTTATTGAGGCCTTGAAAATTGCCAACGCTTATGAATTTGTAAAAGAGTTGCCCGAAGGAATTTATGCCAACGTTGGCGATAGCGGGAATAAACTTTCAGGTGGACAAAAACAACGATTATCAATTGCTAGAGCTGTTTTGAAAAATCCACCTATAATGATTCTGGATGAAGCAACTTCGGCATTGGATACTGAAAGCGAAAGATTAGTTCAAATTGCTCTGGAAAATATGATGCAAAACCGTACTTCAGTAGTCATTGCACATCGTCTTTCCACCATTCAAAAAGCCGATATAATAGTAGTCATGAAAAAAGGTGAAATTGTTGAGCAGGGAACACACGAGGAGCTCATAGCTAAAAACGGAACATATACCAAACTGGTTTCTATGCAATCTTTTGACTAATATATAGCAACAAATCAAATATCAAAATTTCTGAAAATCCTGATACGGTTGTATGGAAATACTTGGACTTGTTGAAATTTATTAATTTATTGCTTTCGCAAAAATTATTTATGTAGAGATTTAAAAAGTTTATCCACTCTAAAACAGTGAATTATTACTACAATTTTGCCGTCAATTTGATATTAAAAACTCTTGTAGTCATATAATTTGGAATTCCATACTGGTTTTTAGTATACACATCTCGAACCCAAGTATTAGTAATAGCATTTTGATTGTCAAACAAGTTAAAAATCTCAAAACCTACAGATAAATCCTGAAATTTCTTTAACCAATGTCCATCATTTCTTTCATTATTTCTTTCGGTTAAAATATAGGAAAACCCAACATCAGCACGACGATAATCTCTTAATCGACTTTGATAGGTATAAACATCAGCATAGGAAGGCGAACCGCCAGGCAAACCTGTATTGTAAACCAAATTCAAGTACAATTTCATATTGGGAATGTTTGGCATATAATCTTGAAATAAAATACCAAACTTTAATCTTTGGTCTGTTGGACGTGCAATGTAACCTCTGTCATCCTGATTTTCTTCTGTTTTCATGTATCCAAAACTCAACCAAGATTCAGTTCCGGGAACGAATTCTCCATTCAACCTCATGTCTAATCCATAAGCATAAGCCGTTGCATCATTATTGGCACGATAACGAATTCTAACATTTTCTAATGTATAGGTATTTACATCATTCATGCTTTTATAATAAGCTTCTGTGACTAATTTAAAAGGGCGATTATTCATTTTAAAATTATAATCGTTACTCAATACAAAATGAATAGATTGTTGCGCTTTTACATTGGGATTGACTTGTCCATTCAAATCTCTTAATTCTCGATAAAAAGGCGGTTGATAATAATAGCCTATGGCTAAACGAAAAAACATATCTTTCTCCCAATCAGGCTTGAGGGCAAATTGAGCTCTTGGACTAAAAACGGTTTGGTTTTTCGCATTAGAAATTCCATCTCCAGCAACCATCCAATTATGAAAACGGGCACCAGCAGTTACCCAAAACTGACTGCTTCCAATAGTTGTTTTGGTATTCCATTGTGTAAAACCTGAAAATCTATTAATGTCAATAAAATTTGTAGCTCTCACACTTTGATAGGGAACCAATGGTCCAATATAGGGATTATAAGGTTGATCGTTATGAGGCAAATTAATGATGGGAGGATTGATTGAAAATCCTGCGGAATCAATTACTTCCCATTCTACTATTCTATCTCTAATATTTTCTCGTGTGTATTTAAATCCCCAATCGATTTGATATTTTTTATTTTTCAAAAAATGAGTTCCTTTTACTTCGGCATTTACGATTAGGGCATCCAAATCATTACGAGCATGATTTAATTGAGTGCCAATTCCACGATTGAAAGTTACTTGTCCGAGTGTTTCCGAACCAATATTAGTATCAACTTCTCCCAAATAATAAGCAGCATATATATCAAAATACTCTTGTTCTTGGGTATGATAAACTGAAGTTATGAGTTTAAATATGTTATTATCATCTTTAACAAAAGTTGTCTTGAAAGCTCCAAAAAGTGTTTGGTATTTATCTTTTTCTTGGCCTTCATAAAAAATTTGTAACGCTATTGGCTCATCAATGGTGCCAAAATTGGTTTGACGTGTTAACGGTTGATAGTTGTATTTGTTTTGCGATGCATTGCCTAAAAAACTAAATTGCCATTGCTTATTTGGCATAAAATTTACATTGGTTTGCACATCGGCAAAAGTGGGTCTGAAATTAGTTTGTGTTTCTTGACTATTCACCAAAAGTGAATTATCTCTATAACGAATTCCTGTTATTACTGACCATTTTTTATTTTTAGAAATACCTTCTCCTGTTAAACTTCCACCAAGGAAACTAGCCTCGGCAGCAATACTGTATTTTGTCGGCTTTCTATAGGTTATATCTAAAACAGAAGATAATTTATCTCCAAATTTCGCCTGAAATCCACCCGCAGAAAAATCTACATTCTGAATCATAGCTGTATTGGTAAAACTCAATCCTTCTTGTTGCCCTGAGCGTATCAAGAAAGGACGATAAACTTCTATTTCATTAACATAAACTAAGTTTTCATCATAATTACCGCCACGAACATTGTATCCCGAACTTAATTCGTTGTTGGCATTTACACCAGCAAATGTTTTCAAAACACTTTCAACACCTGGCATGGCACTTGTATTTCTTCTTATAGTTTCAGGCTCTATGGAAGTTATTCCTTGAACTCGTCTTTTGTTACTAGTAATCACAACATCATTCAGTTGTTCCGCTTTGTCATTCATCATGACATGGAATTCGAAATTCTCATTTGGTTTTAATTGCAGGGTTGCTGTAATGTTTTTTAAGGAAACGTGAGTAAAAACCAAAACCACTTTTTGATTTGCTGGAACGCTAATTTCGTAAAAACCATTTGAATCTGTTGTGACCGATTTGGTTTGATAACTTACGTTTACATTTTCAACTGGATTATTGTTCTCATCTAATACAATTCCGGCTACTTTGGAAGTTGGATTTTGTGCAAAAACATGGAGGCTTAGGGTTAAAAAAAGGAGCGTAAAAAGAAATTTATTTGTTCTCAAACTATAACTTTAAGGTTTTTGACTTCTAAAAAAATGTGTTTCAAAGATAGTAGAATTTCCAACATTATCAGTAACGACAACTTTTAAATCGTTTTTTCCTTCATCAACAATGCCATCTGAAAAATGATGTGTTAGTTGGTTGGTTTTACTTTCGTATTCGAGTAATATCCATTTTCCGTTCAAATATCCATTATAAGTTTTAATGCCTGATATATCATCAACGGTTGTAAATCCTAATTCTTTTTGATTACTAATCCATTTTCCTTCAATGTTTTTGGCAATTTTAAGTTTTGGCGCAACACTATCTTTAACTAATTTATAGTCTCCCAAATATTTGGTATAAATAGTAAACGATTTTTTAAACTTTTTAGTATTGTAGAAGTAAGTTTTTTTGCCATCAACCAAACCAATAAACATTTTTTCTCTGTCATTATCGGTTGCTAAACTATCTTCAAAGGTGATTTGAAAATTGCTAAAAGCAGGTACAATATCTTCGTGAAGGTTTAATTTTCTTTCCTTGACATCAAAATTCATATAAAAATCATCCAGAAAAGTGTGGGCCGGAATTGTAACTGTAACATTTTCAGCAGCATAAATATTGTCCGTTTTCACTTTAACCAAATATTTAGATGTCACAGGTGCCTGTTGTATCTTTTCGGGCAAACTAGAATATTGTATAGGAACAAATAGCTCTGTCCTATTTCCTGCAAAATCAGAAACTTGAATTCGATAGGTTTGAGAAATATTAGAGCTAACATTAATAATTCCGTTTGATTCTCCTGAATGAATTAAACTCAGAGGATAAGGGTTTTTCATGAAAAGCTTTTGTACACGTTGTCCTAATTTTTTATATCTGGTATAATCTATCAAAGCATTGACATATCTTGTTTCGTCAAAAGAAAAAGTATCAAACTGATACCCAAAATCTGGTTTACCATTTAAAAAAGTTTTAACACTAAAAATTCCATTCGCATTCCATGATACATTGTCAAAATCAATACTAGTAATGCCAAAACCAATATTACCTTGTGCCGTAACTTTTTCAGAAATAAAAGAACCATCCTCTTGTTGCGTTACACTCAATAAAAAAGGTCTTTTAGATTGATTTACAATAGTAGTACCATCAATAGGATAAACCCACAAACTAGTAACCTGAGGCCTTTTTTTATCTAATAAAAGGTCCTCAAATCCAAAATACATTGGGTTGATAATTTTTTCCGATTGCGTATCTCTAATTTCAAAATGTAAATGTGGCCCATCTGAACCTCCAGTATTTCCCGATAAAGCAATTAAATCTCCCTTGTGTACAATTAAATCATTCGAAGTTGGTAAAACTTCAATTTCATAAGATTTTGCCTTGTATTGCTCATTTTTAATGAATTTTTCAATCTCACCAAATCCAGACTGTAAATGACCATAGACAGAAGTATAACCATTGGGATGAGTAATATAAATGGCTTTTCCATAGCCAGCTTGCGAAATTTTTATACGCGAAATATAGCCATCAGCTGTAGCATAAACATATAAACCTTCTTTTTGTTGTGTTTTAAAATCAAAACCAGAATGAATATGGTTGGGTCTCAATTCACCGAAATTACCTGAAAGTTGTAAAGGAATATCCAGTGGTGAACGAAAATAGTCTTTTGGATACTGATTTTGTCCGAAAGAAAAAAGAGAATATAAAATAACCAGCCAACTATTTTTCATAAAAAGTACTTTTAGCTAAGTTAATTAAAAATGGATAAAATTTACAATTTAAAATATTTTTTAACTGTCTAATATACATATTATTATAAAAATGTCTGTTACTATTAAATAAATAATTGCCAAAACTATTGTACAAACAAAATAGAATTCTAACTTTGTAAGGTAAGTAATGAAAGAAGTAATTTATGAGTGAAATTGCAGAAATTATTGATTCTCTTGAAAATAGAATTGAAAAACTTTTTATGAAAATAGATAGTTTGGAAAATAAATCTGTTCTATTAAAAGAAGAATTGGAAAAATCTGCATCAAAAATTAAAAATCAGACTGATGAAATTGTAACATTAAAATCAGAATGTGACTCACTTAAAATAGCTAATTCATTATTAGGCGGTGAAGAAAATAAAAGAGATACGAAGCTTAAAATAAATTCATTAATCCGAGAGATAGATTACTGTATAGCGCAGTTATCAGACTAAAAACATGGATGAAAAGCTTAAAATAAAATTATCAATTGCAGACAGAGTTTATCCGTTAACGGTAGATGTGTCTCAGGAAGAAGGACTAAGAAGTGCTTCTAAAAAAATTGATGCTATGATTAAGCAATTCGAAGAAAACTATGCTGTTCGCGACAAACAAGATGTATTAGCTATGTGTGCTTTACAATTTGCTTCTCAAGTAGAACAAAAGCAAGTTAACAGTTCCATTGATAGTAAAGAGTTGGATAGATTGAAAAAAATTAATGATTTAGTAGTACAATATCTCGAAAAAAAATAACGTTCTTAACATAGATTACAACACCGCCTACATTAGATTTTAATTGGTAAACTCAACACTAACAATTTAGAATGAGCAAATCATCGTTACTAAAGCATGCTCCGCCACGGCAGAGAAACTTGACCAACGAGTTAGCTCAAAACTTGTCCTTACGAGTTTATGCATTTACCTAATGTAGGCTTTTTTTATATATAAACACTAACAAAAAAAATGGAAACTATATTTATAATAATTGGGTTAATCTCAGGAATTGCTGGAGGTTTTGGAATTGCAAAATTCTTAGAAAAAAGCAATATATCCAACACGGTCAAAAATGCTCAAAAAGAAGCAGCATCTATAATAAAAGATGCCAATCTTGAAGCCGAGAATATAAAAAAAGACAAACTTTTACAAGCCAAAGAAAAATTTCTAGAGTTAAAGTCAGAACATGAACAAGAGATTTTAGGAAAAGATAAACGAATAGCTGAAGTTGAAAAAAGAGTAAGAGATAAAGAGTCTCAAGTTTCGAGTGAATTAGCAAAAGCTAAAAAAGTTAACGACGATTACGAAGCAAAAACAACAGAATACACTTCAAAAATTGAGTTGTTAGATAAGAAGCAGCAAGAACTTGAAAAGCTTCATAAAAGTCAAGTACAACAGCTTGAAGTTATCTCAGGACTTTCTGCTGAAGATGCCAGAGAACAATTGGTAGAAAGCTTAAAAGCAGAAGCCAAGACAAAAGCCATGTCTCACATTCAAGACACTATTGAAGAAGCAAAACTAACAGCCCAACAAGAAGCTAAAAAAGTAATCATAAATACAATTCAACGTGTAGGAACGGAAGAAGCAGTTGAAAATTGTGTATCAGTTTTCAATATAGAATCTGATGATGTAAAAGGAAGAATCATTGGTCGTGAAGGAAGAAATATCCGTGCGCTTGAAGCAGCAACTGGTGTTGAAATTATTGTAGATGATACGCCAGAGGCTATTATCCTTTCTTGTTTTGATCCTGTTAGAAGAGAAATTGCGCGCTTGTCATTACACAAATTAGTAACTGACGGTAGAATTCACCCAGCTCGAATTGAAGAAGTGGTGGCAAAAACTACCAAACAAATTGATGAGGAAATTGCAGAAGTTGGAAAACGTACGGTTATCGATTTAGGAATTCATGGTTTACACCCAGAATTAATAAAAGTAGTAGGAAGAATGAAATACCGTTCCTCTTATGGACAAAACTTATTACAACACTCACGCGAAGTTGCCAAACTTTGTGGTATTATGGCAGCCGAACTAGGATTGAATGTTAAACTAGCGAAACGCGCTGGTTTACTGCACGATATCGGAAAAGTGCCAGATGCAGAAAGTGATTTACCACACGCCTTATTAGGAATGCAATGGGCCGAAAAATTCGGAGAAAAAGAAGAAGTTTGCAACGCCATTGGAGCGCATCATGACGAAATTGAAATGAAATATTTAATTTCGCCTATAATTCAAGTCTGTGATGCCATATCAGGGGCAAGACCGGGCGCAAGACGTCAAGTGTTGGATTCTTATATCCAAAGATTGAAAGATTTAGAAAACATTGCTTTTGGTTTTAATGGCGTTAAAAATGCTTATGCTATTCAAGCTGGACGAGAACTTCGTGTGATTGTGGAAAGTGAAAAAGTAAGCGATGACAATGCTGCTAGTCTTTCCTTTGAAATTTCGCAAAAAATTCAAACTGAAATGACTTATCCTGGGCAGGTTAAAATTACCGTAATTCGTGAAACTAGAGCGGTTAATATAGC
>NZ_JBMOGV010000097.1:0-8764 GCF_049318185.1 Flavobacterium sp. | reverse complement strand
TTCGCTATTTTATAGATTATAACACCCTGAAAAATTCTAATCTTCATAAAACATTAACCAACCCTTAGGAACGAATAAATTTATTGAACTAAATTTAAGCCGTATCTTTGTTTAAAAATTAATGCCTAATGAACAAAAAAGTAATCCTTATGATACTAGACGGTTGGGGAAAATCTCCGGACCCAAAAGTTTCTGCTATTGACAATGCCAATGTTCCGTTTATCAATAGTTTGTATCAAAAATATCCAAGTGCACAATTAAGAACTGATGGCCTCAACGTTGGGTTACCCGAAGGTCAAATGGGAAATTCCGAAGTAGGACACATGAACCTTGGTGCGGGTAGAATTGTGTATCAAGATTTAGCCAAAATTAATTTGGCAGTCAAAAATAAAACCATGAACCAAGAAAAGCCATTGCTAGATGCTTTTCAATATGCGAAAGACCATAATAAAGCGGTTCATTTCCTTGGTTTAATATCCGATGGTGGCGTGCATTCCCATACGTCGCATTTGCGTGGCTTGATAGATGCTTCGCAGGATTTTGGTTTGCCAAAAGTTTTTATACATGGCTTTACGGATGGTCGCGATGTGGACCCAAAATCAGGGAAAACATACCTTCAAGATTTAGAAAACTATATTAAAAATACTTCGGTTAAAATTGCCACTGTTACTGGTCGGTATTATGCCATGGACAGAGACAAACGCTGGGAACGCGTGAAGCTGGCTTATGATTTGGTGGTGAATGGCACAGGAAAACACACTACCAATGTAGTACAAAGCATAGCCGAAAGTTATGCTGAAAATGTAACCGATGAATTCATACAACCGCTTACGGCTGTTGATGCTAATGATACTCCTATTGCCACTATTCAAAACGAAGATGTGGTGCTATTCTTCAACTTCAGAACCGATAGAGGAAGAGAATTGACCGAAGCCTTGTCGCAAAAAGATTTCCACGAATTCAATATGCACAAACTGAATTTGTATTATGTGACGATGACTAACTATGATGATACCTACGAAAACGTGCATGTGATTTATGACAAAGACAACATCACCGAAACGCTGGGTGAAGTGCTGGAAAAACACAACAAAACCCAAATTCGTATAGCCGAAACCGAGAAATATCCACATGTTACCTTCTTCTTTTCGGGTGGAAGAGAAATTCCATTTCGTGGCGAAAGCCGCATCTTGAGAAACTCTCCCAAAGTAGCTACCTATGATTTGCAACCCGAAATGAGCGCCTTTGAACTAAAAGACGCTTTGATTCCAGAATTAAACAAAGGCGATGTTGATTTTGTATGTCTCAATTTTGCCAATGGCGATATGGTGGGACACACTGGTGTGATGGCAGCAGCCATTAAAGCTTGTGAAGCCGTTGATGCTTGTGTTTCAGAAGTAGTAACCGCCGCTTTGGCCAACGATTATACCACAATTATCATTGCGGACCACGGGAATTGTGAAACAATGATCAACCCTGATGGCTCGCCAAACACCGCACATACTACGAACCCAGTGCCAATTATTATAGTAGACAAAAACCATTTGCCGGTACACGATGGAGTTTTGGGCGACTTGGCTCCTACGATATTAGAACTGATGGGCATACCAAAACCCGAAGTCATGACGGGTCATTCCTTGTTAGTGAACTTATAAAAAAACTATAACTTTTTATCGTTGTAGTTTGTGTGTTTTATTTGCATTATGGGCACGGGATGTAATTCTGCGCTATACGTTACAAAAAAAATAATGATAAACTCCTTTTGATAGAATAAAAAAGGATTAAATAAAAGTTAAAATTTCATTTTTGATAGTAATACTATTATATTTGCATAAAAATATATCATTATAACTATTTTGAAACTAAAACATTTACTCCTTTTACTCGCCTTTATAAGTATTAGCCAATTTGGTTTTGGTCAAGAAAAAAAAGAGCTTGGTTCATGGAACATCTTAAATGTTACCATGAAAGTAAATCCAAAATGGAATTTCTTTACAGAAGCACAGCTTAGAAGTTTGGCTTTTTATAGTGATTTCCATTATTATGAAATAAAAATTGGAGCCACCTATAAAATCAAACCAAATTTTTCAATAACTGGTGGAATTGGCAATTACAACACCTATAGCGAAGGCGGAAATATTTTAAAACCTATACAAAATAAAGAAATCAGAACCTGGGCTCAAGTCAATTTAAAAAACCCATTTGACTATATCATTTTTGAACACCGCTACAGAGCAGAGCAACGATTTACCACAAATGGCTATAGAAATCGATTCAGATATCGTTTATCGGCAGTAGTTCCGTTGGAAGGGAAAAAAATAGAGCCCAAAACATTTTATCTTTCGGTATGGAATGAACTATTTTTTACTGATAAGGAACCTTTTTTTGAGAGAAATCGCCTTTTCATTGGTGGCGGTTATGAGTTTTCAGAAAACTTAGCCATTCAAACAGGTTATATTCATCAGTTTGATTATAAAATTAATGACGAAACAGGTCGCGACTTTTTTAATGTAGCACTACTATATAATTTTAATTTGAAACAAAAAGCGAAGCATGATTTTCATCCTTCGACAAATGATTAAAAAATGACCATGAATAATTTATCTTTAAAAATACAAATCAATAATAACATCTTTGTTAAAGATCCAGAAACCTCAACGCTGGGTAGAAAAATTATACAAGAGAGTATTATCTTAATGGATGAAATTGGTTTTGAAAATTTTACCTTCAAAAAGCTTGGAGAACGAATAGGTTCTAACGAAAGTTCTATTTATCGTTATTTTGAAAGCAAACACAAACTATTGGTTTATCTATCTTCCTGGTATTGGAGTTGGATTGAATATCGAATGGTTTTTGAAACCAATAACATATACAACGCATTTGAAAAACTAAAAAAAGCAATAACTATAGTCACAGAAAAAATTGAGGATGATTCTAAAACAAAACATATCAATGAGGCCATTTTAAACCAAATTATCATAGCAGAATTTACCAAAACATTACTAACTAAAGAAGTTGATGAAGAAAATAGAGAAGGCTTCTTTTTAGTTTACAAAAGAGTAATCAATAGAATTATAACTATTATTGAGGAAGTGAATCCTGACTACATTTTTGCCAAAAGTTTAGCTTCTTCTATTGTTGAAGGAGCATTGCATCAACATTTTTTGAAAGATCACTTGAAAACTATTACCAATTGTAACAACGATATATCTCCAACAGATTTTTATATAAATTTAGTTTCCCAAACTTTAAAATCATGACTATGAAATATACACCTTTACAACGTTTTATTAGCTTATTGCGACTGGATAAAAAAGACATTTCGCAAGTATTCTTTTATGCTATTTTTGCTGGATTGGTAAGTTTGTCCTTGCCATTAGGTATCCAAGCTATTATCAATTTAATACAATCAGGGCGCGTGAGTGTTTCATGGGTTGTATTAGTAATTATTGTCATTATTGGAGTTGCCTTGGTTGGCATTTTATCCATTATGCAACTACGAATTACAGAGAATTTACAACAAAAAATATTTGTTCGTTCCTCTTTTGAGTTTGGGTTTCGTTTGCCAAAAATTAAGTTTGAAGAATTATACAATCAATATCCACCAGAATTGGCCAATCGTTTTTTTGATACGATTACTATTCAAAAAGGAGCTTCAAAACTATTGATCGATTTTTCATCAGCCCTTCTTCAAATCGTCTTTGGAATTATTTTGCTTTCGCTATATCATCCGTTCTTCATATTCTTCGGATTGATACTATTGCTTTTATTGTATATCATTTTTAAATTTTCTTACAATTCAGGAATTTCTACCAGTATTAAAGAATCAAAATACAAGTATAAAGTAGTGAGTTGGTTGCAAGAAATGGCAAGAAACAATTATAGTTTTAGAAAAAAAACCAACTTTAATTATGCATTAAACAAAAACAATTATTTAGTCACTCAGTATTTAGAGTACAGAGAAAAGCACTTTAACATCATCAAAAGACAGTTTATCCAATTGATTGTTTTTAAAGTAATCATTACCGCTGGATTGCTTTTCATTGGTGGGTATTTAGTACTAAATCAAAAAATGAATATAGGACAGTTCGTTGCAGCAGAAATCATCATTTTATTGGTCATCAATTCTGTAGAGAAAATTGTGGTTGGTCTAGAAACGCTTTATGATGTTTTGACTGCCGTTGAAAAGATTGGACAAATTTCAGATTTAGAAATAGAACCTAATCAAACTACTAACAATGAAATTTGTTACAACAATATTACTTTAGAAGCTGAAAACATTAATTTCAAGTTCCCAGAATCTGGAGACTATGTCTTAGATACTATCAATTTAAAAATTGAGAATTCCGAAAAAATATTCTTGGAAGGTGACAATGGTTCGGGAAAAACCACTTTGATAAGGATACTTTCTGGATTATTACAACCTACATCAGGAACATTTTTTATTAACGATGACACGTATAGAAAAATTGATTTACAACAGTATCGTTCTCAAATCGGAACCATAATTAATGGAGAAACTCCTTTTGAAGGAACTATTTTAGAAAATATTACTTTCAATAACCCTACTATTTCTCATGAAGACATCAAATGGGCTATAGAAAGTGTAAAATTAGGTTCCTTTATAAAATCATTACCCAAAGGATTAGATACCAAAATTTTCCCTGAGGGAAGACAGCTATCTTCATCTAATGCTCAAAAAATACTTTTGGCTAGAAGCATCATCAACAAACCCAAAATTCTTTTCTTTGAAGACGCTCTGGACAGAATGGATGCTCCTATTGCTAAAGAAATCATTGACTTTTTAACATCGAATGAAAACAAATGGACTTTAATTGTGTCCTCAAAAAATCCGTATTGGAAAGAAAAATGCACCCGTAAAATCACCATGCAAGAAGGAAAAATAAGTAACGACACTAAAACTATTTAATTATGCTCAATATTTCAAATAACAACCCTATTACTGAAAACATTGAACAGTTTAGCACAGTAAAAAACTTGAGCCATAGGCCACATTATAAAATTTTAAATAAAATAATTCTAGGTGTTTCTCTTTTGGGAGTTATTATTTTATTTCTTCCTTGGACACAAAACATCTCTGGTTCAGGTGCTGTAACAACATTGAAGCCTGGCCAAAGACCACAAACTATTCATACTGCCATAGCAGGAAGAATCGAAAAATGGTACGTGAAAGAAGGAGATTTTGTAAATAAAGGCGATACCATTCTTTTTATATCTGAAACCAAAGAAGACTATCTTGACCCTAACTTGGTTAAAAATACCGAGAGCCAAATGAAAGCAAAAGAAATGGCACAGGTTTCTTATGGAGGAAAAGTAACCACATTGTCAGCTCAAATTGCTGCTATTCAAAACGAGAAGCATTTGAAACTCCAACAGGCAAAAAACAAAATTAGACAAGGCATTTTAAAAGTAAAAAGTGATAGTATTGATTTAATTGCAGTTAGAACTCAAGTAAAAATTGCTAATACACAATTCAATCGTGTTATTGCTTTGAACAAAGAAGGTTTAAAACCATTGACTGATGTGGAAGAAAAAAGATTGAAACTTCAAGAAATGGATGCCAAAATAATCACCCAAGAAAACAAACTTTTAGCTAGCGAAAATGAATTGATAAATGTCAAAGTAGAAGTCAATCGTATAATAGCAGAGTATAATGAAAAAGAGCAAAAAGCCAGAAGTGATCAATATACAGCCTTGAGTAATCAATATGATACGGAAGCGCAAGTCAACAAATTGAAAAACCAATACACTAATTACCAAATCAGAAATGGTATGTATTATATCAAAGCACCACAAAGTGGCTATGTGAATAGAGCATTACAATCAGGAATTGGAGAAACAATAAAAGAAGGAACTCAAATCGTAAGCATAATGCCATCAAAATATGATATCGCCGTTGAGACTTATGTAACACCTACTGATTTACCATTGGTGCACAAAGGAGAAAAAGTAAGAGTTTGGTTTGATGGTTGGCCTACAATAGTATTTTCTGGTTGGCCAGGAATGAGTTATGGAACATTTGGAGGGAAAATAGTTGCCGTAGAAAATTTTATTAGCGATAATGGAAAATTCAGAGTGCTAATTGCTCCAGACGAAGATGAAGCACAATGGCCAAAACAAGTAAGCATTGGTTCTGGCGCGCAAACATTAGCTTTACTTGATAATGTTCCTGTTTGGTTTGAACTATGGCGAACTTTGAATGGTTTTCCACCAAATTACTATCAGCCAAAAGAGAGTTCACAAAAAGAGAAAAAATAATGAAATCAATAGTTTTAGGTTTTTTATTTATGGGATTTTTAGGATTTGGACAAACTTCACAACCAAAAGAATTTAGCTATAATGAATTCTTGGGTTATGTAAAAAAGTATCATCCAATGGTAAAAGGTGCTGCCTTACAAGTGAGTAGTGCCCAAGCTAATTTGATGATGGCGCGTGGCGGTTTTGACCCAAAGATTGAAGTTGATTTTGAACAAAAAAAATTCAAAGACAGCGAATATTTCTCTATTCTCAATAGTAGCTTTGTAATTCCAACTTGGTATGGAATTGAAGTAAAAGCTGGTTTTGACAACAATGAAGGTATTTACCTTAATCCAGAAAACACCCTTCCAAATCAAGGGTTAACCTCGTTAGGAATTAATATTCCGCTTGGGCAAGGATTGTTTATCAACCAAAGAATGGCTGATTTACGCAAAGCAAAACTACAAATTAATTTGAGCCAAGCCGAACAAAAACTTCAGGCAGTTGCTGTTTTGTATGAGGCATCTGTAGCTTACTTTAATTGGCGAAAAAATTACAATGAAGTACTACTCTATGAAAACTATGCAAAAAATGCACAAGTCAGATTTATAGGTGTGAAATCACTCATAAGAGAAGGTGACAAACCAGCCATTGATAGCGTTGAAGCTGGAATAATAGTGAAAAACAGGTTGTTAAATTTGGAGGATTCTAAATTAAAATTAAACAAAGCCAAATTGGAATTATCTAATTTCCTTTGGCTCAATAATAATATCCCATTTGAATTGGCAGATGATTTGAATCCAGAAGGAAATTTGGAACAAACAATACAAGAAACGCTTAGGACGAATGAATTATTGAATACTGAAACTTCTATTACTAATCATCCTAAAATAAATGCACTCCAAAATAAAGTAGACATTTATACCGTTGACAAAAAACTAAAAGCCAACATGCTTTTGCCAAAAATTGATTTGGGATATTCCTACTTATCAGAACCAAGTTATTTTGACAATTATAGATTTCAGGATTATAAAGTAGGCGTGAATTTTGCTTTTCCTTTATTCTTGAGAAAAGAAAGAGGTAATTTAAAAATGGCTAAATTCAAAGTACAAGATGCACAACTAAATTTAGATTTAGAAAAAGTACAATTAAAAAACAAAATCAATGCACAGAAAATCGAAATTCAATCGTTGCTAAAACAAAAGAATATTATTTCAGATTTAGTAAATGATTACAAGATCATGCTAACTTCGGAAGACCGTTTATTTTCCTTTGGTGAAAGCTCCATTTTCCTAATTAACTCAAGAGAAAATAATTTAGTAAGCAGTCAATTAGCTGAAATCACAATAGAAAACAGGTATTTCATTTCAAATGCAGAACTATTTAAAATCATGGCCAATCCAGAATAAGTAAAGCTAAAATAGTTACTTTTGCAACCTGAAAATACTGAATATGATTATCCAAAAAACTCTTGAAGAAATTGAATTGATGCGTGAAAGCGCTTTAGTAGTTTCAAAAACGTTAGGTATGATTGCCTCTGAAATAACGCCAGGTGTAACTACTTTACATTTAGATAAATTAGCAGAAACATTTATCAGAGATCATGGTGCCACACCAGGATTTTTAGGCATGTATGGATTTCCAAATTCACTTTGTATGAGTCCTAATGCACAAGTGGTACATGGTATTCCTAATAACACACCTTTGCAAGAAGGCGATGTAATTTCGGTAGATTGTGGTGCTTTAAAAAATGGCTTTTATGGTGATCATGCTTACTCATTTGAGATTGGTGAAGTAGCTCCAGAGGTAAAAAAATTATTAAAAGTTACCAAGGAAAGTCTTTATGTTGGAATCAGAGAATTTAAAATTGGTAATCGTGTAGAAGATGTGGGCAATGCTATTCAAAAATATTGTGAAGGACATGGTTATGGCGTAGTACGCGAACTAGTTGGTCATGGACTAGGGAGAGTGATGCACGAAGCGCCAGAAATGCCAAATTATGGCAAACGCGGACGTGGAAAATTGTTTGTAGAAGGAATGGTAGTTGCCATTGAACCGATGATTAATATGGGAACCAAAAACATAAAACAGCTTAAAGACGGTTGGACCATATTAACTGCCGATGGAAAACCGAGTGCACATTTTGAGCACGACGTAGCTTTAGTAGATGGGAAACCAGAACTACTTTCCACATTTGCTTATATCTATAAAGCCTTAGGAATTGAAAGTAATGAAGAGGATGAATTTCGTAAAACTAGATTAGTGTTGTAATGAAAAAGATTTTCAAATTCATACTGAATACCATTCCACGACCAATACTTATTCGGTTGAGCATAGTAGTTAGACCGATTTTAGCATTTCTATTAAAAGGAAATACCTTTACAGACCCAATTGACGGAAAAAGTTTTCGTATGTTTTTGCCCTATGGTTATGGAAATCAACGAAACAATGTGCTATCGCCAAGCACGCTTTCACTAGAAAGACATCGATTATTGTGGTTGTATCT
>NZ_JBMOGV010000096.1:0-8803 GCF_049318185.1 Flavobacterium sp. | reverse complement strand
GGTTTAATTATTGGATTTTTAACCAAAAATCAATTGACAGATAGTAACCTAAAATGGTTTTTAGTAACTGGTTTTTGCGGTGGATTCACCACTTTTTCTACTTTTGGAATGGAAAATGTTACATTGTTTCAAAACAACAACTCACTAATCGCATTTGGCTACATCGGATTAAGCATAATTCTTGGTCTTTTTGCGGTTTGGCTTGGTCTTTTTGTTACCAAATAATATTCAATTCCTGAAAAAAATGTAACTTCGCAAACTATGAAAAAGGAAGACATTTTTGCAATTCAACAATTATTAGCAACGCCAAAAAAAGTTGCCATAATTCCACACAGAAGTCCTGATGGAGATGCTATGGGTTCCACTTTAGCATTATATCATTTTCTTTTGAAATTGAATCAGCAACCCATAGTTATTTCTCCAAATAATTTTCCAAACTTTTTGGCATGGTTACCAGGTTCAGAAACTGTTCTGATTTATGAAAATGACAAAGAAAATTGCACTAAAACACTTCAAGAATCTGAAATAATTTTCACGCTAGATTTCAATGCACTTCATAGAACTGGTGAAATGGAACATGTATTAAAAAACCTTACTGTCCCTATGGTTATGATTGATCATCATCAAAAACCGGACACTTTTGCTACTTACACCTATTCAGACAGTTTATATGGTTCCACTTGCGAAATGATTTATAACTTCATTTCATTTTTAGATAAAAAAGAACTAATTGACAAAACCATTGCCACTTGTATTTACACTGGAATAACAACAGATTCAGGTTCGTTTCGTTTTCCATCAACTACTAGTGCAACCCACAAAATTGTTGCCGATTTAATTGATATTGGTATTGAAAATAGTGAAATTCATAACTTGCTTTTTGATAATAACTCCTATAATCGTTTGCAACTTTTAGGACGTGCTTTGCAGAATATGAAAGTTGTTCCAGAATTCAAAACGTCTTATATTACGCTATCGCAAAAAGAATTAGACGAATTTCATTATGAAAAAGGCGATACAGAAGGTATTGTCAATTATGGATTGACAATAAAAGGAATACATTTAGCTGCTATTTTTATTGAACATAAAGAGGAAAACATTATAAAGATTTCATTCCGTTCACAAGGGAGTTTTGATGTCAATCAATTTGCTAGAGATAACTTTAATGGTGGTGGACACATCAATGCCGCCGGTGGAAAATCATATGAAAGTATGCATGAAACCATCAAGAAATTTGAAAATTTAATCGTAAAAATAACCATTTAAAAAATGAAAAATAGTTCAAAAATTATATTCCTTTTATTGATTTTTGCTACCATTTTGAGTTGCAAACAACAACAAGCCCGAATGCCTATTTCTCGTTCTTCTGGAACATTTATGAAAGAATCAATAATTAGAAATAAAAAACTAATAGCTGGCGAAGAAGGTAAAATAGACTCTATTATAAAAAGCAATCCTAAAATACAATATTTAGCTTCAAAAAAAGGATATTGGTATCATTATGAAACCAAAAATGAAAGTGACACATTGCGCCCAAAGAAAGGTGATATTGCTTCGTTTGATTATGAAATTAAAGATTTCAAAGGAAATGTCGTATATTCTGAAGTGGAATTACGTCCTCAAACATATATTGTAGATAAACAAAATATTATAATGGGATTGCGAGATGGTATTAAATTGATGCGAAAAAATGAAAAAGTTACTTTCTTATTTCCTTCACATATGGCGTTTGGATATCATGGAGATAACAAACGTATTGGTACTAATCAACCATTGATTTGCACAGTAACTTTAAATGACTTTAAACAAGAAAATAAATTAAAAACAGAAATTAATAATTAAAAATGAAGAAGAAAATTTTGCTTTTATTTGTCTTTGTATCACTGGGTTTAAGCGCCTGCAAAGACGATTATAAAAATTTAAAAGACGGCTTGTATGCTAAAATTGAGACTCCAAAAGGAAATATACTAATCCAACTTGAATATCAAAAAGCACCCATAACAGTTGCTAATTTTGTAACATTAGCCGAGGGAAATAATCCCTTTGTAAATTCAGATTTAAAAGGAAAACCTTTCTATGATGGTATTGTTTTTCACAGAGTGGAAAAAGGTTTTGTTATTCAAGGTGGCGATCCATTAGGAAATGGTTCCGGTGATCCAGGTTATGTTTTTAGAGATGAAATTACCGAATTAAAACATAGCAAAGCAGGAACGGTTTCCATGGCAAATTCTGGACCTAATACTAATGGCTCACAATTCTTTATCACATTTAGTCCTACACCAAATCTAGATGGAAAACATGCTGTTTTTGGATATGTAATAGAAGGAATGGATGTTGTAAATACGATTGCAATAAATGATGAAATGACTAAAGTTACTATTATAAGAAAAGGCGAATCAGTAAAAAAGTTTGATGCCTTAAAAGTTTTCAACGATTATTTCAAAGCAGAAATGGAGAATAAAAAGAAGCAAGAACTTATTGATGCTGAAAACAAAATAATATATGACAAAAAATATAAAGCAGTAAAAGATAAAAAAGTTTTATATTTTGAAAATTTAAAAAAATTAGCAACCAAAACTCCAAGCGGATTATTATATTTAATCACTCAAAAAACAAACGGAGCAAAACCAAAAAATGGCACCATGATTTATATAGATTATTCAGGTTTTCTTGATGATGGAACACTTTTTGATACCAGCAATCCAGAAATTGCAAAAATGTTTGGTAAATTTGACCCGCAAAGAGCCATGCAAAATGGATATTCTAATCTTCCTTATGAAATGGGATCAAATAAAGTTATACCAGGTTTTGTAGAAGGATTAAATAAAATTAAAATGGGAGAAAAAGCAGTGTTTTTTATTCCAGCAAATTTAGGATATGGAGAACAAGGCGCTGGGAATGTAATTCCACCCAATGCCAATTTAGTATTTGAAATAGAAGTAAAATAAAAACAATAAAACAAATTAAATTAATTAATCATGAGAATAAAATTTAACATGCTACTTTTTATTTGCTTAGGCATAATAAGTGTAACAGCACAAACCAAAAAATCAGTTACCAAATCAACTAAAGCTTCAGTTCAAACAAAAAAAACAACTCCATCTACTTCAAATGAGGAAGGTATTTTTGCAGAAATGGATACCGATAAAGGTAAGATTCTACTTCAATTAGATTATAAAAACACTCCTGTTACTGTTGCCAATTTCATATCATTATCAGAAGGAACAAATGCTTCAGTTACAGATGAAAAGCTAAAAGGAAAACCATTTTATGATGGTTTAAAATTCCACAGAGTAATTGCTGATTTTATGATACAAGGTGGAGATCCTCAAGGAAACGGTTCTGGTGGGCCAGGTTATGCTTTTAAAGATGAAATCACAGAGGCTAAATTTGACAAAGCTGGAATTCTAGCTATGGCAAATTCTGGACCAAAAACCAATGGATCTCAATTTTTTATTACCCACAAAGACACACCATGGTTGACAGGAAAACATACTATATTTGGTTATGTTATAACGGGTCAGGATGTGGTAAATAAAATTGCTCAAGATGATTTAATTAAAAAAATTACTATTTCTAGAAAAGGTACTGAAGCAAATAAATTTGATGCAACAAAAGTTTTTGCAGATTATATGGCAAACAAAGCGGGAGATGAAGCAAAAGAAGCTCAGACAAGGACTAAAGCTGCAGAAAAAGCACTAATAGAATTCGCAAATGGTAAAACTACTGCAAGTGGATTAAAATATATTGTATTAAAAGAAGGAACAGGTGCTGCGCCTACTGCTACTAGTAATATTAAAGTTCATTACACGGGTTCACTTGTTGACGGAACAATTTTTGATAGTAGTGTACAACGCGGCGAACCAATTGATTTTCCATTGAATCAAGTAATTCCAGGTTGGACTGAAGGATTACAGTTAATGAAAGAAGGCGCAAAATATAAATTTTATATTCCTTTTAATTTAGCTTATGGAGAAAGAGCAATGGGACCAATTCCTGCAAAAAGTGATTTGATTTTTGAAGTGGAACTTTTAAAAATAAATCAATAATAAATTACTGTTTTCATTAAAAAAAGAGCTCCAATTGGAGCTCTTTTTTTTAACCAACCTATTTTTTTTTCATAAAAAAATAATAAACAGGAATTCCAAGGGCAACAATTGCCAATCCTAAACCAGTATTTGTAGTATCATAAATTAATAGCGTAACACAAATAGCTGCTGTAACAACTATATATAATGCTGGTAATATTGGATAACCAAATGCTTTATATGGTCGTTCCGTATCGGGTTCTTTTTTTCTTAGGATAAAAATTCCGTAGATTGTTAGAATATAGAAAAGTAGCGATGCAAAAGTAGCATAGGTCAACAAATCTCCATATTTTCCAGAGATACATAATGTACAAGCCCAAAAACATTGGAACCAAAGTGCTTTTTCGGGAACGTCATTTTTATTTAACTCCCCAGCATTTTTGAAAAATAAACCTTGTTTTGACATGGCATAAAATATTCTTCCTCCAGCTAGAATCAAACCGCTATTGCATCCAAAAGTTGAAACCATAATTAATCCAGCCATAACAAATACACCAATATTTCCCATAATCATATTGGCAGCAGCCGCTCCTACTCTATCTTGACTTGCAAACATAATTCCGTTCTCAAAAACAGAACCTGTTGGCACGCCTTTCATAGGCAACAAAGTTAGATAGGCAATATTGGCTAAAATGTAAATAATTGTCACTATTAAAGTTCCCAAAAACAAACTTCGTGGTATATTCTTTTTGGGCTCTTTTATTTCACCAGCAATAAAGGTTACATTATTCCATGCGTCACTGGAAAACAAGGAGTTGATTATTGTTGCTCCCATGGCGCCAAGCAAAGCCATCCCTGTCAATTTTGCAACAGTTATAGAACCATCTGGATTTAAAATTGTTTTTTTCGCCTCCCACATATGGGTAAAATTATCAGATAGAACGTGAGTTTTCATCCCCACATATAACCCAAGAATTATCAAGGCAAAAAGTGCCACTAACTTCGCCAAAGTAAATAACAACTGAATGGTTTTACCGGTTTTGATTCCTTTGGTATTAATATAGGTAAGCAATACTATGCTTGTCATTGCTAAAATTTGTTTGTTGGTAAACGAATAAGAAGTACCAATAGTCAATATTTTATTTTCTAAAACGGGGAAGAACACGGCAGAATAGTTAGCAAATGCTACAGCAACAGCTGCAATTGTACCTGTTTGTATGACCGTAAAAACGGTCCAACCATAAAGAAAAGAAGTTAGTTTTCCATAAGCTCTTTGAATGTAAACAAATTGTCCTCCTGCATTAGGCATCATTCCGGCTAATTCTCCATAACTTAAAGCAGCAGACATGGTAAGTAATCCTGTAATTAACCAAACAACTAGTAACCAACCCGCAGAACCCAAGTCTCTTGCCATAGCAGCTGTAACAATAAAAATACCTGAACCAATCATGGAACCGGCAACTATACTAGTGGCATTGAGTAGACCTAAGGAACGTTTTAATTCGTGACCCGAGTCATTTTGGCGAACTGAAGAAGTATTTGTTTCAGACATATTGTTATTTTTATTAGTTGGTTATTTTCAAATATAATAAAATAGTTAAAAGGAAAAAGAGATAAGGGAAAAGGTAAAAAAATCTACATTCTATAATTTTTTAGCTTCTTCCCAAAAAACATCCATCTCTGCCAAAGTCATATCCATTAATGGTTTTCCAAGTTCGCCAGCTTTGCTTTCTAGATACATAAAGCGTTTGATAAATTTTTTGTTGGTTCGTTCCAACGCATCTTCGGGATTTACTTTTAAAAATCGGGCATAATTAATCATCGAGAATAATACATCTCCAAATTCTGCTTCAATCTTATCTTGATTGCCAGCATTGACTTCTTCTTGCAATTCTTGTAGTTCCTCTTGTACTTTGTCCCAAACTTGATGTGGTTCTTCCCAATCAAAGCCGACACCTTTAACTTTATCTTGAATACGGCTGGCTTTTACCAAAGCGGGCAATCCTTTTGGCACCCCTTCAAGAACTGACTTTTTGCCTTCTTTGAGTTTTAGTTTTTCCCAGTTTTGTTTTACTTCTTCTTCATCAGCAACTTCAACATCTCCATAAATATGTGGATGGCGGTGAATTAGCTTTTCACAAATAGCATTACATACATCAGCAATATCAAAACCTGTAGTGAGCGATGATGAACTATCGTTAGTTTCGCTTCCTATTTTGGCATAAAAAACAATGTGCAATAACAAATCTCCCAACTCATTTTTGATTTCTTGTAAATCGTTATTTAATATAGCATCACCTAGTTCATAGGTTTCTTCAATGGTAAGATGTCGTAAACTTTCTAACGTTTGCTTTTTATCCCAAGGACAGTTGGAGCGCAAATCATCCATAATATCGAGTAATCTATTAAAAGCTTCTAATTGCTGCTGACGAGTATTCATTGTATTGAGATTTTTGTAAAAATAAAAAATCCTACTTCTGGAATAGAGAAATAGGATTTATTTTTATAAAAAGTAATTAACTATTTTTTTGGTTTTGCTAGAACTTTCGCTTTTTTAGGAGCTTTTTCAGCTTTTTTTTCTTCTTCAACAACTTGTTCAGCTACAACTTCAGCATTTGCTATAACTGGTTCTTCTTTTGATACCAATCCTTTTGCTTGTAGAATATTATACCAGTTCAATAATTTTTTAATATCAGAGGCATAAACTCTGTCTTCATCATAATCTGGTAAAATTTCTTTGAAATAAGTAATCAGTTTTGCGTTATCTTCTTTAGGTGAAACAGCAGTTGGCCCCTCGTTTTCTTTTATAGCAATAGCCCGCATGATTTCAACCAAAGGTTTTTCTTCTGAATAAGTATACATTGATATTTCCGAAAGCAAGCTTACATTACTTCTCAATCCTACTGTAATTTTCTTTCCGTCTAGTAATGATTCTGCTAAAAAACCTGAACGTGTTTGTAATTTTAATTCGAATAAACCCGGTTTTCCTGCAATAGCTAGTATTTTTTCTACGTTCATTTTCATAATTTAATTTAGGGCACAAATATATAATTCTAATTCAAATAATTATCTTCCTTTTTTATTAGCAAATTTCATTCTATAATCTGGAAAAGATTTCCCTTCCATAATGTTTTGTAACTTCTTTTTTATTAATGTTTTCTTTAATATCGTAAGATGATCAGTAAACAAAATTCCTTCTATATGGTCATATTCATGTTGGATAACTCTAGCAATTAAACCATCAAAAACTTCCGTTTTTTTGTTAAAATCCTCATCGCAATATTCTAATGTTATTCTTTCATTTCTAAATACCTCTTCGCGAACATCAGGAATACTCAAACAACCTTCGTTAAATCCCCAAAGTTCACCGTCCTCTTTAATAATTTTGGCATTGATGAACGTTTTTTTAAAACCTTTTAGTTGTTGCTGTTCTTCTTTTGATAAATCATCGCTATCACTAAAAGGCTCTGTATCAATCACAAATAAACGAATAGCCAAACCAACTTGTGGAGCAGCTAATCCAACACCATAGGCATTATACATAGTGTCATACATATTAGCAATAATTGTTGACAAATTGGGATAATCGGGAGTGATTTCTTCTCCAATTTTTCTTAAAACTGCTTCACCATATCCATAAATAGGAATAATCATTTCTGAATTTTTTTTGCAAAAGTAAAGAATTTAAATCATTTTCCTTATCAAATAATCTTGAAGAAGAATAGTTGCAGCAATTTCATCAACCAATCCTTTATTTTGTCTTTGTTTCTTTGAAAGTCCGCTATCAATCATGGTTTGAAAAGCCATTTTAGAAGTAAATCTTTCATCTACTCGCTCCATTTTCATTTCAGGAAAAGCAATTTTAAAATCCGCTATAAATTTTTCAATAATAGGAGTGCTTTCAGATGGTTGACCATTCATTTGCTTGGGTTCACCAATCAAAACTTTAACCACTTTTTCTTTGGAAAAATATTCTTTTAGAAAATGGATTGCGGTTGCTGATGGTATTGTTGTCAATCCAGAAGCTATAATTTGCAGTTCATCAGTTACTGCAATTCCAGTTCGTTTAAATCCGTAATCTATAGCGAGAATTCTTGGCATTTATTTTTATTTCAAAGTTACATTAAAAATCATTTATATAAATAATTTAAAAAAAATGGAATTATCTTTGCTCAAATTAAAAAAAACATGACTACACTTCAAAATATTATAGAGGCTGCTTGGGAAAACCGAGAATTATTAAAAGAAAAAACTACAACTAATGCCATTAGAGAAGTTATTGCGCTTTTAGACTCAGGGACTCTGCGTGTTGCTGAACCAACTGAAAGGGGTTGGCAAGTAAACGAATGGGTAAAAAAAGCCGTAGTAATGTATTTTCCTATTCAGAAAATGGAAACATGGGAAGCTGGCATTTTTGAATACCACGACAAAATGCTACTTAAAACAGGTTATTCTGAAAAAGGAATTCGCGTAGTTCCACCAGCAGTTGCAAGATATGGAGCCTATATTTCAAAAGGTGTAATTTTAATGCCAAGTTACGTAAATATTGGTGCTTATGTCGACGAAGGAACGATGGTGGATACATGGGCAACCGTGGGAAGTTGTGCTCAAATAGGTAAAAATGTTCATCTTTCAGGCGGAGTTGGAATTGGTGGTGTCTTAGAACCGTTACAAGCTGCACCTGTTATTATTGAAGATGGGGCATTTATCGGTTCAAGATGTATTGTTGTAGAAGGAGTTCGGGTGGAAAAAGAAGCCGTTCTTGGTGCCAATGT
>NZ_JBMOGV010000095.1:0-8836 GCF_049318185.1 Flavobacterium sp. | reverse complement strand
GTAACTACTCCTGATGAATTTACAGAAGCTATAGCTGAATTTGAAGAAGACCATGTTCCTCCAGTAGTTCCATTTGTAGTTAATACACTAGTGCCATTCAAACAGAAAGACTGTAACCCACTCAAGGTTCCAGTATTTGGCAATGGTATAATAGTTACTGTAAATGCATTGTTACTACTTACTGCACCCGAAGTACTATTTCGAACTGTCAAAACCCCATTATAAGTTCCCGGAGTTGCACCACTTGGAACAGATAAAACAATAGGCGAAGTAGCTAATGTTGCATTTGTCACATTAGCAAAACCTGCACTAATAGCAGTTGAATCATAAACAATGCTGTATTGATTTGGACTATTTGTAGTCGCTGTATAAGATAAATTAGCTGTTGAAATCCCTTTACATACAGAAGGATTTGCTCCCAAAGTAATTGTAGGAGCTGGAGCTAAAGCGGTAACTTTTTGTCCTGAACTGTAATAAGACCAGTTTTCAGAATAAAAATAATAATCATAATTTGTCGATGCAGTTACTGTATTCGTTGTTGAAGATCCAGCACCTGTTGCATATACAACTGTTCCTGAACCTATAGCACTATTAAGAGCATAAGCAGTTCCGTTAGTTGGAGCAGTGGGCGTTGCATCTTTTGGATACCTAACAATCATTACATTGTAGGCCGTACTTCCTCCAGCGAATTTAGTCCATCCCAATGATGCGGTTGTTCCCGAAATACTAGCCGTACATAAAGTAGGATTTCCAAGAGCATTCACTGTAACTGGAATATAATTTCCACTGGTATATACCGTATAATTATTCCCATTTTGATAAGCTACTAAATTCACATCTAATCTATAACTTCCTGCAGCAGTACAATGAACGGAGTTAGCACCTGTATTAGGCACATATTCGTATTTTTTATTAGACCCACTTGAACAAACTCCTGAACTACTAAAAGGTAATGTTAATGCTGTGCCAAATGCAGGAGCAGTTCCTCCAACAACATAATAACGCCATTGTAAAAAAGAACCATCGCCACTCGAGGGAAAACCATAAGTTAGCGTATTGGCTCCCATATATAACTTATCTCCCAGATAAGCTGTATATGAGGAAGTATTACCTGTACTTAAATTGCCTGTCCCTGCACCATCACAACTTTGTGAAGTTGTATTGTACCATGTTGTAGTACCTGTTGTTCCCTGTAAAACAGCAACTTTACCCCCAAACTGTCCTTGTGCGAAACCACTAACACAAAATGTTAAAAGAATCAGAAGCAAACCATACTTAAGAACTCCTTTGAAATTCCCATCTATAAAAGATAAAAATTTAGAATTAGTATTTTTTTTCATCATATAAAAGATTTTTCTTAAAAGTTAAAAAATTATTTTGCCAAATCAACAAAATTGATTTAACAAAACTAAATTAATAATAATTCTCAAAATTATGTTAAAAAAAAATAACACCATTAACGCAAACGTTTTCGTGTTGATAAATTATTCTATTGAAGGATAACCCACAACTTACGATTTTACAAATTCCGTGTCTAAGGCTTGGAAAATAATATGAAAATTTTAGCAACAGGAGTTTACGGTTTCTATTCAAAAGACCATAATAAAGATGGCTTTACTGAAGGAGAAGATTATCCTTTTTTACAAAACACAAGTGAAGCCTTTTTAGAAGGAAAACAAGCTACTGATTTGAATGGTGATGGATTTGTAGAAGGATTATATTTCCCATTTTTTTAACAATTCAGACGCTTTATTAGAATCAATTCATCTATAATAAAAATAATCAATAAAAATAATCAATAAAAATAATCAATAAAAATTTAATAATATGAAAAATTCAATTAATAGCATTGTATGCAATCTTGGATTGATCCTTTTCCTGATGATGTTTAACGTCTAAGGAAAGGCTCATTCTAATTTCAAAAATGATTGGTCTAAAATATTTGAATTAGGCGTGTAAACTAAAATATTAGATAATATTGAACTTTCTAATTAAAAATATGTTCGAAAGTCTATTTAAAAAAAGTAAAATGGTTAAAAGGTTAACATTGTAAATGCTATAAAATCAATTAAAAAACTAAATAAATTTGATGTAAATTATTTAAAAAGCGTTACTATTAATCAAAATGATATTAAAATAAGTACAAAATATCATATCATAAATAAGTTATCTCAAAGTCAATATTCTCATGCTTACTTTCAAATAATCAAGTATTTCATAAACTTCTCTAACACAAATTAGAAAGTAATCGTAAATAGGTAAAGCAAAATTGGTTAGTATGTTTTCTATTAAATCGTCAATCCATATTTTGATTTCTTCTAATTGCAAGTAGAATGCAGCATCTTTATATTTTTTGTTTTTTAAACAGTTTATGAATTTTGATGCCATTAGTATAGTATATGAATTTTATAATCAGGAACATAACCAATAGAGTTTAGAAATAACATAAACAAATCTTTTACTTACTGTCTATCTTGAAGTTAAGTTCTTGAACCAGATAGTTATAGAAAGCTACTTTAAATGCTGCTTAATATTTTACTTCAACTACATTTTACTCTTTCATTATATTTAAAAGCAATCAAGTTTGGGAACACTTGGCATCTATAAGAGCTAAACCCTTGATTTTTTAATTCTTCTTTGTAAACTGGTATAACTGTATGATTAACTATTCTTTAAAAAATAAGCTATTTTAATAGCAATCAAAATCACCAAATTACATTTAAATTAAGTCATCATTTTTCAAATCTTCAAATTTCCAAATTTTCAAATTATATTTGTCAAATGCAACTAACGGTTATCATCCTTAATTATAATGTGCGCCACTTTTTGGAGCAATGTGTTTTGAGTGTCCAAAAAGCCATTCAAAACTTGGATGCCGAGATTATTGTTATCGATAACAATTCTCTCGATGATAGTTGTATTATGATGCAACAGCTTTTTCCTAACATCAAGCTTATTAAAAACTCAGAAAACTTAGGTTTCCCGAAAGGAAATAATATTGCAGTTGCGGCAGCAAAAGGCGAATACATTTGTATCCTAAACCCTGATACAGTGATTGCTGAAGATACTTTTGAAAAAATGCTGGCTTTCGCCAAAAGTAAGGATGATTTAGGAATCGTAGGTTGCAAACTAATTGACGGAACTGGAAACTTTCTGCCTGAAAGTAAACGCGGTATACCAACTCCTTGGGTGGCTTTTACAAAAATTTTTGGATTTCATAAATTGTTTTCAAAATCATCATGTTTCAATAAATATTATGCCCAACATTTAACTGAAAACCAAACCGGAAAAGTAGGTATTTTGGTAGGCGCATTTATGATTATGAAACGCGATTTGTATAATGAAATAGGAGGTTTTGATGAAAATTGTTTTATGTATTCGGATGATATAGATTTGAGCTATATGGCATTGAAAAAAGAAAAGTCAAATTACTACTTTCATGAAACAACTATCATCCATTACAAAGGAGAAAGCACAGTCCGAGATAAAACTTATATTAAACGATTTAGAGAGGCTATGCAATTTTTTTATAAAAAGCATTTTAATAAATCTATTGTATTTGATTTGATGATGTGTTTTGGAAGTTTTATTTTTAGTATAGTAAAAAAAAATCAACAGTTGAATAGAAAATTCCATGTAGATGAAACTATTTTTTTTACCAAAGTAAATAATGTTCTTGACTATAGTTCTACTATTCTCAATCGTTCAAAATTAGAAACATTCCATAATAAACATTCCATTAATTATGAAATTATTTTTGATACTAGTTCATTTTCTTATCATGAAATAATTGATTTTATGCAAAAAAATAGGGCTAAAAACATAATATTCAAGAATTTTTTACCTTCTTCTAACTTTATAATTGGAAGTAACCACGCAAACGATATAGGTATTGTATTAAATTTATCAAAAGTTGAATAATTCGTTATATAACCTCAAAATAATTAGTATTTTTGCAAACCAAACAACAAAACACAACTTTAGTTTACAGATATGGCAAAGTTTGAATTGACATTACCTAAAATGGGCGAGAGCGTTGCAGAAGCAACTATTACTAATTGGCTTAAAAAAGTTGGTGATAGTATTTCAATGGATGAAGCCGTTCTAGAAATCGCTACAGATAAAGTAGATAGTGAAGTGCCAAGTGAAGTTTCGGGTGTTTTATCCGAAATTTTATTTCAGGTAAATGATGTTGTAAAAGTGGGACAAACCATCGCCATTATTGAAACCGAAGGTAACACAAGCTTAAGCGAACTGGCAAAGCAAAGTGTTGTTCCAACTCCAGTTGCGGAAACAGTACCTATGCCAGTTGAAATATCAGAGGTTATTAAAACAATTGAAACGGCTCAAATTTCAGTTACTCCAGACGATTTCAAATCATCAGATAAATTCTATTCCCCGTTAGTTAAAAATATTGCCACGGCAGAAGGAATTTCTTTAACTGAATTGGAAACCATTTCCGGCTCAGGAAAAGATGGACGTGTTACAAAAGAAGATGTTTTAAAATTTGTCGAAAGTCGAGAGTTGAAAGTCGAAAGTATAAAAGTACCTGTACAACAACCATCAACTCCTATAGCTGTTCCAGTTTCCGTAAATGGCGGTGACGAGATTGTAGAAATGGATCGTATGCGTAAACTGATTTCAGGTTATATGGTTGCTTCTCTTCAAACATCAGCACACGTGCAATCATTTATTGAAGTGGATGTTACTAATATTGTAAAATGGAGAGAACGAGTAAAAGTAGCATTTGAAAAGAGAGAAGGAGAAAAACTAACATTTACACCAATCTTCATGGAAGCTGTGGCAAAAGCGTTGAAAGACTTCCCTGGAATGAATATTTCTGTTGATGGTGAATTCATTATCAAAAGAAAAAACATAAATATTGGAATGGCTGCAGCTTTACCCAACGGAAACTTAATTGTACCGGTTATTAAAAATGCTGATCAATTAAACCTTGTAGGAATGGCAAAAGCAGTAAACGATTTAGGAAACCGAGCAAAAGCTGGAAAACTAAAACCTGACGATACGCAAGGAGGAACTTATACGGTAACGAATGTTGGAACTTTTGGGTCTGTATTCGGAACACCAATTATCAATCAGCCACAAGTTGGAATACTAGCCCTTGGAGCAATTAGAAAAGTGCCAGCAGTTATCGAAACTCCTGAAGGTGACTTTATAGGAATTCGTCAAAAAATGTTCTTATCACATAGTTATGACCACCGAGTTGTTGATGGAGCACTTGGCGGTAGTTTTGTGAAACGTGTTGCTGATTACCTTGAAGAATTTGATTCCCATAGAGAGTATTAGACACATATAACTCTTAATAATAATTGATTTTTGCTAATTAATCAAAATATTCTTCAATCCCTAACTCCAATATTTTATATTTGTTGACTTAAATTTTTATAATGGAATTAAAACTCAACAGACCCATTTGCTTCTTTGATTTAGAAACAACAGGAATTGATGTTGCTAAAGATAGAATAGTAGAAATCTCAATCTTTAAAATCTATCCTAACGGCAATAAAGAAAGCAAAACTTGGTTAGTCAATCCAACAATTCCTATTCCGCCACAAACAACCGCTGTTCATGGAATTACGAATGAAAAAGTGGCAAACGAACCAACTTTTGCAGCACTTTCAGGACAAATATATACTATGATTAAGGATTCGGATTTAGCGGGATTTAATTCCGATAGATTTGACATTCCGCTTTTGGCAGAAGAATTGCTTCGTGCCGATGTAGATTTTGATATGAAAAATAGAGTGTCAGTTGATGTACAAACTATTTTTCATAAAAAAGAAGAAAGAACACTAAGTGCTGCGTATAAATTTTACTGTAATGAAAGTTTAGAAAACGCCCACAGCGCCGAAGCAGATACGATGGCAACCTATGAGATTCTTAAAGCACAATTAGACAGGTATGAGGATTTAGAAAACGATATGAAAGCACTTTCTGAATACACAACACGTAAAAAATCTGTTGATTTTGCAGGATTTATTGCTTTGAATACCGAAGGTCAAGAGATTTTCACTTTTGGAAAACATAAAGGAGCTTTAGTAGATGAAGTTCTTGATAAAGAACCAGGCTATTTTGGTTGGATACAAAATGCAGAATTTCCTTTATATACCAAAAAAGTTTTGACAGGAATTAAGTTGAGAAAGTTAAACACAAAAAACTAGAAGCGGGAAGTCAGAAGCAAGAAGATTTTACTTCCATCTCCCAACTTCCAACCAAAAGTTATGAAAATAATCTGCATCGGTAGAAATTATGTTAATCACATTGAGGAATTGGAAAACGAACGTCCAGATGAACCTGTTATTTTTTTGAAACCCGACACCGCTATTTTACCTAAGAAAACACCTTTTGTAATTCCAGAATTTAGTAATGATATTCATCATGAAATAGAAATTCTAGTTAAAATAAATAAAGTAGGAAAATATATAGACACTAAATTTGCAAACAAGTACTATGACGAAATAGGATTAGGTATCGATATGACGGCAAGAGACGTTCAAAATAAGTTAAAAGAAAAAGGCTTGCCTTGGGAAAAAGCAAAAGCTTTTGATGGTTCAGCTATTATTGGTGACTTTATTCCTAAAAACAATTTTATTTCGATGGAAAATATTACTTTTGAATTAACCAATAACGGTCACACAGTCCAAAAAGGAAATACAAGCAACATGTTGTGGAAAATTAACGAAATTATCTCTTACGTTTCTAAGTATTTTACACTAAAAAAAGGAGACATAATTTTTACAGGAACACCTGAAGGAGTTGCTAGTGTATCGCCTAATGACATCCTCGAAGGGTTTATAGAAAATAAAAAAGTTCTAAGATTACATATTAAATAATGGCAATAAACTACAACCTAGCAAAAGTATATGCGCTTTCAGATAATGATCCTGAATTTGTCACTCAAATCATTACGCTTTTTGTTACAGAAGTTCCTCAGGATTTGAAACAAATAGATATAGGTATCAAAACAAAAGACTACAAATTAGCTTATGGCTATGCACACAAAATAAAACCTAGTTTAGATTTATTAGGAATGTCTGTTGCGTTTGAAGAAATCCTCCAAGTGGAAGCTTGGACTAAAAGAGAAGGAAAACGAAAAGAGATTGTTTATACTTTCGAAAGTATTCAAAATCAGATAGAAAAAGCTGTAAAAGAAATCAAAAAAGATTATGAATTATAAAGTAAGAATTTGAAATCTAAGTAGTTATAAGTTGTGATTACAATCGTTTCTTTTATTTTAATCTTTTTTAAGATTTACACTTTTAAAGTAAACCTTTTAATGAATACCAATTATAATAATAATACTTCCAAATATCGGGAATGATAAATATTGTATAAGAAATTCTAAAATCCATTACCGAAAATCTCAAAAAAACAATGAAAGCAACCATAGTAACTATAGGGGATGAAATCTTAATCGGGCAAATTGTGGATACCAACTCTGGTTATATCGCGAAAGCATTGGATAAAATTGGAGTTCAAACAACTGAAATACTTTCCATTTCAGATGATAAACAACAAATTTTAAATACATTTTCATCACTTCAGAATAAAGTTGATTTTGTTATCATAACAGGTGGATTAGGACCAACAAAAGATGACATAACCAAGAAAACCTTTTGTGATTACTTCGAAGATACGTTTGTTAGAAATCAGGAAGTTGAAGATCATATCGTAGCATTATTTACCAAGCTTAATTTCATACCGACACAAGTCAATAAAGATCAAGCCTTATTGCCTTCAAAAGCTCAGGTCCTGAGAAATAATTATGGAACTGCCGCTGGTATGTGGATGCAAAAGGAGAAAACTATTTTTGTGTCGATGCCTGGCGTTCCCTATGAAATGAAAGGAATTGTAAACGAAGAGTTAATTCCAAAAATAGTATCTGAATTCAAAAGACCCTACATTATTCACAAAACCATTTTGACTTATGGACAAGGAGAAAGTATGGTGGCTGAGCGAATAGAAAATTGGGAAAATAATCTTCCTGAGTTTATAAAGTTAGCATATTTACCAAGTCCTGGAAAAGTTCGTTTGCGTTTAACGGCCAGAGGTAAAAACAAAGATATTTTAGAAAAAGCTATTGAAGAAAACGTCACAAGTTTATCCAAAATTATTGGAGACATTATAGTTGGTTTTGACCAAGACGACACTATTGAAGTTGTGGTTGGAAGATTGCTTGAGCAGCAAGGAAAAACCATTTCTACAGCAGAAAGTTGTACAGGCGGAAAAATTGCTCAAATGTTAACATCGGTTGCTGGTGCTTCCCATTATTTTCGTGGAAGTGTCTTGAGTTATGCTACAGACACAAAAGTTTCTATTTTAGGTGTTTCACAAACTACCATAGATGAAAATTCTGTTGTAAGTGTTGCTGTTGCAAAAGAAATGGCTGCTGGAATTCAAAAACTGATGCAAACGGATTATGCCATTGCTACAACAGGTAACGCTGGTCCGGGTAAAGGCGAAGCAGATGCAGAAGTTGGCAAAGTATTTATTGCTTTGGCTACGCCAAATGAAATTATAATTACTGAATTTGATTTTGGGCAACCTCGTGAAAAAGTGATAGATAGATCAGCAAACAAAGCACTGGAAATATTGCAGAAAGAAATTTTAAAAAATCTGCACTAATTTTTTTGTTACTACAATATATTTTCCTTAAGTTTGCACCCTCGAATTGAATAACGATAAAAGAAAAGAATAATGTCAAGAGTTTGTGACCTTACAGGTAAAAAAGCGATGGTAGGAAATAATGTTTCTCACGCTATGAACAAAACTAAGAGAAAATTTTCTGTTAACTTAGTTAAAAAACGTTTCTATC
>NZ_JBMOGV010000094.1:0-8843 GCF_049318185.1 Flavobacterium sp. | reverse complement strand
TTTGCTCCTGAACAAGAATTCTACAAACGTTTCAAAAAGCAAACTAATATCGATTATACCACCACCGATTTACTTTCGCCTTTAGCTGATGTAAAAGCTGACATTTGTAATTTACCTTTTGAAAATAATACCTATGATATTATTTTTTGTAATCACGTTTTAGAACACATACCTGATGATACCAAAGCCATGCAAGAATTATATCGTGTTCTAAAACCAAGTGGAATGGGGATATTTCAAATTCCTCAAGACTTGAATAGAGCCACTACTTTTTCTGATGACACGATTGTTGACCAAAAAGAACGCGCAAAAATCTTTGGACAATATGACCATGTTCGTGTTTATGGAAAAGATTATTTTGATAAACTAAGAAATATTGGTTTTAAGGTAGTCGAGGAAAATTATACCCATAAAATTTCACCTGAATTAGTAGAAAAATATTGCCTTGCCAAAGGAGAAATTATTCCTGTTTGTTTCAAGTAAAATTTTTTAGCATTATTATGGAGCAAATATTCTAAATTTATACTTTGTTACAAATAATTATGACACATAAAATATACTTCAGCTTTTGTTTTTTAATGATTTCTTTGGTTTCTTTTTCTCAAGTAGAAAAGGAAATACTTCCTCCTTACCATTTCAAAACGGTAACTTTTACTCAAAATGACCAAAATGCTATCCCTATTTTTAGATTAGGAGATAGTTTTCAATTTCAATTTGATGATTTATATGGCAACGAAGCTAATTATTTCTTCACTATTACTCATTGTGATTATGATTGGAAACCTTCACAATTATCAAAAAATGAATATATCAATGGTTTTGATGACCAACGCATTCAAGATTACTCTAACTCACTAACTACACTACAATTATATTCTCATTATCGATTATCTTTCCCAAATAGATTTACTCAATTTAGAGTTAGTGGTAATTATATGATTAAAATTTTAGATGATGATAAAAACGTAGTTTTTAGTAAAAAATTTATTTTGTACGAAGAATTAGTTGCTGTTCCTATGCAAGTGAGAAGAACAAGAACCCTTGATGTTATAAATCAAAAACACAATATTGAATTTTCTATAAAATCATCCGTTATTACTTTTCAAAGTCCATTGCAAAACGTAAAAGTGATGCTCTTACAAAATGGAAAATTTGACAATGCCATAACCAATATTAAACCACAATATACTATTGGCAATGATTTAATTTATAAATATGATAAAGAAACCCAATTTTGGGCTGGAAATGAATTTTTATTTTTTGAAAATAAAGACATTCGTGCAGCAAACAATAGTATTGCACGTATTGATTCAAAAAGTGGTTTATACAATGCCTATTTATACCAAAATCAATCACGAGCAAATACTCCTTATACTTTTTTCCCTGATATCAATGGGAATTTTATAGTGAAAAACATTGGAGCTGAAAACAACGATATAGAAGCAGATTATGCTTGGGTTTTCTTTTCACTTGCTGCCCCAAATTATTACGGGAAAAAATCTATTTATATCAATGGGATGTTTAACAACTATACTATTAGTGAGGAAAACAAAATGGATTATAATGAAGAAAAAGGCATTTATGAAAAAGCCATAATGATAAAGCAAGGTTTCACAAATTATCAATATGTTATTTCAGATGAAAAAGGTAAAATTGATGAAGAAAATGCCATTGATGGTAACTTTCATCAAACAGAAAACAACTACTTTACCTTAGTATATTATAGAGAAAATAATCAACGCTATGATAGGGTAATTGGTAAAGGAATTGCAAGTTCAGTTGGTATGACCAACTAATAAAAATTTAACATCCAAAACTCTTTTCCTATTTTATTTTTTGTAAATTTGACAACCTAATTCAATCTATACTAGATGGTTTCTCAAATAACAAGAGGCATAAAAATTTCGGTTTTGACTAGTTTTGAAGGAACATACTTCAAAAACTTCAAAATTCATTTTGCCTTTAGTTATGAAATCACCATTGAAAACCACAGTAAAGATTCTGTTCAATTATATACTCGACATTGGGAAATTCTAGATTCACTCAATGATATTGAAATCGTGGATGGTGAAGGGGTAATTGGTAAAAAGCCCGTGCTAAAACCAGGCGAAAAATATACTTATAATTCAGGTTGTTTGTTATCTTCTCCTTTTGGTGCTATGAGTGGTTATTTCAATATGATTAATTTTACTTCAACTAAAAATTTTAAAGTTATAGTGCCTACATTTAAGTTGAGTGCACCATTTGCTTTGAATTAATTTTGAAATAACTTCTTGTCAAAAATTCAAATATTCCTTTGTACTTTTGTTTAAAATAATTCTAATCATTTGAGTTATCTATTCAAAACATTTACTAATTATCTAATAAAATAAAATATGCTAAAAGGATTTTTTCATGTCCCAAAAGCGGTTAATGAACCCGTAAAATCATACGCTCCAAATTCTCCAGAAAAAGCATCAGTTTTAGCAGCTTACAAAAAAATGTGGCACGAAACAATTGATGTTCCAAATTACATTGGAAAGGAAGAAATTCGAACTGGAAACACAAGAAATATAACGGCACCACATGACCATCAACATGTTGTAGGCACCTACCATTTAGCAGAAAAAGTACATGTTGAAAAAGCAATTGCTTCTGCACTTGAAGCCAGAAAAAAGTGGGCAAACATGGCGTGGGAACAACGCGCCGCTATCTTTTTGAAAGCAGCCGAATTGATTGCTGGACCCTATCGTGCTAGGATTAATGCGGCGACCATGATTGCACAATCCAAAACTATTTTTCAAGCCGAAATAGATGCTTCTTGTGAATTAATAGATTTCTTGCGTTATAACGTAGAATTTATGACACAAATTTATAATGACCAACCCAAATCAGTTTCAGATGTTTGGAATCGAGTAGAATATCGACCACTTGAAGGTTTTGTGTATGCGATTACACCGTTCAACTTTACAGCTATTGCTGCCAATCTTCCTGCTAGTGCAGCATTGATGGGTAATGTTGTGATTTGGAAACCAAGTGATAGTCAAGTTTTCTCAGCAAAAATTATTATTGATGTTTTTAAAGAAGCTGGTGTTCCTGATGGTGTTATCAATGTTGTTTTTGGTGATCCGGTTATGATTACCAATACTGTTTTAGCAAGCCCTGACTTTGCTGGACTTCATTATACAGGTTCCACTTTTGTATTTAAAGAAATATGGAAAAAAATTGGAAACAATATTCATACCTATAAAACCTACCCTAGAATTGTAGGCGAAACAGGTGGAAAAGATTTTGTTTTAGCACATCCAAGTGCTAATGTAAAACAAGTAGTTACCGGAATTACTCGTGGTGGTTTTGAATTCCAAGGGCAGAAATGTTCTGCAGCTTCTAGAGCCTATATTCCTAAAAGTTTGTGGCCAGCGGTAAAAGAACAATTGATTACCGATATAAAATCAATGAAAATGGGTTCGCCTGAGGATTTTGGAAATTTCATCACAGCAGTAATTCATGAAAGTTCTTTTGACAAATTAGCCAAATATATTGATCAAGCTAAAAAAGATGCAGATGCCGAAATTATTGTAGGTGGAAATTATGACAAATCGAAAGGCTATTTTATTGAACCAACAGTTATCGTGACTACCAATCCAAAATACGCTACTATGGAAACCGAATTATTTGGACCTATAGTTACGCTATATGTTTATGAAGATACTAAATGGGCAGCAACGCTAGCATTGGTTGATGAAACTTCAGATTACGCCTTGACTGGAGCTATTTTTAGTCAAGATCGTTATGCTATTGAAGAAGCAACATTAGCATTACAAAACAGTGCTGGAAACTTCTACATCAATGATAAGCCTACGGGAGCTGTAGTAGGAATGCAACCATTTGGTGGAGCAAGAGCATCGGGAACAAATGATAAAGCAGGTTCAATGCAAAACTTATTACGTTGGGTTTCACCAAGAACCATCAAAGAAACTTTTGTAACACCAGAAGATTATCGTTATCCGTTTTTGGGTGAATAGTTTTTTTTTAAAAGTAATAAAATTATAGTTCAAGTCAAAAAAATTAACTTTATTATACCTATAATAATCAATATTCTAAATTTCAATTTATCAAGCGCTATTGAAAATATTGCCCATTGTTTTAATGATAAACTTAGTAAAACTATATATTAAACTAAAAAAAAGCTCTATTTAGAGCTTTTTTTATGCTTTAAATTTTAATGGTAAGTGAACCACTTTTTTAGTTTCAAAAAACTCATGTTTAAAAAAATCAGCAATATTGTATTCTGTAGCATTTGGAAAAGATTTAAGTTCTTCGATTAAATCCCCTCCTTTTAAATAAAGTATTCCGTTTTTCAATTCGTGTTTGTTTTGTTTTTTGATTTTATCTTTTATCCAATACACAAAATCGGGCATGTTGGTCACCGCTCTACTTACTATAAAATCATAATCGCCTTTAACTTCTGAAGCTCGCATTTGTTCCGCTTTTACATTTTTTAATGCTAATGCTTCTACAACAGCTTTTACAACATTAATCTTTTTCAAAATAACATCAATCAGATAAAACCGTGTTTCAGGAAACAAAATAGCCAAAGGAATTCCAGGAAAACCACCTCCTGTTCCAACATCTAATATATACGTTCCACCTTCAAACGGCTGAATTTTGGCAATAGCTAAGGAATGCAACACGTGTTTAGTGTAAAGTTCATCAATATCTTTTCTCGAAATCACATTTATTTTTGCATTCCAATCGTTATATAATGCTTCAAGCTTTTCAAACTGTAGTATTTGATTATCAGTAAGATTAGGAAATTGTTTCAGAATTTCTTCCATAAATAGAATTTTCATCAAAAATAATGTTTTAGTTGATAATTATGATTTGTTTATAATCTTTAAAAAATTATAATAATTATATTTGCCAAAATCTAATTTCAATAAATGGACACAACAACGCCTGTTTTTTCTAAAAACGATAATCTTAAATTCTTTAGAACTTTAAATTCTAGAGTTAATGACTACTTTAAAGAAAACAATATTCAAAAAACTGGAAATTGGAAATTACACTTGAAAACGATTATTTTGTTTAGCGTTTTCTTAACTCCCTATTTTTTAATAATTACATTAACTACTATGCCTTTTTGGGTTTTCTTTTTACTCTCTATCGTTATTGGTATTGGTATGGCGGGAATAGGCATGAACGTAATGCACGATGGAAATCACGGTTCCTATTCTAATAAAAATTGGGTAAATAAATTTATGGGTGGAACTATTTATATTTTGGCTGGCAATGTATACAATTGGCAAGTTCAACACAATGTATTGCACCATACCTACACCAATATTCATGGACATGATGAAGATCTTGATGCTGGTCGAGTTATCCGTTTTTCTCAAGAAGCAAAATGGTATAATTTTCACAAATTTCAACATTATTACTCTGTTTTTTTATATGGATTACTGACTTTCAATTGGTCATTAACAACCGATTTTAAACAAATGAAAGGTTACTTGAAAAGAAAATTGTCATATGGCGAAGTTAAATCTCCCAAAATACTTTGGACAACTTTAGTAATTACAAAAGTTATTTACTTTTCGGTTTGGATTGTACTTCCCATGATTTTAGGAGTATTGTGGTGGAAAGTTTTAATTGGTTTTTTTGTTATGCATTACACTGCAGGATTAATTTTGAGCATCGTTTTTCAATTAGCGCATGTTATTGAAGATACTACAAATCCGAAACCTAATGAAGAAGGTGAAATGGAAAATACCTGGGCTATTCATCAATTATTTACTACCGTAAATTTTGCTCCAAAAAATTGGCTTGTAAACTGGTATACTGGCGGATTAAATCATCAGATTGAACACCATCTTTATCCAAACATTAGTCACATACATTACGGAAAAATAGCTAAAATAGTTAAAGAAACAGCTAAAGAATGTAATTTACCCTATCACGAGTACCGAACAATGCGAAGTGCCGTAATTGCGCACTTTAAGCATTTGAAAGAATTGGGAAGACAGCCACAATTAGCATAATCCATTTATAAAACGCCTTCATTGGCGTTTTTAGTTTAACATAAATCAAAACATTCAATGAGCATTTTATCAGACAGAATCAACAATTTATCAACCTCACAAACCTTGGCAATGGCTGCCTTAGCCAGAGAATTAAAAGCACAAGGAAAAGATATCATCAGTTTAAGTTTAGGCGAACCTGATTTTAATACGCCAGACTTCATCAAAGAAGCCGCAAAAAAAGCCATCGATGAAAATTACAGTACTTATTCGCCTGTTGATGGTTATGCAGAATTGAAAGAAGCCATTTGTCGTAAATTCAAACGCGATAATAATTTAGATTACAAGCCAGCCAATATTGTAGTTTCTACTGGTGCCAAACAGTCGTTGTATAACATTGCTCAAGTTATGTTGAATGATGGTGATGAAGTAATTCTACCTGCACCCTATTGGGTTTCTTATTTTGAAATTATCAAACTTTCGGGAGGTGTTCCTGTTGAAGTACCAACCTCGGTTGAAAGAGATTTTAAAATAACCGCAGAACAGTTAGAAAAAGCTATCACGCCAAAAACCAAAATGATGTGGTTCAGTTCACCATGCAATCCAAGTGGTTCGGTTTATAGTCGTGAAGAATTGACTGCTATTGGCAAAGTTTTAGAAAAATACCCAAACATTTATATCGTTTCTGACGAAATCTACGAACACATCAATTTCTCGGGAACGTTTTGTAGCATTGGTACCATTCAGGGATTATTTGAAAAAACCATTACTGTAAATGGTGTAGCCAAAGCTTTTGCCATGACTGGCTGGAGAATAGGGTACATTGGCGCTCCCGAATTTATTGCCAAAGCCTGTACCAAAATGCAAGGCCAAGTAACCTCCGGAGCCAATTCTATCGCGCAAAGAGCTACCATAACCGCAGTAGATGCTGATCCGAAAGTGTTGAATGAAATGGTTACTGCTTTTAAAAATCGAAGAGATTTAGTCGTTGGCCTAGCCAAAGAAATTCCGGGTATTAAAATTAATATTCCTGATGGTGCTTTCTATCTTTTTCCAGATGTTTCTTCATTTTTTGGAAAAACTTTAAAAGGAAAATTAATTGCCAATGCCGATGATTTATCGATGTATTTATTATCAGAAGCAAATGTGGCAACCGTAACTGGAGATGCTTTTGGAAATCCAAACTGCATCAGAATTTCTTATGCAACAAGTGAAGCATTACTAACCGAAGCTTTCAAAAGAATTAAAGAAGTTTTAGCTTAAAATAAAACAACACTTATTTCACAAATTTGCACTCATTTTATTGGTGTAAATCTGTGAAATTTGTGTTTAAATTATAAAATAATGTCAAAAATTTTATTGCTTGGTTCAGGAGAATTAGGAAAAGAATTCGTTATTGCCGCACAACGCATTGGGCAGACCATTATTGCAGTCGATAGTTATGAAAACGCACCCGCAATGCAAGTCGCTCACGGATTTGAAGTCATCAATATGTTAGATGGTTCTGAACTTGATAGAATTGTAGCCAAACACAACCCCGATTTTATTGTTCCCGAAATTGAAGCCATTCGTACAGAACGTTTTTATGATTATGAAAAACAAGGTATAACAGTTGTGCCATCAGCAAAAGCCGCCAATTTCACGATGAACAGAAAAGCCATTCGCGATTTAGCTTCAAAAGAATTAGGACTAAAAACAGCCAATTATCGGTATGCAACTTCTGCAGTTGAATTAAAAAAAGCAGTTTACGAAGTCGGAATGCCTTGTGTGGTAAAACCATTAATGAGTTCGTCAGGAAAAGGACAATCCACTATAAAGACCGAAAGTGATATAGAGAAGGCATGGCAATATGCTGAAGAAGGTTCGCGTGGCGATATTGTAGAAGTTATTGTTGAAGCTTTTGTAAATTTCAATTCCGAGATAACTTTGCTAACCGTTGTACAAAACAATAATCCAACTTTATTTTGTCCGCCAATTGGTCACCGACAAGAACGTGGCGATTATCAGGAAAGTTGGCAACCTGCAAAAGTTTCCCAAAAAGACATAATCGAAGCGCAAGAAATGGCTCAAAAAGTAACCAAAGCACTTGGCGGTGCTGGCCTTTTTGGAGTGGAATTTTTCTTGACTGATGAAGGGGTTTACTTTTCTGAGTTATCACCAAGGCCACATGATACTGGGATGGTTACTCTAGCTGGAACACAAAACTTTAACGAATTTGAATTGCATTTACGTGCCATTTTGAGTTTACCCATTTTTGAAATTACCTTGGAAAAAACTGGAGCTAGTGCAGTAATTTTAGCTTCCGAAAACTCAACTAATCCAACCTATTCAGGAATTTCAGAAATTGCCGCTCTTCCAAAAACAGATTTTCGTATTTTTGGCAAGCCCTCTTCAAGACCATTCCGAAGAATGGGCGTAATATTAACCCATGACTCTCTCGAAATTCCTATAGAAAAAGTAGTAATAAAAGCTAAAAAAGCGGCTAGTCTAGTAACTGTAAACCCATAACAACATGAAAAATATCTTTTTAACATTATTTCTTTTTAGTTGCCTAGCTGCAACTGCTCAGGACCAACAAAAAAATCAAATTGTTGATGTATCATGTGGTCAATGCCAATTTGGAATGAAAGCCAAAGGTTGTGACTTAGCCATTCGCATTGATGGTAAAACTTATTTTGTAGAGGGAACTGATATTAATAAACATGGGGACGCACATGCTGAAGATGGATTTTGTTCAACCATAAGAAAAGCAGAAGTAATTGGTGAAATAAAAAATGATCGTTTTGTAGTGAGTTCTTTTAAATTACTTCCATTTAAAGATCAAAATGAACATGAGGGACACAA
>NZ_JBMOGV010000093.1:0-8844 GCF_049318185.1 Flavobacterium sp. | reverse complement strand
TGTTACTAAAAAACTACATTATCCACAAAGACAACCCAAGACTTCGAGAAGCAGTTTATGTACACATTGAACACTTAATTGGTGAAAAATCATTTGCAAATGATATTGCATTTATTGAGATTGAGCAATTGGAAAGTAACTCTGAAAATATAATAGAATTATATAACCTTAAATTTTATTTTGAAGATAATCTATAATAACATATTATTCAATATATTTGCTTATTATGCAATTTTTATGAGCAAAAAAGCAATTAATCGGTTAAAAGTAGTATTAGTAGAAAAGAACTTAACTAGTAAGTGGTTAGCTGAAAAATTAGGTAAAAATGAAGCCACAATATCAAGATGGTGTACTAATGATGTACAACCAAGTTTAAAGACGCTAGTAAAGATTGCAAAAACGCTAGAGGTTTACCCTTCTGATTTAATTAACAATAATGAATCTAATTAATGGATAATTCAAATAAAATTTTAGAATTAAAAAAGAAGCTATCTGAAGAAATCGTAAAAGAGGATTCAAATAACAATTTAATAATTTCCTTATCAAATGAAATCGCAAATTTAGATGATAACGTTGTCCGATTTTCCGTAGACGCTGGTATTATTAATAGATTAGGAAAAGAACTTGTTGGGAGGCAAGAAACAGCAGTTTCTGAGCTTATTAAGAATGCTTATGATGCGGATGCTACTGAAGTAAATTTAATTTTTGAAAATGCTTGGAATAAAGGTGGATTTTTAACGATTGAGGACAATGGTCATGGTATGAACCGTGAACAATTAGTTAACGGTTTTATGAGATTATCATCCTCAGATAAAATACACAACCCTGTTTCTGAAAAGTATAAACGTCAGAAAGCAGGAAGAAAAGGAATTGGTCGTTTTGCAACTCAACGTTTAGGAGATAAATTAATAATAATTACTCAAACAGCTCAATTTTCAGAAGCATTAAAAGTAGTCGTTAATTGGGATGATTTTGCAACAGATAAAGATTTACTATCTATTTCTAATTCAATTGAATTTGTTCCTAAAATTAAAGAGAGTGGTACTACGTTAGTAATAGAAGGGCTTAGAGAAGGTTGGTCTGACCAAATGATTAAACGCATTTATCGATATACCTCTGAATTATTACAACCATTCCCACTTTCAAAAAAGAAAGAAGAGGAGAAAGAAAATTCAATTGACGAAGGATTTAAGAGTAATTATTATCGAAAAGATAATGGAAATTTAGTTGCAATTGTTGATGAAGAAAAAGCAATTTTTCAACATGCATTAGCAGAAATTGAAGGTTATATTCTAGATGACGGTCAAGGATGTTGGGCATTAAAAAGCGATAAATTAAATTTTCCAGAAGAAATTTTTCTTATCGGAAATAATGAAAAAGATAAGGAAGATATAACAACTCCATTTAATCTAATTAAAGGTGTTCATTTTAAAGCATATTATTTTCTTTTTGATGCTAAACTGTTCGCTCCGGGCACATTTACATTTATTAAAGAATTACTATATGAAAAAGGAGGAATAAGGTTATATCGTAATGGGTTCAGAGTATTGCCTTATGGTGAAGAAAGTAATGATTGGTTGGGATTAGATAAATCTAATAACAGAAATATTATTTTAGCTCAACATCCCAACAGAAATTTCTTTGGATTCGTAGAGCTTAATGATGAAAGTGAAAATTTTGAGGAAACATCGAGTCGAGAAGGCTTGATTGAGAATGAATATTTAAATGAGTTGGTGAGTTTTGTTTATCGATCATTGACCACTGCGGTAATGAAAGTTACTGCTTTAAGAGGAAAAAAAGTTACTGCATCTCAAAAAGGATATAAAAAAGAAAACCCTTCTGAAAAAGTAGATGATGCTATTGGTCAAATAGAGGAGTTATTTAAAAAATCAGAAACTGATAACGACGATTCTCAAGAACAAAAGACAAATGAAAGCACAAATCAAAAAGCTAATCAAATTATTTCTGATTTAAAACAAGCAAGAGAAGAAGAAAAAGTAAAAAACCAAGAGTTAATTGATGAGAATAACATGCTTCGAATTCTTGCAGGTTTAGGTTTGGTAATTGGAGAATTTGTTCATGAAGTGCAACGTTTTTTACCTGGCTTTGACGCAGATATCAGTTTTCTTAAAAATGCAGTTAAGGATTATAAAGATGTTTATGAAAGGACTGAGTTATTAGAAACTAATGTAAAATCGTTTAGTGCTTATACATCCTATTTTGATAAAACGATTTCTAGAAATGTCCATAGAGAACTTGAACCAATAGAACTGAGAGATGTGGTTAGAAATTTTGAAATAGTTATTGCAAATGATTTGAAAAGAGCTTCAATAAAAATGCTACCTTCTCAATACGAAGGATATGATCTATTCACATTACCAATGCACCCATCAGAATGGGCATCAATATTATTCAATCTATATACTAATTCAAAAAAAGCTATTAAAAGAAGTAAATCTGATGGTGAAATTTTTATTAAATGTGGTAAAGAAGACAATATTGTTTATTTAGAATTTTCAGATAATGGTGATGGTATTCCAAAGCAAAATGAAGAAAATATCTTCAATGCTTTCTACACTACATCAACTGCTTCTAATCATAGTGCTGATGATGCAACAGCACTTACAGGAACAGGTTTAGGGCTTAAGATTGTAAGAGATATAATTGAGTTCTATAATGGAGAAATATCTGTGTCAACTCCTACAGATGGTTTTAATACTACAATAAGAATTGAAATACCTAAAAACTAAAAAAATATTAACAATGTCAATAATGAAGTTTTTATATATAGATGATGAGAATGGAACTCCTGAGATTTCAACTTTAAATGGTTTTAATGATTTAAAAATAATTGAGGTTGAAAGATTTCCTTTGTCTGAATTTAGAGAGTTTAGTAGTCTCAAAATCGAGCTAATTAAAAGAATTTCTAATAATTCATTTGATGGATTAATTCTTGATTTAAGATTGGACGGCACTGGATGTGATAGAACAGAGTTTAATGCTACAGCTATAACATCAGAACTTAGATCGGTTGCTGCAAGAGGTGAAATAGTATCATTCCCCATAGCACTTTGCTCAACAGAAAGCAACATAAAACAAACTTATGATACTGATAAGACAAGTCATGATTTATTTGATTATAAGATTAACAAATCTAACGAAAATCCAGAATGGATAAAGATGTCTCATAAATTAGCTTCTTTAGCAAATGGTTATAAATGGCTACAAAGTCAAAAACAACAAAATGAAGACATCTTCGACTTAAAAGACAAAAATAATTTGGACGAAAGAATTGTTGAAAAAATTGATAATTTTTCAGTTCCTTATGATTATGTACACTTTGTTGTAAAACATTTTTTTCATCAAACTAATCCTCTAATTAATGAAAAAGTTTTAGCAGCTAGACTGGGTGTAGATTTACAAAAAACACCATTGGAGGTTTGGAATCATTTAAAAAATGATATCCTCAAAAAAGTAAAATATAATGGTTTGTTTTCTGATGGCTGGAACCGATGGTGGGCTAATGATTTAGTATCTTGGTTTGAAGAAGTATCAGGAGAAAATTTAGCATTCATTAATGCAGAAAAGCGTGTTGAAATTTTGATTGCAAAATTTACTTTAAATGAATTAACAGTAGCTCAACCGCTAAAATTTTGCAATAGTACCGAATTTTGGTCAATTTGTGAAGCTTACAAAGTACCAATTGATCCATTGGAAGCGTTCAGAATTTTTACCACAGTAGATATTAAACCTTGGGAAGAATATAAGTATATCTCATTACTGGCTATTTTAGATAGAATAGGAATTGATAGAGGTTTAAAACCTCATTCAAGTGAATTAGAAAAAATAGAATATACTAAAGAATTATTGGGTATATAATGGCAATAAGTAATAAAGCATTTAAAGGGAAAATGAAAAAAGATATTGTTGATTTTCTCAATATTCTTTCCAGACTTTCAATTAGTTATAAAACTATTGATTATAAAGAAAACTTACCTGAACATTTGTGGGGTTATTCAATAAAAGAAATCAAATTTTCAATTGAAAAATCTACACTCAAGCATATTAGACCACTAGGTTTTTCAAATTTAGAGATACTTATTGATATTGATGTAGTTTCTCAAAATGCAGAATGGGAAAAATTAAATGACCCTTTTGAAGTATTGAGTTTTAGAACTTTGTTAAAAGGAACGAATAAAATTACAGACAAAACTCATTATTTAAGTTTCCATGTTGATAGACATAACGGCGGAAAGACAAATGAAATTCATCCATTATATCATATTCAGTATTTACAAAATAGTAAGGTTAAACCAAAAGATGAATTTGATCATGGAGAAAGCTTACAGCTTGACTTACCAAGAATGATGCAAATGCCAATGGAGTTAATTTTAGGTGTAAGTGTTATAATTTCTAATTTTGCACCTGAGTTATATGAAAAACTACTAAATGATAGACAGTTTATTAATTTAACAAAAGAATATCAAGAAAGAATTTGGAGACCATATATTAATTCGCTGGAAAGCTATTGGTTAACACCATTGAACAATAGAATTTGGGACCCAAGATTAAATTGTCCTTACTTAATATGAGAAATATATTCAGATACTTAAAATTGTATTCAACTCAACCTTTTGAAGTTGATAGGCTTATTGTGTCTGCTTTTTTAGAAATTAATCAATTACAAGTATTAGAAAACCAATATTTATTGGAGTATTCAATCAACGAAAATCAAATTAATGAACACACTAATTTAATTAATTTTATTGAAATTATTAATACTGAAATTGCTGTTTTTGATATAGAAAAATTGATTGAGTTATTTGAATTCGTAATTTCACCTTCTGTAAGAATAGTAAACGGAGCAATATATACTCCATCTGATATTAGAGCTTACATTGTTAATCAAACTTTAGAAAACAGGGATATAGATTTTCAAACGGTAAAAGTATCAGATATAGCATGTGGTTGTTCTGGATTCCTATATACTGCTTCAAAAGAATTAAGACAAAGAACAGGTAATTCTTATGCTTCTATTTTTCAGTATAATATATTTGGTTTAGATATACAAGAATACTCAGTTACTAGAAGTAAATTATTATTAAGCCTCCTAGCTATATCTGAAGGTGAAGACATTGAACAATTTCATTTTAATATTCATCAAGGCGATGCTTTAATTTTTAATTGGTCAGAAGTTATTAATGATTTTCAAGGTTTTGACGTTATTGTTGGTAATCCACCATATGTATCTGCTCGTAATCTTGATGATGTGGCTAAAGAAAATGTTAAACTTTGGGCAGTATGCTCAACCGGAAACCCAGATTTATATATACCTTTCTTTCAAATAGGCTATGAAAATTTAGCTCCAAATGGTATACTTGGGTATATAACAATGAATACATTTTTTAAGAGCTTAAACGGTAGAGCTCTTAGAAGGTATTTTGAAGATAATGGAACTGCAATTAGAGTTATTGATTTTGGCACACATCAGATATTTAAATCAAAAAGCACTTACACCTGTATTTGTTTTTTAGAAAAAATTGAGCAGAATTTTGTTGAGTATTATAAATCTGTTGCTAAAGAATTACCTAACAATAGAGAATTATACAATAAAGTAAGTTTTCACAATTTAGATGCAAAGAAAGGTTGGAATCTAAATAACAATGAAATTATCTCTCGTATAGAAGCTATTGGTAACCCTTTTGGTAAGCTTTATAAAACAAGACACGGTATCGCTACATTAAGAAATGATTTATTTATTTTTAAGCCTGTAGCAGAAGATGAAGATTTTTTTTACTTACAAAACGGTAATTTATATCCTATTGAAAAAGGTATATGTAAAGATATTCTAAACTCAAACAAGCTAAGCAGAAGTATAGATTTTGATAATGTTAGAGAAAAAGTATTATTTCCTTATAATGATGAAAATAAGCCAAAGGCTTTAGAAGAAGAATTTTTAAAAAATGTATTTCCAGAAGCATACAAATATCTGACGAAGAAAAAACAAGAACTAGCAAAGAGAGATAAAGGAAAAGGAGAATATGAAAAATGGTTTGCTTTTGGTAGAACCCAATCATTGGAAAAAGTTGAAAACAAATTATTCTTTCCTAAGTTTTCTGATCAAACACCAAACTATCTTTTAAGTAATGATATAGACTTATTATTTTATAATGGGCAAGCCGTTATTGGCCATTCTGAAGAGGAAATGTTATTAGCTAAAAAATTAATGGAATCACGTTTATTTTGGTATTATATTAAAACTTCAAGTAAACCTTATACATCAAATTATTATTCTTTAAATGGAAATTATATCAACAATTTTGGTGTTTGCGATTTTACAAATAACGAAATTGATTTTATTCTTAATGAGAATAACAAAGAAATTCTTGATGCTTTCTTTGAAGAAAGATATAATGTCAAACTTTAATTTCCAATACTCATGAACAATAAATATGATTTTTATATAGACGAAAGCTGTCATTTAGAACACGACCATATTCCCGTAATGTGTATTGGTTACATTAAAGTTCCGATGATAGATTATGTTGAATTACAAAAAGAATTCAATCAAATTTTAGCAAAGTACAATCAAAACTCAGAGCTAAAATGGAATAAATTTTCAAATGCAAGAATTGAATTATATAAAGAATTAGTAGATTACTTTTTTAGGTCTTCATTACAATTTCGTTGTGTTTTAGTAAAATATAAGGAGCGTTTAAATCATATCGATTATAACCAAGGCTCTCACGATAATTTCTACTATAAAATGACTTATTTTTTGTTGCATCCAAATAATAGTAATGGAGATGAATATAGGGTTTTTATTGATATCCAAAATACTCGTGGCAGAGAAAAATTAAAAAAAATTAATGAAGTTTTTAATGCCGAATATAAAGGTAATAGTCCATTCAAACACTTTCAACATTTACATTCTCACGATAATAATTTCTTCCAATTAGCTGATTTCTTTATTGGAGCAATCACATATAAAACAAGAATTGTAATGAATAACATTGTAAATCCAACTCCGAACAGAATGGATTTTATTAAATATTTAGAAACTAAATCTGGTTTTAATCTCGAAGAAGGAACGGAACCTTGGGAAACAAAGTTCAATATTTTTGATCACCAACCGAAAATAAAACTATAATGGATTTATTAGACTTGGACGATCACATATCTAATTTAGGAATTGACCCATCAGCAGAACATTTAGAAGAATTATTTCAATTATTCAAAGCCGATTTTATTGATAATGTTTTTTATTTTGATGGCTGTAAAGTAAAGATTGATTTAGCAAACTCAAAAGAAGAAGGATTTGAAGCTTATCCTCATACTTTTGTAAAAATCATTACAAGAGGAGATAAAGGCAAAAGAAGTTTTGATAAAAAAAGAGCTAATAAAATTCATTGGATAAAACCAATATTAGAAAATAAAGATACTGAAGATGTGACTTGCTTTCAATTTTTGGAAGCTGATGGTAAAATCAGAGATTATTTTTGGTTTAAAGAAGGAAACTTTTTAGTCATAATGGAAAAAATAACTCCAGACTATATGATTATTTCTTGTTTTCATATAGATGATGCTAGAAATCAAAAGTACTATGAAGATAAGTATACAAAGAGGATAAAATAAAAAAGCCACAGGCTACGGTGCTGTGGCGTACGTTTTCACGAACCAGGTCCTTTTCCCTAGGGAAATGACTTTGCAAATATACAACTCTTGTACCAAAAAACAAATTTTATATCAAAAAACTTATTAATAGCCAACTTCATATAATGTTTTCTTAAAAATTATTTACAAAAAATATGCCACAAAAAGGAAATCACTTTAACTAACTCATTATCTCATTCAGCTGCACAAAAATCGCTCCTAGTCCAAGTATTCCTAGCATCAATTCTTTGTTTGCTTCATTTCGCTAATTTCATTTTTAATAACGAGAACGTATTTTTTCGTTTAGTGTTAAATTGACGTTTTTGGTTTTCAATTGCCACTCCTTCCCAACGCTCCAAAAAAAAATACTGTCATGGTTATTGTTACAATAACACGTATGCTTCGCAACTCATGCCAGTAATTTTTTTCCCAAAGCTTAGTTACATAATGTGGCATTATAGTGCATAAAGAAACACCCTGCTTCTAATGAAAATCAAGGATGCACTATAATAACATTATGTAAAAAAGCCGCCACACCCACCGCACTTGCCAGTGGCTCCAGGACAACTTTTTTCATTGCTTCCTCGCACCAGCCGGCAATAAAAAAAACCGTCCTTCGCCACTGGCTTCAACAACGTTCGCTATTTCATAGGAAACTTTACGGTCATACTTAATTTTAAGAACGTTTACGGTAACTGTTTTTAGCAACTAACTAGTTAAATCGGTAGTGTTTTCATTGCTTTTGTAAGTGCCTTTTCATTTTCATAACAACTTTTTTCTGAGCACTAACTTCTTCCGTCTGAACACCAATCAGGCACCCACAAAACCAAAAGAGCCAGCAAGAGTATCATTTTTTATTTGCCACAACGCACAGAGGTAATTGCTTTCACAATAGCCGATTCCATACCGTTACAAAACATAATTTTTCTGATATTGAAACACTAAATCCTTAACAATATTCGTGGCATCAGCTATTAATAAAAGCAATCAGAAACATCTCAATAAGCAAATAAAAAATGATACCCTTTCTCTGAGCTACTGCCTGCGCACTAGGAAAGTATTTACATTGTTTTTTGAAGATGCTTTCTTTTTCCATAACAACATTCCGATTGAATACTAAATCCTGAAAACCGAACACTATTTAAGCATCCTCAAAAATCAAATAGTAGAAGGAAGAGTATCAATTTTTCA
>NZ_JBMOGV010000092.1:0-9019 GCF_049318185.1 Flavobacterium sp. | reverse complement strand
GTGTGAAGGAGCAAAATATCCTCACACTCAAACTCAAACTCACACTGTTTTTTTGGGTGTGAGTTTGAGTACGAACGCTCTACGTTGGCCTTTTCTTCACAAGCACCAGAGGCGCTCAGGCTCAATCTAAACTCACACTTTAATGATTTGATTGAAGTTGCGAACGTGAGTGCGCTCCTCTACCCCCTCCCCTTCCGGCGGCCATTATTGCTTTAGGAGGTTTCTAAAATCGGCTATAATTTTATCAGAATTATTCCAGTCAGAGGGTACTGTTATTTTGTAAAATATTAATGGTTTAAAAGAATAACAAAGAATTGAAAGGCCCACTGATTATTCGGCTATATTAAATTATATCGAAAACGGATATACTTCCTCTATTAAGTTATTCATTTTTTATTCATTTATTTGCTCTTTGCCAAAATTTCAAATTTCCTTGAAACTGAATTACCACTTTCATCAACAATGGTAAGAAGATGCTTACCGGGTGAAGGATTTAAGGCTAACTGATGAAAGTGTTCGGTAGTCCCAACAAAATTATTATCGATATGCCAAAATAATTTTTCATTGGAATTTTTATGGGTAGCACTAAACACAACCCTTCCTTTTTCACCAGAAATTTCGATAGGAACATAAATCTTACTGTCTTCATCAGGATAAATTATTTCCAATACTTTATATATTTTTTCAATACAATCAGATTTAAAGGAAGGCAGTATTTTGTATTCGGGATGTTTTTGTTTATAATAAAATTCAATGGTTGGGGGTAAAATAAACCAAGCCCTATGGATCATATTCATTGGTGTTTCACAACTTTCGTTTACCCTATATCTTCCAGTTTTATCTAGATGTATTTTACGGCAGTAAGGGCAATTACCTGCAACCCTTGCAGATTCGCTGGCAAAAATAGTATCTGTTTCTGAGCAATCCCCAGAGGCTTTATACCCTGAAAATTTACAAACAGGCAAGGCAATAAATCCATCATTAGGCGATTCAAACCAATTGGAGCCAGGCAAATATCGGAAGATATCAAACATGATTGGCGCAGCTGTATTGATACCGGTTAGCCCTGGTCTACCTTCACCAGTAGTATTACCTACCCAAACCAAAACACAAAAACGACTGGTGAGTCCAACTGCCCATCCATCCCTAAAACCGAAACTCGTACCCGTTTTCCAAGCAATTTTTTGGGAAGAACTAAATTGATTCCATAGACCTTCTTCCCCCGGGCGCATAACTTCATTCATCGCATTAAAAGTTTGCCACAAAGCTGTATAATCAAAAATATCTGTGCCAAAGTTTAGTTTATTCTCATCCCATTTATCTCCTGTTTTTTTGGTGAGACGGTCTCCTGTTTGAAGATAACTGGGCATAAACCAATCATTTTTATTCCATTTGTTTTTATTTCTAGCCTGATGATTATACAACCTGGCCATGCTGCTGTAAACACCGGCAAGTTCAAAGGGATTTACTTCACAACCCCCTAAAATAAGGCTCATCCCATAAAAATCTGCTGGATTATTGATGGTAGTAAATCCACACCGTTGGAGTACATCATAAAATTTCTGGTATTTGAATTGCTGCAACATTTTAACTGCAGGTATATTCAAACTCCTAGCCAAAGCTTTACTTGCAGGAACAGCACCGTCATAACCGAGGTCAAAATTTTTAGGTGTATATCCACCAATTTGTGTGGGTATATCTGGTATCAATTGAGTTGGTAGGATAGTTCCTTCGGTTAATAGGGATGCATATAACAGTGGTTTCAAGGTACTGCCCGGACTTCTTCGAGCAGCCAAAACATCTACATTACTTTCCAGACTATTATCGGCAGGGTTGTATATATTTCCTACATATGAGAGCACATGCCCTGTTTCAATATCCACCACAATAGCGGCTTCGTTTCTAATCTGATTTCCCAACAAAGCGTCATGGTGCGTTTGAAGGATTGACATTACTTTTTTTTGTAGTTGTAAATCAATGGTTGTTATAGCTGCAGTAGATAAATGGGGGTTAGCCGATTTTAAATATGGAAAGTCCTTTTTAAACCTGTTAAGTAAATGGGGTGCTAACTGGGGTAATATTCTAGGCTCACCAGGCAATGGTTCAAGCTTTGCAAGCGTGCAGGTTGAAGCATCAATGATACTATTTTTTAATAGCTTGTTTAATAACTCATTTCTCTTTTTGAGCAGAATGGTATTATTTTTTCCAGGATGAACCAATGACGGTGCATTCGGCAGGACAGCAAGGGCTGCCATTTCACCCCATGAAAGCTGGGAAGGATTTCTTCCAAAGTATCGCCAAGCTGCAGCATCTAAGCCTACCACATTGCTACCGAATGGCGCATTGGAAGCATATAAAGACAGAATTGATTTTTTTGAATAAGCGCATTCTAGTCGGATAGCTAATATACTTTCTGCAATTTTATTCCAAAGCGTTCGTCGATTATTTTTTTTATATAAGCGGACTACCTGCATTGAAATAGTACTGCCTCCGCTAATGGTTCTTGATCTGGTAATATTTTGTTTTAGTGCCCGAAAAAGTGCAATAGGGTCAATGCCTGGATGATAAAAAAATCGTTTATCCTCAAAGGTGGTTATGCAGCTTATAAATTTTTGAGGCACTTCTTGATTATAGGGAAAACGCCATTGCCCATCGTCTGCAATAGAAGCATTCAACAGATTGGATTCTTTATCAATGATAACAAAACTTGTTGGCGCTTGAAATAAAATTGCTGGCAATGAAAACCTGAAAATTAAAACTAAAAGCAAAAATGCCAATACCATTCCCTTTTTGAATAGAGACAAGTTTCGAAGGTACTGACCAACCAATAAAAGCTTTTTCTTCACAACCAGCTATATTTAGATAAGCACCTTATTCTATAATTTCAACCCATTTCCCATTAATTCCGCCACTAATACTGCTATTGTACATTGCCTCACAATAAACACCAGGCCAATAATATTTACCAGCATAGGCAGCATTCAATTGCACAAAATAAGTGACAGCTTCGCCCTGTTTAATATTAAAGAAATGATATACCCGATCATCTTTTATATCCATATAATCGCTTCTCGATGATTTAAATACCCCTTCATTATTGTATAACCGCGTATTTAATATTTCCCATCCACTTGGGAATATCTGTGTCAAGGCCATTTGATTATAGGCACCCCTATTACCGGTATTTTTTATGGACACTTTGGCAATAAAATCAGTTCCCTGCTTTAATTTGCTTATGTCAATCGGTTCACCTTTTGTATTGGTATAAGCTAATGATACTTGCAGTTGCGCTGGATTGTTAGTATAACTTACAGTTTGAGTGCTTAATGGTTTGCCTTCGTTAATCAATCTGCCATAAATTACATTACTTCCATTATTTTTTAACTGCACTGTTGCTTTTCCATTTTGGAAGGTTACTTTCTGTTGAAACAGTGAATTGCTTGTATTCACATTAATACCTTGGTTGTTGGTCTTGCCGGTAATGTCAATTTTTTTATTATTTGCATTGAAGCCCGAGAATTTTGCAATGGCAATCAGGCTATAGGCGGTTGTTTGTGTACTATACCAGGTATCTAGAGATAACTTTCCTGCAATATCCCGAACCACCACTTCGGCCTCTGAGAATCGCTTTAGGATGGTTAATGTTTCCAGGGCCATTGCCTGATCTCTCAGTTCACTTCCATAACTTAACCCCCAATTGTTTCTTATTGGGAAATTGGTAGAGAGGCCGCTAACCAATTGCAAAGCTATTTGTGTTTGGCCTACCAATGCATACGCAGCAGCTAATCGCCATTTTGCTTCTTGTGACAGAAATTTAAATTCTTTCAATCTATTCATGGCGCCTATTTCAGGGGCATTTGCCAATGCCAAGAGATAAAGGCGATATGCTTGAATCAAATCTGCACCATACCAGGGTACATTTGGCGCAATCCAGGCAATCGCTTTTGCTTTGGCATAAATTCTCCATTGCTGCAACAGCGAACTGGGAACAGCATATCCTCTGGCAGCCGCCTCTAGCAAAAAGTTACCTGCGTAGTTACTACCCCAATCATCACTTTTTTCGCCTTCGGGCCAATAACTAAATCCACCATCTTCTAGTTGAAAGTTCTGAAGTTTGCCAATTGCATAACGAATATTCTTTTGTACTTCAACCTGTTCTTCACCATTCAAATCCAAAAGGTCGTTTAACACCAACTGTGGAAATACCGCTGAAACAGTTTGCTCTATGCAACCATAAGGATACCTTATCAAGTAATTCAGCCTTTTCTCTAAATTCAGCGCTGGTATGGATGACAATTCAATTGTGGCTTTATTATTACCCCCATCACCAATAGCCACAAGGTTTCCATTATAGCTTTCTCCCGGCTTCAAAGAAAATTCTGTAACCTGCGTGATTGGTGGATTTGGGTTACGCACATCAATTTCTACCTCCGAAGCCGTTTGTTCCTTTCCTGCATTGGCAATTACATTAATTTTAGCTAAACCAGTTCCAGCTTTCACTTTACCGGTCAGGAAAACTGTTTGCTCTCCGGGTGCAGTAAATGTTAATTCAGGGGTAGTGGAAATTTCAACCAATGCGTTAACCTGGGCCGAAATTTTTATACTCTTAATCGTGTTGTCTGTTGCAATAACAGTAACCGGTAATCTAAATTCTTCTCCTGGAGCCAATACCCTTGGCAACGTTGTATATAGAATAACTGGCTTTTTTACAATAACTGCCTTTTCAGCAACGCCATAAGCTCCATTATTGGCCGCTATCACCATTGCCCGAACACTGCCCATATACGATGGTAATACAAAATTATGGGTTTGGTTGCCTCCATTTGATTTGAATGGTCCCAGAAATTTTACGACAGGCTTGAAACGATTAGCTTTACGATTTTTTGCAGATTTTAAGTTTTCAGCATCACCACCAATCGTTAATATCCTTTCCAATTCACCCCCCCATGCACCAATCACATAATCATACAGATCCCAGCTTTTAATACCTAATCCTTCCTTGGCATAAAAAGCATCATATGGATTGGGAGTTTTGAACCTGGTTAGATCTAATAAACCTTCATCAACAATAGCAATTATGTAACTAAATGCCTTTCCATTTTCTTCACCTATAGTGATACTTGTATTTTGCTCAGGTTTAATTACGTCAGCAATCCTAATGGTAGGTTTTAGAATATTATCTTTACTTTCAATAGTAATTGGTATTACCCCATACATCCTTATAGGTAAGTCGTTCATTGTTTGCGCATGCGGCTGTAATAAACTGATATTAACATATATATTGGGTGTCATTTCCTTTTCTGCCTTAAAACTAAATTTCGTTTCACCCTGTTGCGTTTTAATCCAAAATGTTTTCAACACCCTACTTCCATTTTCGATGCTCACCAATGCGCGACCATTTTTACTTGATGGAATATTAAGCCTTACTTCCTCTCCAACATTATATTTAGTTTTATCTGCTGAAACAGCCAGCATGGCAGCAGCACCAGCATCGAAATTATCAGATCGCCTTTGCCAACTATCATCGTCTACATAAAATATTTTTCCTGTTTTATGTCCACTCCTTATATCTTTTACCATTATCAGATATCTGCCATATTCATTTTCCTTAAAAGAATAGTTAAATAAGCCTTTTCCATTAAATAGACGAATACTCTCTTTCTTTAATAGTTTATTGTATTCACTTTCAGAAAAGTTACTAATGGAATTGGTATTGTCCCACCACCACCGCCACCTAATTTTATATATTTCAACTTCTACATCAGTATTGCCTTTAAGCACTTCTCCATTAGTTGAAACATTAGCAAGATTGAAAGATTGAACTTTGTTGTTGGCGATATAGCCCCACTTCTTGTCACCTTCAGGAACTTTTACTCCTGCATAGGATGCATAGGCATGAAAAGGCATTGTTATATTATCAATACTGAAATTTCCGCCAGGTTCAAATACTTTTACGGTCATATTTGCAAGCAGCACACCAGGAGCATCGGTTACTGAATCAATAATTGGATTTACGGGTGCTGTCCCATTCGTACTCAGGCTTCCGTCAAATATTGTTTTCGAAATAGTATTAAATTCAGCAGTAGGATCATCAAAAGCATAGTCTTTTAACCCTTCAAAAGCAGTATTCCTTTTATACAGTTGCACATCCACCCTAGCTTTCAAATTTTGAGCAACCGCACCAAACAACCATTTGGCCGTAAGGATACCATTGGTTGTATTGTTTTTTCCTAGGGCCAACTGACTGCCAAAATTGAGGTCAATTTTCAGTCGATTGGGCATAACTGTTTCGATTATAATTTGTTTCTCGAAAACTGCCCCCCCTAATTTAACACGGCATATCCAATTACCTGTTGGTGCGCTTGCATCGGTAGCAGTGCGAAAAATATTGAAGCCATCACTACTATTTTTTGCAAGTATCTTTTTGTACAATTGACCTTTAGGAGAATAAAGATCCATTTCTATCGGATGATCAGCCGGAAGTTTTTTATCTTTATCTTCTATAATGCAACCCAAAAATAAGCTATCACCTGGGCGCCATACACCTCGCTCCCCAAAGACAAAGCCTTTGATTCCATTTTTTACCTCCACTCCATTTACATCAAATCGGGAAAGAGGGAGCGAATTTCCATCATCCAGCTTTAAATAACTTTTTTCATTACCCTTTTTGGCTACCAACAAAAAAGGTTTACGTTTATTTTCAATTAGCGCATAACCATCCGTATTGGATTTACCCGTGCCAATTATTTGTAATTGATAATCTAAAACCTGCAGATCTACATCACTCAATGACTCAGTATTTATCAAATTGTTGGCAAACACCAATACCTTATTTTCGTTGCCAATTTTCGCGGTTAACCCTATATTAGTGGAAAGAATATTCCTAAAAGCATACTTATCTTTATTGTAATAAGAATTCGAACAGGGATTATCTTTTTGTTCCCAATTGTACCCGTATTCATAATAATTATTATATCTTTTCCAGAAATCATTGTCCTCGTCACTTTCATTACCTCGGTCGTAATCATAATCTTCACCATCATCTTCAGTTTTTGTACCTGATATACCTCCTCTACAAATAGAAAGTGAGTATTCCGGTCTGAAACCGATATTAACTCGGTAAATAGCACCCGGCTCAGTTTTGATATACTTATCCAAATCAAGTGCAAAACGATTCTGTTTATGTAAGTCTAGATTCGGGTCTTCATCCAATCTAACCATTGTCTGCACAATAGGTTTAGCTACCCTTCTCAATTGTTCATCCCCATCTAGTGAATTGTATTGAAGAAACTGAGGGATATTATTTTCATATACTTTAATAATGCTTACATCAACTGCTTTTAGGTTAATTGCATCAAAGGGTAAAACTACCTTTCCACCGCTGTTGGGTAAAATGATACCCCGACCATGGATTTTTACTATGGGGAAATTTTTATCAAAAACTATGTTTCCTGAATAGGGATGTCCAATTTTATCTCCATATAAATTTTGAATCCCAGGATTTATATTTACAGAAAAGGTGCCAACCAGATTGTCAGAACTAAACACTTTAACTTCATTGCTATTAATAGAATAGCTTAAATGCTCCTGATTGCTAACTGCAATCAACCCATCCAACTGCTGGTTAATTGCAATGGCATCACTAAATTGAATAGAAATATATTTTTCTTTTCCCTGAACGGCATTAATGCTTAATACTTTAAAATCTTGGATAGCTGGAATTGATACACTTAATTGTTCCTTTTTATTTGCTTGAATAGCATTTCCATTGACTTGAATGTTTAGGGTTTCTTCCTGCGTCTTCCTTTTAATATTATCAATGATAAAATCATGGATTTTACCCGATTCATTATGTTGCCATTTTATTTCTAGCTCTTTCGAATTTAGAGATGCTGAGAGTAAAGATTCAATAGATTTTGACTCTTCAACATCAGCAGTTGTGACCATACCTTTTAACATCATGGTCTCTTTACCAGTAGCATAAAGACCATTTTGAGTAATCTGAAAAGTGGGTTTTGGGGTTTGAATATTAAATGTAAAGGTTTTGAATGCATCGGGTACCGAGGCTATCTTGTTGAGGTGAAAGGAAACTTCATAAAACTCGTCAGAATTCAACTCCTTATCAGGTTTGAATTCAATGGTTCTATTATCTATCCAATAGGCCTTCCCAGCAATTTTTGGGGAAAAACTAAATAAATTTTCGTCAAGTTCCTCGTATAACGTATGAACCGTATTAATATCACTGCTCAATTGCAATCGAATGGCATTTTTTTTGGAAATTACACCAGAAGTGAATGCTTCAATATATTTACTGAAAGCTGGATTTATATGAATAACTTTTCTTTTCATTTTGCATGAAAGAACTAATGATGCAAGAAAAATAATCCCAAAAATTTTAAAAAGTCGAAAAATGGGAATTGGTATCATAAATTTGATGTTAAATGATTGAAAACTTATTTCGAGAAGGTTTTATTTAATTTATTTTCCTTGAAAATTTACTTGTTTGATCTTCCGATATAATAGCAAATGTATCTTTCAATAACAGTGGTTTACCGGAAAGTATATAGTCTGGATAATGAATAAAAATAGAATCATTGCGCAATTCGTATTTATGTAATTCAGCATGCTCTGTATAAAAAATTGAATCTTTTGAGATAATAATAGTGAAATCCTGATCTCCATCCAATGCATTCCAAGTTCCTGTAATTTGACTGAATGTATTTACTGCAGCTGTATCCAATTTATTTTCCTCCTCATTGCTTTCCACAACATTAGTTGCTGAAGATATCTGACTTGCGGAATCTTTTTCAGGTAAGAGATTACTTTCGTTTTTACTTTTATTAGGTTCGCAAGCCACAAATAAAAAGCATAGTAAAATGAAGAAGACTGAAAAAAATAAACTTTTACCCATATACTTGTACGTTTTGGTTTTACAATTTTTTAAAAATGATAACAACATCCTGCATTTAGAGGTTACTATTAAATGCTAAAACATAATAAGATTGTTTGTGCAACATCC
>NZ_JBMOGV010000091.1:0-9219 GCF_049318185.1 Flavobacterium sp. | reverse complement strand
AGCCTCGTCTTCCGCTCTAAACCTCAAACGAAAGTTTGAGGTTTTTTATTTTCAAGAGGCGAGAAGTTTATCCCGATGACTATCGGGAAGCCTCGCTTGCCTGCCGGTTGGCAGGTCTTCCGCTCTAAACCTCAAACTTTAGTTTGAGGTTTTTTTATTTTCCTATAAATGCTAAATCTGTTTCGGGTTGTAATTCTTCAGCGTCTTGATTTTGTCTAAATAATCTAGCGGTTAGGTTTCCTTTTAATAGTATTTTTTCTCCAGAAACTTCTAACCAACTTCCTTCACGCAATCCTAAAACAGCTATGCTATTAAAAATATGAAACTCATTTATTCTGGTTTCACGAGTTTCCCCCATGTGCTTACTCTGCAAATCGGTATCAAGATAATGTGGGTTCAAGTTGAATGGAATCAATCCCAAAGTTTTAAAACTCGGAGGATAAATAATAGGCATATCATTGGTAGTTTGCAACGTTAATCCTGTAATGTTGCTTCCCGCACTGGTGCCTAAATAGGGTGTTCCGTTTTGAAGTACTTTTGCTAAAGTTTCCATCACATTGTTCTGATATAACTGCGATACTAATAAAAATGTATTACCACCACCAGTGAAAATACCTTGTGCATTTTTTATTGCATCTACTGGATTTTCAAATTCATGTAACCCTTTTACCGTTTTGTTTATTTTGGCAAAAGCTTTTCTAACAGTATCAGTATAATCATCGTATGACATTCCTCCGGGTCGAGCATAAGGGATAAATAAAATTTCAGGGCAATCTTTGAAATGAACTTCCAAAGTAGGTAATAAATACTCTAAATAATTTCCTTCATGAAGAGTTGATGTACTGGCAATAATTAATTTTTTCATGAATTTTGATTTGCTTTTTTTTAGGTAAGTTTAACAAAAGATTATAAACTTTAGGTTGACTAATCAACTATTTTTACATCGTAAATTTAGAATAATGAAGTTATTTAAGACAACAATATTGTTTTTATTTTTCTCATCGTTATACGCTCAAACTGTAACACTTAACTTGTTGAAAGGAAAAATAACTTCTCAAATAAAAGAATTAAACGAAGTTTATGTAACTAATCTTCGCTCAGAATCAAATACTGTCACGGATGAAAATGGCAACTTTTCAATGTTTGTAATACTAGGTGATACTTTACAATTTTCGGGTTTACAAGTCATAACAAAAAAGGCTGTTATTGATGAAAACGAAATAATTAAAAAACTTTTTGTGATTACGTTACATGCCAAAGTCATTCCGCTAGATGAAGTAGAAGTGAAAACTTATCCCAATATCAATGCGGTTTCGCTTGGAATTCTCCTAAAACAACCCAAAAAATATACGCCAGCAGAAAGAAGATTAAAAACAGCCTCCGATTATGATGTAACTGATTTTTTAGGTCCAACTATTGGTTTTTCGATGGGATTAGATCCTATATTGAATGCCATTTCGGGAAGAACCGCTATGTTAAAGAAAGAACTGAAGATTGAGAAGAAAGAATACCTGCTAAATAAAATAGAGTATATGTTCAAGGAAGAATACTTTTTGGAAAACCTAAAGATCCCAAAAGAGTATCTTCGAGGTTTTTGGTATTATGCTGTTGAAGACCAAAAATTAGAAGAGGCGCTGAATGCCAAGAAAAAAATGATGGCTCGATTTATCTTCTCGGATTTAGCAACTAAATATCTGGAATTAGTAACTATAAAATAATTACTTTTAAAGAATGAAAAGAACTTTTAAATTCCCTTTTTTTATATTAATCTTTCTATTGCTGACTTCTGCGGGCTATCATCGTTTTTACACTGCAATTTACCAAATAAATTACGTGCCTCAGAAAAAAATGCTTCAAATCACTACCCGCATTTTTGACGATGATTTGAACGAAGCATTAAAAAAGCAATATTCAAAAAGAACTTTTATTGGCTCAGAAAAAGGAACACCAGAAGATATCGTTTTGATGAAAAAATATTTATCAGACAAGTTCAAATTGATTGTCAACGGTCAGCTAAAATCTATGGAGTTTTTGAGCCAAGAAAATGAAAACAATGTGCTTATTTGTTATTTCAGAATTAAAGATATTTCCAAAATAAATTCCCTCAAAATTGAAAATTCTATTCTTACAGAACTATATCCTGAACAACAGAATATTATTCAATTTAATAATGCTGGCGAAAAGAAGAGTTTATTATTAACTTCTTCCACCAAATACGGTATGTTAAAATAAATTTTATTCATCATTAAGCCATATATTTTTTTACTTTTATACCTTAATTTATAGTCTATGAAAAAAATAGCTACTTTTTTTTTAATGCTGTTTATGAGTATTTTACAGGCTCAAGAAACTTCCAAAACTTCTAATTCTGATTACAGAAATCCAGATAAGTTCAAACAAATGTATGATTTGTTGGCAACGCCTACTATGTATCGTACAGCAGCTGGTGCGCCAGGGCCAGAATATTATCAGCAACAAGCCGATTATAAAATTGATGTGGAATTAGATGATAAAAATCAAAAACTTTATGGCACTGAAACCATAACCTATACCAATAATGCCAAAGAATCGTTAGATTATTTGTGGCTTCAATTAGACCAAAATGAAAAAGCAAGAAATTCCAATTCGCCTTTGGTAGAAAGCAATAAAACGGATTCGTCAATTTCGGTTAAAGATTTCTCTAGAAAATATTTAGAAGAAGATTTTGATGGTGGTTTTAGAATTGATTATGTAAAAGATGTCAACGGGAAACCTATGCAGTATACAATTAATCAAACCATGATGAGAATAGAGTTGCCTATGTTTTTGAAACATGGAGAAAAGATTACATTTTCTATAAAATGGTGGTATAACATCAATAATTATTTATTAGATGGTGGTCGTTCGGGCTATGAACATTTTGATAAAGATGGTAATAACTTATATGTTTTAGCGCAGTTTTATCCAAGAATGGCGGTTTATAATGATGTGGAAGGCTGGCAAAACATGCAATTTTGGGGTTCTGGAGAGTTTGCATTAACCTTTGGAAACTTTGAAGTCAATATTACGGTTCCAGCTGATCATATTTTGGAAGCAACAGGAACTTTGTTAAACAGAAGTGAAGTTTTTACTCGTGAACAATTAAAAAGATATGCTGAGGCCGAAAAATCTTTTGACAATCCAGTAGTTGTGGTAACACAAGCCGAAGCCGAAGCTAGGGAAAAGGGATTTTCAACTGCCAAAAAAACCTGGAAATTCAAAGCAGAAAATGTGCGCGATTTTGGAATTTCTACCTCAAGAAAATTCATTTATGATGCTATGGCAGTTAAAACAGGAAATACCACCGCCATGGCAATTTCATTATATCCAAAAGAAGGAAATCCGTTGTGGGAACAATATTCTACTAGAATAGTAGCACATACTTTAAAAAGTTATTCTAGCTATACTTTTGACTATCCTTATCCGAAAGCCATTTCTATCAATGCCAGAGATCAAGGAATGGAATACCCAATGATTTGCTGGAATTATGGTCGCCCTGATGAAAACGGAAAATATACAGACCAAACCAAATATGGAATGTTAGGTGTAATATGTCATGAAATTGGACATAATTATTTTCCTATGATTATCAATTCAGATGAACGTCAGTGGACATGGATGGATGAAGGATTGAATTCTTTCATGGAATTTTTGGCCGAAAAAACATTTGATGCCAATTTTCCTGTTCGTCGTGGACCTGCTAAAAATATAGTTCCCTACATGAGTGGCGATCAAAAAGGATTAGAGCCTATTATGACCAATTCAGAAAGTATTCGTCAGTTTGGAAATAATGCCTATGGGAAACCAGCCACAGCACTGAATATTCTTCGTGAAACAATTATGGGACATGAGTTGTTTGATTATGCATTTAAGACTTATGCTAATCGATGGAAATTTAAGCATCCAACTCCAGAAGATTTTTTCAGAACCATGGAAGATGCCTCGGCAGTTGATTTAGATTGGTTTTGGAGAGGTTGGTTTTATACCACAGATTACAATGATATTGGTATAAAGGAAGTAAAAAAATATTTTGTAAGCAGTGAACCTTCAACTGAGGCAAAAAATTCAACGAAACCAAAACGAAGAAGAGATACAACTATTGGACCAGTGGTTTACATGATTGCTGAAGGAACCGAAGATTTTAAACCAGAATTAAACAAGCCATTCAAATCTTCAGATTATCAAGCATTAAATGAATATATAAACCAACATTTCACTGCAGAAGAAAAATTAACATTAAACGAGCCAAAATATTTTTACCAAGTTACTTTTGATAAGCCTGGTGGTTTAGTGATGCCAATAATTATAGAAATCATCTTTGAAGATGGAACTACTGAAAACCATTATTTTCCAGCTCAAATTTGGAGAGTGAATGATAAAGAAGTGAGTAGAACATTTGCTACCAAAAAAGCTATAAAAAAAATTGTACTTGACCCCAAAGAAGAAACAGCCGATATCGAAACGGCTAATAATTCATGGCCAAAAACAGTTGAGAAATCAAAATTTGATTAATAGAACTTTGTAAATTTGTACTTTAATTTAGTAACTAAAGAATATGTTTGGAATAGGCGGTGGCGAAATACTATTTATAATTTTCATAGCGTTGATGCTATTTGGTTCTGATAAAGTTCCTGAAATTGCAAGAACATTAGGAAAGATAATGGCGCAGTTAAAAAATGCTACTAATGAAATAAAATCTGAAATTCAAAAAGGAGCTGAAGCTAATGGCATTGATACTTCAATGAAAGAGTTAACGGCTACTTTCACTACAGAAGTTGACAAGATAAAAGAAGGATTGGATACAAATCTAACCAATCCTGTTCAAAAAGCAACACAAGATATCGAGGATTTAACAGGCCCCATAAAAAGACAATTATAATGCTGGAAAAAATCATTGATCTAGATAAAGAACTTCTTGTTTTTTTAAACGGATTAGGTTCATCTTCATTCGACGGTCTTTGGTTGATGATTACAAAACCAGTCTATTGGACTCCATTTTTTCTTTTGATTTTTTCTTTTGTTCAAAAAAAACTCGGTTGGAAAAACTTTGGTTATTATTTACTTTTTACAGCATTGTTAGTGCTGTTTTGTGACCAAAGTGCCAATCTATTTAAATGGTATTTCGAACGCTCGAGACCTTGTAATGATGAAGAAATAAAAACTATAATCAGAATTGTGAAATCAAGTCCTTCTTATAGTTTCTTTTCAGGTCATGCTACAAACTCTATGGCAACTGCAGTTTTTGCTTTTATGATTTTGAAGAAGTTTTATAAACACACTTATTTACTGTTGCTGTTTCCTTTACTATTTGCTTACAGTAGAATTTACTTGGGATTGCATTTTCCATTAGATATTATGACGGGTTATGCTTTTGGAGCTACTTTTGGATTTATTTGTTATAAATTATTTTCAAAATTCGTAATTCGTAATTCGTAATTTTTATTTCACTCTCGAAACCGTCAATCCATCACGAATGGGCAACAAAACAGTTTCTACTCTGTTATCCTCTTTTAGCAGTTGATTGTATTCTAAAAGTATTTTTGTGGTAATGTCATTGGGCTTTATTTCTTCTAAAACTTTGCCACTCCACAAAACATTATCCGAAAGAATAATGCCACCTTTATTCATCATCGGAATAATTAAATGGAAATAACTAATGTAGTTTTCCTTGTCGGCATCAATAAAAACTAAATCATATTTTTTGTTCAAAGTTGGAATAATTTCTATAGCATCACCAAGATGTTGTATTATTTGATTTGCCCATGGACTTTTGTCAAAATATTTTCGCTGAAAATCAACTAATTCTTCTTCGATATCTAATGTATCTATAGTGCCATTTTCTGCTAACCCTTCAGCTAAACAAAGTGTAGCATATCCCGTATAAGTACCAATTTCAAGAATGGTATTCGGATGAATAATTTTAGAAAGCATACTCAACACTCTTCCTTGAAAATGACCACTCAACATTCTAGGTTGTAGTATTTTTTGGTGTGTTTCTTTATTTAATTGCGCCAATAATTCAGGTTCATTTTCGGAGTGATTGGCAACATAAGAATCTAATTCTTCGGAAAGGAAATGCATGGTTTTATTTTTTACAAAAATACAAATTAACAACTAACCAAAATACCCTAAATTTACGCCATGGAAATCGAGAAAAAAGACATCCGAAGTCTGTCCAAAGAACAATTACGCGATTTTTTTGTGGCCAATGGCGACAAAGCATTTCGCGGTAATCAAGTGTATGAATGGCTTTGGAGTAAAGCGTCACACAATTTTGAAGACATGACTAATGTTTCTAAAGAGACTCGTGCAATGCTCGAAAACAATTTTGTTATAAATCACATCAAAGTTGATACCATGCAACGCAGTGAAGACGGAACGGTAAAAAATGCTGTTCGACTTCACGACGGTTTGATTGTTGAAAGTGTTTTGATTCCAACAGAAACTAGAACTACAGCTTGTGTTTCAAGCCAAGTAGGTTGTAGTTTAGATTGTAATTTTTGTGCCACAGCTCGATTAAAAAGAATGCGAAATCTCGAACCGGGAGAAATATATGACCAAGTAGTTGCCATAGATAGAGAAAGTCGTTTGTATTACAACCGACCACTTTCAAATATAGTATTCATGGGAATGGGAGAACCATTGATGAATTATAACAATGTAATGAAAGCCATTGCTATGATTACTTCAGAAGAAGGGTTAGGAATGTCGCCAAAACGTATTACTGTTTCCACATCGGGAGTTTCTAAGATGATTAAAAAGATGGCGGATGATGAGGTCAAATTCAAATTGGCCGTTTCGTTACATTCGGCTATTGAAGAAACCCGAAATCACATTATGCCGTTTACAAAAAACTTTCAGTTGCCCGAATTGAAAGAAGCATTACAGTATTGGTATCAAAAAACCAAAAGTAAAATAACCTACGAATATGTTGTTTGGAAAGGAATTAACGATGATAAAGCATCTATTGATGCATTGGTAAAATTCTGCAAACAGGTTCCCTGTAAAGTGAATTTGATAGAATATAATCCCATTGATGACGGAGAGTTCCAACAAGCTTCTGATGCTGCTATCGATAATTATATCAAAGCTTTAGAACGAAATGATATCGTTGCAAAAGTCCGCCGAAGTCGCGGAAAAGATATTGATGCAGCATGCGGACAATTAGCTAATAAATCATAAAAAAGTCCTGACTTCAATCTAAAGTCGGGACTTTTTCCTTTTATAATCAACAAATTTTAATTTCCGAAAGTAAATGGAGTTGCTGCTCCTCCATTAATGGCAATGGTAGCATTATTATCACACGTATCATTTCCATAATCTATAACAGCCGTATTATTTGTACCAGTTATAGTTAAAACTCCACTAATCACTTTGTATTGACAAGCCATATCTATTTTAAGTGGAGATGTTTCTAAAACAACATGAGAATGTTGTGCACCGTTAGGTCTAGTATTAGTAATAGATTGGTATATTTTATAGACATTATTACTCAAAATTCCATCTCCGAAATTCTCAACGCATTCTCTTGTTCTTGTTCCCACTCTAGTATATACTTCTCCATTAGGGAAAGTAGCGGTCATGTCTATGTCTATTATATGAATAGGATGGTTATCTGCTGAGAGTTGGCTACTAGCAAATTTTCGTGTAATCGATCTATTACCTTCAATCAAAATAGCATTATGAGTAAAATTCATAAATTCATAATTGATAGTATAACCAGTAGTAGCTAAAGTATTTGCAGTAGGTAATGGTAATGCTCCAGAAACAATAATCTGCCCATTTAAAATATTTCCGTTAAAGGTACAATTAGTAAAAGTTACTGTTCTCTCCCAAGAAGTTGGGGTTGTAGTAGCGGCACTAACTGATGCACACATTGGCAATAATGTTACAAATGTAGTCGCATTTTTTCCTGCACTTGAAGGATTTTGCTGAAAATAAACATCTTCAACAACATCTGAAATATCATTTGAAGCCTTATCCATTTTGTTAGCAGCTACTGCATCAGCACTAGTTAGACTTGTGTCAGACGAGTTGTTGTCTTTTGAACAACTTCCCAATGTAAAAATAGCAACGAATGCTATAATGCCTAATAAATTCTTTGTTTTCATATTCTATTTTTTAATGGTTTGCTAGATAAGAGTTTCTTTTTTAAAAAAGGTTTAATCAAAGGTAAAAAAATTTTTCAAACAATAGCATTGTTGTATCTTTGAATGCGATGAACATCACCTCACAAATAAAAAAACCCATTCAGGAGGAAATGGAACTTTTTGAAAAGAAGTTCTACGAATCGATGACTTCCAAAATTGCCTTACTAAACAGAATTACCTATTATATCGTAAACCGAAAAGGAAAACAAATGCGTCCCATGTTTGTTTTTTTGGTCGCCAAAATGCTCTCCGAAAAGGATGAGGTTAATGAAAGAACTTTTCGAGGTGCAAGTGTAATCGAATTGATTCACACAGCAACATTAGTTCATGACGATGTAGTAGATGATAGTAATCGACGACGTGGCTTTTTCTCTATCAATGCTTTATGGAAAAACAAAATTGCGGTTCTCGTCGGTGATTATTTCCTGTCCAAGGGATTATTGCTTTCCATTGATAATGGCGATTTTGATTTGCTGCGAATAATTTCAGTTGCCGTTCGTGAAATGAGTGAAGGTGAATTACTTCAAATAGAAAAAGCACGCCGATTGGATATTGTTGAAGAAATATATTATGAAATCATCCGAAAAAAAACAGCAACTCTAATTGCCTCCTGTTGTGCTCTTGGTGCAAAATCTGTTTCCGAGGACGAGATACAAGTAGAAGCCATGCGAAAATTTGGTGAACTCATCGGAATGGCATTTCAAATCAAAGACGACTTGTTTGATTATACTGATGATGCGATTGGAAAACCCACCGGAATAGACATCAAGGAACAAAAAATGACCTTGCCTTTAATATACGCTTTGAATAATTGTACATCTAAAGAAAAAAGCTGGTGTATTAATTCTATCAAAAATCATAATAAGGATAAAAAACGTGTCGCAGCAGTTATCCAATTTGTAAAAGATAAAAATGGTTTGCATTATGCCGAAAAAAAAATGGCGCAATTTCAACAAGAAGCGCTTCAAATCTTAAATAATTTCCCTGAATCTGACTATCGTGATGCGCTTTCACTGATGGTAAATTATGTAATTGAAAGAAAAAAATAATT
>NZ_JBMOGV010000090.1:0-9372 GCF_049318185.1 Flavobacterium sp. | reverse complement strand
CATATTTTTGCATGATTCTAGCTACCTCAGTGTTTAGCGTGTCCACTTTTACAGAATCTACTTTTTTGATATACACTTCGCTGATTGGTGTTTTGGTAGAAGTGGTCAATAAATCTTTTAGCGACAATCTGCCTTTCAAACGATTTTCATCATCTACGACGTAAATCGAATGAACTCTGGTGACATATTCTGCTTGAATACGCATTTCTTTCACACAAGTTAATACATTCCAATTTTCATTGACTTTAACCAATTCTTTTCCCATCAAACCGCCGGCAGTATCTTCGTTGTAGCGCAATAAATCGACAATGTCTTTGGCGTGTTCAACGTCTTCTAATTCGGAGATTACTTCTTCTTTTTTGCTTTGTGAAAGTTCGGCAATAATGTCGGCGGCGTCATCGGTGTCTAACTCGTCTAATTCTTCGGCTATTTCTTTGGCAGAAAGGCCTTGAAGAATTTTTTCACGAATATCATCTTCTAGTTCAGGCAGAATTTCGGCGGTGATCTCGCTATCTAGAATTTTAAATATATAAGTAGCTTCTTCAATTTCTAATTCATCAAAAATCTCAGCAATATCGGCATGGTGCAAATCATTAAGCAACACTTCCAACTCCGAATCATTTTTGGAGTGAATGAGTTGCTCAATTTGCGCTAAGAGTTCTTTGCTGATTTTAAACTGCATTGGCTTCTATTTTTAAGGTAAGTTCGATGAACTGTTCTACAGAAAGTTGCTCAGGTCTGAGGTCAAAGATACTATCTTCTTTTAAATTATCCGAAAGATTGAAGGATTTTAAACTATTTCTTAATGTTTTACGACGCTGTTGAAACCCAGTTTTTATTACACTAAAAAACATTTTTTCATTGCAAGGCAAATGAAAATTTTCTTTTCTACGCAATCGTAAAACACCCGATTTTACTTTTGGGGGCGGATTAAAAACATGTTCGTCAACCGTGAAAAGGTATTCAGCATCATAGAAAGCTTGAGCTAAAACGGATAAAATCCCATATACTTTATTGCCTTTTTTGGAACAAATTCGTTCGGCTACTTCTTTTTGAAACATGCCCGAAAACTCAGGAACTTGTTCGCGCAATTCTAAACAACGAAAAACAATTTGGGTTGAAATATTGTAGGGAAAATTGCCGATGATAGCAAATGATTTTCCTTCAAAAACCTCATTAATATTATATTTTAAAACATCTTTGGAAATAATTTTTCCTTGCAATTTGGGATAATGTGTAGCTAAATATTCCACCGATTCTTGGTCAATTTCAATAACATATGTTGTGGTAGGTTTTTCTAAAAGATATTTAGTTAAAACGCCCATTCCAGGGCCAATTTCCAAAATGGTATCATAGCCAGAAAAGCTTAGTGTATCGGCTATGTTTTTTGCAATAGTTTCATCGGTTAAAAAATGTTGTCCGAGATGTTTTTTGGCTTTTACGTCATTCATTTTCGCTTGTCTTTCCCGAGCAGGCGGGAATCTATATTAATTATTCCAATTTTCAGACAGGTCTTTCCAATCTTTATTCTCTTCTTCAATCAAATTTATTTTCCATTGACGATTCCATTTCTTGAGTTGCTTTTCTCTTTTAATGGCATCGTTTACATATTGATGGTTTTCAAAATAAACTAAATTTATCACATTATATTTTGAAGTAAAACCTTCATTTATTTTTTGTTTGTGTTGTAAAACTCTTGTTTCTAAATCATTTGTCATCCCAATGTATAAGGTTCCATTTTTTTTACTGGCTAAAATGTATACATAATATTGATGGATGGTTTTAAACATCTGCTGTTTTATTTCTATACTCTTTCTTCTCTTTTTTGTCTTTCCCGTGCAGGCGGTAATCCGTGTTTATTTTTTCTGGATTCCCGCCTTCGCGGGAAAGACAATCATTTATTAACTTTATTCTATTTTACTATTAGTTTCGGATTTCCACCTGCGCGGGACACAAGTGTCAGCGAACTGGCGAAGCAATGACAAAAGACTAGTGCTCCGAAATCAACTCCAATTCTGTTCTGAAAGCTAGCATTTTGTCTCCAAATAAACGATGACCTTCTTCACGAAGTGTTGGCGCATCTTGTTCATAATAGTTTTGCAAAGTTTCTTTGCTATCAGTCGTGTATTGAATAGAATAGGTTGTTCCGCCCATTTCCTCTTCAATCAAAACTTTTACCATTCGAGCCGAAGTGAATTTTCCCGTGGATAAAACATCTTTTATATGCTTTTCTTGCATCCATTGCATCCATTGGTCATGAACACTTTCATGTATGTTTATAGTAACGTTGTAAAGTATCATTTTTGATTTATGGGTTATAAGTTTAAAAGATTTATGAAGTTCATGAAAAACTGCTAACTGCGACTGCTAACTTAACACTAAAGATTTGTATCTCCTCGCAACTTTCGGTATTTGTTCCTCGAGTCAACAAAGTAAATACTGTCTTCGTGTTTGAAAATCATTTCCTCGTAGAGTGGTTTTGCTTTTTCAATAGCATTCAACTGTGAATTATAAATTTCCGCTGAAAAGTAAAGCGCTTCATCTATGTAAATGCAGTCTTTGTGCTTGGTAATGATTTCGTTATAATTTTCTAACGCGTTATTGAAATCACCCATTTTTTCATAGATTTTTCCAATACGCAAGAGAGTAACAGGTTCAATGTCTTCGCCTTTGTGTTCTTTTAAAATCAATTGAAATTGTGCTAAAGATTCTTGTTTTTTGTTTTGAAATAAAAGAAAATCTGCTCGAGCAAACTTCTTCAGCGCTACTTGGGTTGAGTCTTCAACAGTATTGTCGCTTATTAACAAGAATAAATCCAAAGCATCATTGGCTATCAATTGTGATGACACCGATTTTAGTACTTTTAATTGGTGTGATGCCCAATCAAAATCAGTTTTAAAATAACTAGTTTTGGCTGTTTTCAAACTAGCTTCTTGTCCAATAACATCGCCACCCATCTCTTCGTCAATTTGAGAATAATAAATCAATGCTTGGTTGAATTTTTCTTCATAAAGCAGTATGTCTGCCAATTCCATTTTTACTTCTGCCAATTGATTCCTGTTGATTGGAATTTCCATAGCATTTTTCAAAATTGCTTTTGCTTTTTCTGAATCTTTTAAATGAAATGCAGTAAAATTTGCTTGGAGTTTTAATAATGAAAGTGTGTATGGGCTCACACCAAATTCTTTTATCAAAGCGTCTAATTCTGCAGTAATAGCCGAATAGTCTTTTTCTAAAGCATGGTCAATTTCCATTTCTATCAAATAGGTATGTGACTGAATGAGCACGTCTAAATCTTTTGTATTGTCTAGTACAAAGGTCAAAATTTCTTTAGCTGATTCTTGGTCATTATCATTAATCGCCATTTGAGCTAAATTGATAATATTCCCGAACGAATCTGGTTTTCTTTTGTAAATTGCTTTTTGTTGTATAAAAGCTTTTCCGTATTCCTTTAGTTGCACAAAATACCAGCTTAAGAAATCATTCCAGAAAATATCTTGTGTTTTTTGAGTTCTCAGCAATAAGGCTTTTTTCAATGTATCGTTAAAGCTAACATCACCATTATCTATCATAAATAGTGCTAATTGATTTTGAATAACAGGAAGATTTTGCGGGTTTTGAAAAGATTCCAAGAGATAGGTTTCTATCATCAAATCAGTATTTCCTTGTTGCCCAAAGAGCATTGCCATTTGAAAATTAAAACTCAATTTAGGATCTGTTTCAAGGGCTGTTTTATAAGCTAATAAGGCATAATCATAGAGGGCTTTTTTTTCAAAAGTATAAGCAATTCCATAGACTTCAACGGCATTTTTTTTGATTTTGGAGATGGCTTGGTCATAATATTTTGTCGCTTTCTCTTGGTTTTTTTGCAATTGATAATTGTATCCCAATTCAACTAATACTTGATTTTGTTTAAAACGTTCTAATTGTTCTTCAATGGCTTTTTGAGCTTTATCATATTGTTGCAACTGTTGGTAACATTCTACAACTCTTTGAAAATAATTAAAGTTACCCATTTGGGTTTTGAGTAAATCTTGATAACTAATTAATGCTTTTTCGAATTCTCCTCTGTCAAAATAATTATTGGCCAATTGCTCGTTCTGTGCATGAACAAGAATGGAAAGTAACAAGAATGTTATACAAAGAATTTTTTTCATAGATTTTATTAAAATCAACTTCGTACTAAAGTAACATTTTTTGTGTCGGTTTAGTATGTTGTTTACGAAAGATTAACTTTTAGTTAATGATATCAAATCCAGTGTAAGGGCGCAATACTTCTGGAATTACTATGCCTTCTGGGGTTTGATAATTTTCAATTATACCAGCTAAAACTCTTGGTAAAGCTAATGAACTTCCGTTGAGTGTATGAGCCAATTGTGTTTTTCCATCTTTACCTTTAAAACGCAATTTTAATCGATTGGCTTGGAAGGTTTCAAAATTAGAAACCGAAGATATTTCTAACCAACGATCTTGTGCTGTTGAAAATACTTCGAAATCATAAGTTAATGCGGAAGCAAAACTCATATCCCCTCCACAAAGGCGCAGAATTCGGTATGGTAATTTCAATTCTTGCAGAATATTTTTTACGTGTTCAACCATGCCATCCAAAGCTTCATAAGATTTGTCAGGATGTTCTAGACGAACAATTTCTACTTTGTCAAATTGGTGTAAACGATTTAAACCGCGAACATGTGCGCCATAAGAACCTGCTTCACGACGAAAACAAGGTGTGTAACCTGTACATAAAACAGGCAAATCATTTTCTTGTAAAATCACATCACGAAACAAGTTGGTCACAGGAACTTCGGCAGTTGGAATTAAGTATAAATCATCGATACCAACATGGTACATTTGTCCTTCTTTATCTGGCAATTGTCCCGTTCCATAACCAGAAGCTTCATTTACTAAATGCGGCACTTGGAATTCTTGGTAACCAGCTTCTGTGTTTTTATCTAAAAAATAAGAAATCAAAGCGCGTTGTAGTTTAGCACCTTTTCCTTTATAAACAGGGAAACCTGCACCAGTAATTTTTACACCCAATTCAAAATCGATGATGTCATATTTTTTTACTAATTCCCAATGAGGTTGTGCTCCTTCATATAAAACTGGGATTTCTCCTTCTTGAAACACATTCAGATTTTCTTCTGGTGTTTTGCCTTCAGGAACGATGTCGGCAGGAAGATTGGGCAACAAATACATTTTTTGAGTCAAATCGTTTGCAAAAGCTTCTAATTTTTCAGATAATTCTTTGCTAGTTTCTTTGAGCTGAGTTGTTTTTTGTTTTAGAATTTCGGCTTTAGCTTTTTCACCATTTTTCATCATTTCGCCAATGGCTGAGGAAAGTTTATTGGCTTCGGCTAAGGTATTATCAAGGGCAACTTGAGTGCTTCTTCTGTTTTCATCTAAAAGGATTATTGCTGAAACAATAGCTCCGGCATCCATATGTTTTTTCGCTAAAGCAGTAATCACTTTGTCTTTATTCTCTCTAATGTAACTTATTTGTAACATGACATTTTCTTTATAAGAACGCAAATTTAATGAAATGTTTCATACGAATTTAATTATTGTTTCTTCATGGTTTTTTCTTGGTTAAACTTTAATTTAAAAAAAAATAAAAAACGAAACTTATTTTAGAGAAAACTAGTACGAATCTGTTTTTCTTATAACTTTTTACCAAAAATTTAATAATAATTAGTATTCTTTATTATTATATTCGCAAAAATTACCTTGCTATCATGATTAAAAACTACGTTTTACTGTATTGTCTTTCGCTATGTTCTGTTTTTGCTCAAAACAATCATAATATGACTAATAGAATTGCTGAAGCAGAAATGAAATCGGCTTCAAAGCTTATGAATTTGCAAGTAAACTCTAATACGGCTAATTATGACTTGACCTATAGTAAATTAGAATTCACGATTAATCCTAATTTTTATGCAATTACAGGAAAAGTCACTCATACTTTCAAAGCATTGTCAAATATGACTAAAGTTACCTTTGATTTAACCAATCAATTAACCGTAAATACTGTAAAAAGAGGTAGCACCAATTTAACTTTCACTCAAAATACCAGTGACGAATTGGTAATTAATCTTGGTACAACTATAACTACTGGAAACTCTACTACAGTAGAAATTAATTATTCTGGGGCACCAGCTACTGGCGAACAAGCATTTACTAAAAGCACTCATAATGGTTCGCCTATTATATGGACACTATCAGAACCTTTTGGCGCCAAAGATTGGTGGCCTTGTAAACAAGATTTAAATGACAAGATAGATAGTATTGATATACATATTACGGCGCCATCACAGTATGTTAGTGTTGCCAACGGAGTTGAGACCACAGCTCCAGTAATTTCGGGGGCTAATAAAACAACTCACTTTCATCACGGTTATCCTATTCCAGCTTATTTGATAGCTTTAGCGGTGACCAATTATCGAGTATATAATCAGACGGCTGGAATTACAACTTCTTTTCCAATTATAAATTATATCTATCCTGAAAATTATGCTTCTGCTGTTTCTGATTTGTCTCAAACTCCAGACATAATGACTTTATATGAAACACTTTTTGAACCCTATCCGTTTAAAAATGAAAAATATGGTCATGCCCAGTTTGGTTGGAGTGGCGGCATGGAACATACTACGGTATCTTTTATGCAAAATTTTAGCAGAGAATTAATCGCTCATGAATTAGCCCACCAATGGTTTGGTGATAAAATTACTTGTGGGACTTGGAAAGATATTTGGCTTAATGAAGGATTTGCTACTTATTTAGCCGCATTGGTAATTGAAGACATTGATGGCTCAACGGCTTTTATATCTGAAAAAGACGCTATGATTAATAATATTACAACATTCCCTACAGGTAATCTTTATTTAACTGATACACAAGCCACTAGTGTTAACCGTATTTTCAGTAGCCGATTAAGTTATAATAAAGGAGCCATGGTTTTGGAAATGTTGCGTTTCAAAATGGGTGATGTTGCTTTCTTTCAAGCTTTAAAAAATTATTTAGCTGATACTGATTTGGCCTATAAATATGCCGTTACAGCTGATTTGCAAACTCATTTAGAAGCGGTTTATGGTCAAGATTTAACCGAATTTTTTAATGATTGGGTTTACAATCAAGGGTATCCAATTTATACTATATCAGCTCAAAATTGGGGAACAGGACAAGTTAAATTTGTGGTGAATCAAACGCAGTCTGATCCTTCGGTTACCTATTTTGAAATGCCTGTTCCGGTTAGAGTGTTCGGAGCCAATGGCGAGCAAGCCGATTTAGTTTTGGATAATACTGTAGATGGTGAAGAATTTATACAAAATGTTGCCTTTCCTATTACTAGTGTTGAATTTGATCCCGATAGACATATTATTTCTAAAAACTCCACAGTAACATTAAGTAATCAAAACTTTGATATCAATGATACTGTAAGTATATATCCTAATCCAAGTTCTGATGTATTGCATATTCAAATGCCATCTACTGTTGTTTTACAAAAAGTAACTGTTTATAATCATCTTGGACAAATAGTATTAGAAAATACAAATTCAGATTTTAACGTAACTACTTTGTCAACGGGTGTTCATTATCTAGATATTCAAACTTCTGAAGGGACATTTCATAAAAAATTCATAAAAAAATAATCTTCATAAAATATTATATGCAGGGGTAAGGTGAAAACCTTACTTTTGTGCTTTTAAAAGAAACTGACAATAAAAAATGGAAATTGTAATCAAATCATCTCAATTCTTATTAAGCTTATCGCTGTTAATCATACTTCACGAATTAGGACATTTCATTCCTGCCAAATTATTCAAAACCCGAGTGGAAAAGTTCTACTTGTTTTTTGACATTAAATTTTCTTTATTCAAAAAGAAAATTGGTGAAACAGAATATGGTATTGGTTGGTTACCATTAGGAGGTTATGTAAAAATATCAGGAATGATAGATGAAAGCATGGACAAGGAACAATTAGCTCAAGAGCCACAACCTTGGGAATTTCGTTCAAAACCAGCTTGGCAACGTTTAATTATTATGCTTGGTGGCGTTACGGTGAATTTTATTTTAGCGTTTTTAATCTACATAGGAATGACTTATGTATATGGGGAATACTATATCAAAAATGACAACATAAAAGACGGTGTTTGGATTACTAATCCTGTTGTTGAAAAACTTGGATTTAAAACAGGAGATAAACTAGTAGCTATTGATGGAAAAAAGATAGAACGATTTGAGCCATCCGTTAATTTAGATATTTTAACATCTAAAAGTGTGGTGTTAGAGCGAGATGGAGCAGATCAAACTATAACTATTCCTCACAACTTTATAGGTAACTTTATTGATGCCGATAAAAAAAGTTTAATTGCTCTAAGAATGCCTTTTGTCGTTGGTGCTTTAGCTGATGATTCACCTAACAAAGGTATATTAAAGCCAAAAGATATTATCATTTCTATCAATGGGGATACTGTCAAATATTTTGATCAAGCTGCAGTTATACTTCAAGCTCATAAAGGAAAAACTGTAGCGGGTTTTGTATTGCGAAATGAAGTAAAAGTCCCTGTTTTGTTGAAAATTACTAAGGAGGGTAAACTAGGCGTAAATCTAGGCGCTTTAAAAGAACAAAATTTAGAAAAACTGGGTTACTATAAATTCAGTACAGAGCAATTTGGTTTCTTGGAGTCAATTCCTATTGGCATTGATAAAGGGTTTACTCAATTGGGGAATTACTGGAAACAATTGAAATTGATATTTAATCCTAGCACTGGTGCTTACAAAGGCGTGGGCGGATTTGCCGCTATTTTCAATATATTTCCACAAACATGGAGTTGGGAAGCGTTTTGGAGTATTACGGCTTTACTATCCATAATGCTTGGGGTAATGAATTTATTGCCAATTCCAGCTTTAGATGGAGGGCATGTGATGTTCTTATTCTATGAAATTATTTCGGGCAAAAAGCCAAGTGATAAGTTCTTAGAAAGAGCCCAAATGGTTGGATTTGTTTTACTTATTTCATTATTGTTATTTGCTAATGGAAATGATATTTACAAGGCAATTGTAGGTAAATAACGTTTTTTGAAATTTTATTGTTTTTTATTTGCAAAAAATAAAATTCGTTCTATATTTGCAACCGCTTAAAAGATATAATATCTTCCTCCTTAGCTCAGTTGGTTAGAGCATCTGACTGTTAATCAGAGGGTCCTTGGTTCGAGCCCAAGAGGGGGAGCAAATGAAAAGACTTTACAGTAATGTGAGGTCTTTTTTGGCTTAAAAGTTTGCACATAGTTTGCACAAAATGACATTCCAAGACCATAAACCAACATTTATGGCAAACATTAAAACGCTCTTAGATCTTCGTAGAGCAAAATC
>NZ_JBMOGV010000089.1:0-9401 GCF_049318185.1 Flavobacterium sp. | reverse complement strand
TTGCTGGAACAGCTAGATCTATGGGTATAACTGTAACTGGAGATTCTCCTCTAAAACAAGGGTAAGAAATGGCAAAATTGACAAAGAAACAAAAAGAAGCTGCTTCAAAAATTGAGAAAAACAAATTATATTCTTTAAAAGACGCTTCGTCTTTATTGAAAGTTGTTGCTTCTGCAAAATTTGATGAATCAGTTGACATTGCTGTTCGTTTAGGAGTTGATCCAAGAAAAGCAAATCAAATGGTAAGAGGTGTTGTAACCCTTCCTCATGGTACTGGAAAAGATACTAAGGTATTAGCTTTAGTAACTCCAGATAAAGAAGCAGAAGCGAAAGCGGCTGGTGCTGATTATGTAGGATTGGACGATTACCTTCAGAAAATTAAAGATGGTTGGACGGATGTTGATGTGATCATCACGATGCCAGCTATCATGGGTAAATTAGGCCCTTTAGGACGTGTATTAGGTCCAAGAGGTTTAATGCCAAACCCTAAAACTGGAACAGTAACTATGGAGATAGGAAAAGCTGTTGCTGAGGTAAAAGCGGGTAAAATCGACTTTAAAGTGGATAAAACTGGAATCGTACATGCAGGTATCGGAAGAATTTCTTTCGAGTCAGATAAGATTGTAGACAACGCTCATGAAATTATTCAAACATTACTTAAATTAAAACCAACTGCTGCAAAAGGTACTTACATCAAGTCTATTCACTTGTCAAGTACAATGAGCCCTGCTATTGCTTTAGATCCTAAAGCAGTATAATTGGTAGTTAAACAAATTTTATTATGACAAGAGAAGAAAAATCAATCGCGATAGAAGATTTAACTGCAAAGTTGGCAGAAAGTAATGTAGTATATATTGCTGATACTTCTGGATTAGATGCTGAAACAACTTCAAGTTTAAGAAGAGCTTGTTTCAAAGCTGGAATTAAATTAGAAGTAGTAAAAAACACTTTGCTTGAAAAAGCAATGGAAGCTTCCGCTAATGAGTATGGCGATTTAGCTTCTGTATTAAAAGGAAATTCTTCCATTTTTATTGCAGACATCGCTAATGCACCAGCAAAAATCATTAAAGATTTCAGAAAAAAATCAGACAAACCTTCTTTTAAAGGAGCTTATATCAACGGTGAAATCTACATCGGGGATACTCTTTTAGACAGTTTGGCTTCATTGAAATCAAAAGAAGAAGTTATTGGAGAAATCATTGGATTACTTCAATCGCCTGCTAAACGTGTTATTGCTGCATTGTTAAACAATGCTAAGCAAAAAGGCGAAGCCGCAGAATAATTAGAGCAGACTAAAAAAATAATAATTAAAGAACATTTTAAACGATAGAAAAAATGGCAGATTTGAAACAATTCGCAGAACAATTAGTTAACTTAACAGTAAAAGAAGTTAACGATTTAGCTACAATATTAAAAGATGAGTATGGTATCGAACCAGCTGCTGCAGCAGTAGTAGTTGCTGCTGGTGGTGCTGGTGGAGGTGAAGCTGCTGAAGAGCAAACAGAATTCACAGTAGTACTTAAAGAAGCTGGTGCTTCTAAATTAGCAGTTGTAAAAGCTGTTAAAGAATTAACAGGTCTTGGTTTGAAAGAAGCTAAAGATTTAGTTGATGGTGCACCATCTAATATCAAAGAAGGAGTTACTAAAGCAGAAGCAGAAGGTTTGAAAAAATCTTTAGAAGAAGCTGGAGCTGTTGTTGAATTAAAATAATTCAACTTCGGTTTTAGAACTAGGTTTAGGTCTTGAGTTTAAGCACTCAGAGACCTAAACCATTTTTCGTATAATAAAATTAAACACTATTTTATTATCAAATAAGTTTTAAATACGCAAATACTTTTAATCCATACGAAGAAAAAAATAGACTAATTTCCTGGTCTGTTTTTAAAGATGTATTGATTATTTAAAAAGGAAAAGTATAGATTAAACAGTGTTTTTACACAAAAATTACTTTTTTTAAATCAAAATTTTGTCCATTGATGATAACAAATCAGACTGAAAGATTGAATTTTGCCTCTACTAAAAACATACCTCAGTATCCCGATTTTCTGGATGTTCAGGTTAAATCTTTTAAAGATTTCTTCCAATTGGAAACGAAATCAGACGAAAGAGGCAACGAAGGATTGTACAACACCTTCATGGAAAACTTTCCAATAACTGATACAAGAAATCAATTTGTATTGGAATTTCTAGATTATTTTGTTGACCCACCACGTTACACTATACAAGAGTGTATTGAAAGAGGTTTAACCTATAGTGTGCCTTTAAAGGCAAGACTAAAACTTTATTGTACAGATCCGGAGCACGAGGATTTTGAAACCATAGTACAAGATGTTTATCTTGGTACAATTCCATATATGACACCAAGTGGTACTTTTGTTATCAATGGTGCTGAACGTGTGGTAGTTTCACAATTACACCGTTCGCCAGGTGTTTTCTTTGGTCAGTCTTTCCATGCCAATGGTACTAAGTTATACTCTGCTAGAGTTATTCCTTTCAAAGGTTCATGGATTGAATTTGCTACCGATATCAATAGTGTAATGTATGCTTATATCGATAGAAAGAAAAAATTACCTGTTACTACTCTTTTCCGTGCTATCGGATTTGAAAGAGATAAGGACATTCTTGAAATATTTGACCTTGCTGAAGAAATTAAAGTTTCTAAAACAGGTCTTAAAAAATATGTTGGAAGACGACTTGCTGCAAGAGTATTAAATACTTGGCATGAAGATTTCGTTGATGAAGATACTGGTGAAGTAGTTTCTATCGAACGTAATGAAATCATCCTTGATAGAGATACTATTATCGATAAAGATAATGTGGAGGAAATCATTGATTCTAACGTTAAGTCTATTTTGTTACACAAAGAAGACGCTAATCAAGGTGATTATGCCATCATTCATAATACGTTACAAAAAGACCCAACTAATTCTGAAAAAGAAGCCGTTGAGCATATTTACAGACAATTGCGTAATGCAGAACCGCCTGATGAAGAAACTGCTCGTGGTATTATAGATAAATTATTTTTCTCAGACCAACGATACAACTTAGGTGAAGTAGGTCGCTATAGAATGAATAAAAAACTTGGTTTAGATATCCCAACGGAAAAGCAAGTCTTGACCAAAGAAGATATCATTACCATAGTAAAATATTTGATTGAATTAATCAACTCCAAAGCAGAAATTGATGATATTGATCACTTATCAAACCGTCGTGTACGAACTGTTGGAGAACAATTATCACAACAATTTGGCGTAGGTTTAGCTCGTATGGCTAGAACCATTCGTGAGAGAATGAACGTTAGAGATAACGAGGTGTTTACACCAATTGATTTGATTAATGCTAAAACATTATCATCGGTTATTAACTCTTTCTTTGGAACTAATCAGTTGTCTCAATTTATGGACCAAACGAATCCATTAGCCGAGATTACACACAAAAGAAGATTATCAGCCCTAGGACCAGGTGGACTTTCAAGAGAGAGAGCTGGTTTTGAGGTGCGTGACGTTCACTATACTCACTACGGAAGACTTTGTCCGATTGAAACCCCTGAGGGACCAAACATTGGTTTGATTTCTTCACTTGGAGTTTATGCCAAAGTAAATGGTATGGGATTCATTGAAACTCCTTATCGTAAAGTAACCAATGGTGTAGTAGATTTAACATCAACACCTATTTACTTGAGTGCTGAGGAAGAAGAAGGTAAAATGATTGCGCAAGCCAACATTGAAATGGATGGCAAAGGAAAAATTACTGCGGATAAAGTTATTGCCCGTGAAGAAGGTGATTTCCCAGTAGTTGACCCAGGACAAGTGCATTACACTGACGTTGCACCTAACCAAATTGCTTCTATTTCAGCTTCGTTAATTCCATTCTTGGAACATGATGATGCGAATAGAGCGTTGATGGGATCTAACATGATGCGTCAGGCTGTACCCTTGTTACGACCTGAAGCACCTATAGTTGGAACTGGTTTAGAGCGTCAAGTGGCTTCAGATTCAAGAGTGTTAATCAATGCAGAAGGAAACGGTACCGTAGAGTACGTTGATGCCAATATGATTACGATTAAATACGACAGAACAGAAGCCGAAAGAATGGTGAGTTTTGAATCCGATGATAAATCGTATAACTTGATTAAATTCAGAAAAACGAATCAAAGTACTTCTATCAACTTGAAACCAATCGTAAGAAAAGGAGACAGAGTGAAATTAGGACAAGTACTTTGTGAAGGATATGCTACTCAAAACGGAGAGTTAGCTTTAGGTAGAAACCTAAAAGTGGCTTTTATGCCATGGAAAGGTTATAATTTCGAGGATGCGATTGTAATTTCTGAAAAAGTAGTACGTGATGATATTTTCACATCTATCCATGTTGATGATTATTCATTAGAAGTTAGAGATACTAAATTAGGTAACGAAGAGTTGACTAATGATATTCCTAACGTATCGGAAGAAGCTACTAAAGATTTGGATGAAAATGGAATGATTAGAATTGGAGCCGAGGTTAAACCTGGTGATATTCTAATTGGAAAAATTACACCAAAAGGAGAATCAGATCCTACTCCAGAAGAGAAGTTGTTAAGAGCTATCTTCGGGGATAAAGCAGGAGATGTAAAAGATGCTTCATTGAAAGCTTCCCCTTCTTTGCATGGTGTGGTTTTAGATAAAAAATTATTCGCAAGAGCGGTAAAAGATAAAAAGAAGCGTACTAAAGACAAAGACGATTTGACTTCTTTGGAAATGGAATTCGAAACGAAATTTGTTGAATTAAAAGACAAATTAGTAGAGAAATTGTTCACTATAGTAAACGGAAAAACATCTCAAGGAGTAATGAATGATTTGGGTGAAGAAGTTTTACCAAAAGGTAAAAAATATACTCAAAAAATGTTACATGCGGTTGAAGATTTCGCACACTTAACCAAAGGCCAATGGGTGGGAGACGATGCCACTAATAGTCTTGTTAATGACTTAATTCACAATTATAAAATCAAATTAAATGATTTACAAGGTGCGTTAAGAAGAGAGAAATTCACCATCACCGTTGGAGATGAATTACCTGCTGGAATTTTAAAATTAGCAAAAGTATATATTGCTAAGAAACGTAAATTGAAAGTGGGTGATAAAATGGCTGGACGTCACGGAAACAAAGGTATTGTGGCTCGTATTGTTCGTCATGAAGACATGCCATTCCTAGAAGATGGAACTCCGGTAGATATCGTATTGAATCCACTTGGTGTACCTTCTCGTATGAACATCGGTCAGATTTATGAAACTGTTTTAGGTTGGGCTGGACAAAAGTTAGGAAGAACCTATGCGACTCCAATTTTTGACGGTGCTACTATAGAGCAAATCAACGCATTAACAGACGAAGCGGGTATTCCACAATTCGGTCATACGTATTTGTATGATGGAGGCACTGGAGAACGTTTCCATCAAGCAGCAACTGTTGGAGTTATCTATATGTTGAAATTGGGACATATGGTTGATGATAAGATGCACGCACGTTCTATAGGACCATACTCTCTTATAACACAACAACCATTGGGTGGTAAAGCACAATTTGGAGGTCAACGTTTTGGAGAAATGGAGGTTTGGGCACTTGAAGCTTATGGAGCATCGAGTACGCTAAGAGAAATCTTGACTGTTAAATCAGATGACGTAATTGGTAGAGCCAAAACTTACGAAGCAATCGTTAAGGGAGAAACTATGCCAGAGCCAGGATTACCAGAATCATTCAATGTATTGATGCATGAATTGAAAGGTCTTGGATTAGATATCAGATTAGAAGAATAAAATCAGTTAGCTGTTATCGGTTATTTGTTATCGGTTAAAAACTGATAACGGAAAACCGATAACGGACAACAAAAAATACAATTTCAATAATATCAATAGTAAAAACTATGATGAATAATAGAAATAATAATAGAGATCCTAAAAATACTATCAAGAGATTCGACAGAATATCAATTGGTTTAGCTTCTCCAGAAACTATCTTGGCAGAGTCAAGAGGTGAGGTTCTGAAACCAGAAACAATCAATTATAGAACACACAAACCAGAGCGTGATGGTCTTTTTTGCGAGCGAATTTTCGGTCCCGTAAAAGATTTTGAATGTGCTTGTGGAAAATACAAAAGAATCCGTTATAAAGGAATCGTATGTGACCGTTGTGGTGTTGAAGTTACTGAGAAAAAAGTACGTAGGGATAGAGTAGGTCACATCAACCTTGTTGTGCCTATAGCTCACATTTGGTACTTCCGTTCTTTGCCAAACAAAATTGGTTATATCCTTGGATTACCCTCTAAGAAATTAGATATGATTATTTACTACGAAAGATATGTAGTAATCCAAGCAGGTATTGCTGTGAATGCAGAAGGTGAGTCATTACAAAGATTAGATTTTTTAACAGAAGAAGAATATTTAAATATTTTAGATACACTTCCTGCGGAAAATCAATATTTAGATGATAATGATCCCAATAAATTTGTTGCCAAAATGGGTGCTGAATGTATCATGGATTTATTAGCACGTACAGATTTAAATGCATTGTCTTATGAATTGCGTCACGCTGCCAATAATGAAACTTCTAAACAAAGAAAAACAGAAGCATTAAAAAGATTACAAGTGGTTGAATCTTTCCGTGACTCTAATAAAAATAGAGAGAATCGTCCGGAATGGATGGTCCTTAAAGTAATACCAGTTATACCACCAGAATTGCGTCCTTTAGTGCCACTTGATGGTGGTCGTTTCGCGACTTCGGATTTGAATGACTTGTATAGAAGAGTTATTATTAGAAACAACCGTTTGAAAAGATTGATGGAGATTAAAGCTCCAGAAGTAATCTTAAGAAACGAAAAACGTATGTTACAAGAATCTGTAGATTCCTTATTTGATAACACTCGTAAAGCTTCTGCTGTTAAAACAGAATCAAACAGACCCTTAAAATCACTTTCAGATTCCTTGAAAGGAAAACAAGGACGTTTCCGTCAAAACTTATTAGGAAAACGTGTGGATTATTCGGCTCGTTCGGTAATTGTTGTTGGGCCAGAAATGAAATTGTTTGAATGTGGTTTGCCAAAAGATATGGCTGCTGAATTGTACAAACCATTCGTAATTCGTAAATTAATCGAAAGAGGAATTGTTAAGACCGTTAAGTCAGCTAAGAAAATCATTGACAAAAAAGAGCCAGTTGTTTGGGATATCCTAGAAAATGTAATCAAAGGTCACCCAGTATTACTTAACCGTGCTCCTACATTGCACCGACTAGGTATTCAAGCTTTCCAACCCAAACTAATTGAAGGAAAAGCAATACAGTTGCACCCATTAGTATGTACGGCTTTTAACGCGGATTTTGATGGTGACCAAATGGCAGTTCACTTGCCGCTTGGACCCGAAGCCATCTTAGAAGCACAATTATTAATGCTGGCTTCTCACAATATTTTGAACCCTGCGAATGGCGCCCCGATTACAGTTCCTTCTCAAGACATGGTATTGGGTCTGTATTATATGACCAAAGAAAGATTGACAACTCCAGAAATGAAAATTTTAGGAGAAGGGTTAACCTTCTATTCGGCTGAAGAATGTAATATTGCTTTAAACGAAGGTAGAGTAGAGTTGAATGCACGTGTGAAAGTACGTGCTAAAGATTTTAATGAAAATGGTGAATTAGTATACAAAGTTATCCAAACAACTGCAGGAAGAGTACTTTTTAATGAAGTAGTTCCACCAGCGGCTGGATATATCAATGAAGTATTGACTAAAAAATCGTTACGTGATATTATTGGAAAAATCCTTGCAGTAACCGATGTTCCTACTACGGCAGCTTTCCTTGATAACATGAAAGATATGGGCTATAAATTCGCTTTCAAAGGTGGATTGTCCTTTTCATTAGGTGATATTAGAATTCCAGAACAAAAAACTAAATTGATTGCTGATGCAAGAGAGCAAGTTGAGGGTATTTCTGTGAACTATAACATGGGTCTTATTACCAATAACGAACGTTATAACCAAGTTATTGATATTTGGACTTCTGCCAATGCTCAATTGACCGAATTGGCTATGAAAAATATCCGTGAAGACCAACAAGGTTTCAACTCAGTATATATGATGCTTGATTCTGGAGCAAGGGGTTCTAAAGAACAAATTCGTCAGTTAACTGGTATGCGTGGTTTGATGGCTAAGCCAAAAAAATCAACTGCAGGTGGTGGTGAAATTATTGAAAATCCAATTCTTTCTAACTTTAAAGAAGGTCTTTCAATCCTTGAGTACTTTATTTCTACTCACGGTGCGCGTAAAGGTCTTGCAGATACCGCTTTGAAAACGGCGGATGCGGGGTACTTAACCCGAAGATTACATGACGTTTCACAAGACGTGATTGTAAACTCTGTAGATTGTGGTACGTTAAGAGGAATTGAAGTTTCTGCTTTGAAGAAAAATGAAGAAATCGTTGAAACATTAGGGGAAAGAATTTTGGGGCGTGTTGCTCTACAAGATGTAATTAACCCAATGAACAATGAAGTTCTAGTTCATTCTGGAGAACAAATTACGGAAGCTTTTGTTAAAGCTATTGAGGAATCTCCTTTGGAAAAAGTGGAAGTGCGTTCTCCTTTAACCTGTGAGGCCAAAAAAGGAATTTGTGCTAAATGTTACGGAAGAAACTTAGCTACAGGAAAAATGACTCAAAGAGGTGAAGCTGTCGGAGTAATCGCAGCACAGTCAATTGGAGAGCCAGGTACTCAGTTAACCCTTCGTACTTTCCACGTAGGTGGAGTTGCGGGTGGCGTTTCAGAGGAATCTACTATTGTAGCAAGATTTGGAGGAAAACTTGAAATCGAAGATTTAAAAACAGTTGTTGGAGAGGATGGAGATGGCCACAAAGTGGATATCGTTGTTTCTCGTTCAACGGAGTTAAAATTAGTAGATGTTAAAACAGGTATCTTGTTAAGTACTCATAATATTCCTTACGGTTCTGTCATCAGTGTAAAAGATGGCGATGTGGTTGAAAAAGGAGCTGTTATTTGTAAATGGGATCCTTATAATGGAGTTATCGTTTCTGAATTTACTGGGAAAATTGCTTACGAAGATTTAGAACAAGGACAATCGTTCCAAGTAGAAATTGATGAGCAAACAGGTTTCCAAGAAAAAGTAATTTCTGAAGGAAGAAATAAAAAATTAATCCCAACCTTATTGGTTTATGGTAAAGACGGAGAATTAATTCGTTCTTATAACTTACCAGTTGGAGCTCACTTGATGGTAGAAGATGGAGAGAAAATCAAAGCAGGTAAAATCCTTGTTAAGATTCCACGTCGTTCCTCTAAAGCAGGAGATATCACTGGAGGTTTACCAAGAATTACCGAGTTGTTAGAAGCTCGTAATCCTTCCAACCCAGCGGTAGTTTCAGAGATTGATG